>DIVP01000051.1 GCA_002422465.1 Peptococcaceae bacterium UBA6129 | reverse complement strand
ATTGGAAGGGGGACCGGCAAGCCCTACACCCACCCCGGAAACAAAAACAAGTATTCCCAGCCACCAATGATCCGAAATCGCTATGCCCATAATTTGAGAGACATGAAAAAAAGGAATCAAGCCAATTGTGCTCAAAGCAAAGGCCAGAAAACCTAAGGCTATTGGAAGCCTGTACCCGGTGCGTTCGAGCAGCATGCTGGTTATTGCGGCGGTTCCCATCATTCCGACGGCCCTAACTGAAAGCAGAGCCCCACTTGCCAGGTTGGACATTCCATAGACTACTTGGGCATAGTAGGGAATAAAGGCTGCTATACCAAAGACACATGTACCGTAGATTATGTTCAAAAGATTGATTGCCGCAAAGGATTTGTTGCGAAGCAGGGCCAGATCTAAAATAGGGGTTGTTGTCCTTTTTTCTCTGCGCAGGAACAATAACAAAAAAACAACTGATAATACCGGTAAAAGATAATTATTTAGTTTTGCAGCGATCTCCGGGCCTTCTCCGAGTCTAGTCATAAAGTACATAATGCTTATTATCATCGCCGCAAACAGGCCGGCCCCGATAAAATCAACCTTGGTGCGGGTAGCCACGGAATCCTTATCCAGCAAAACATAAGCCAAAATTATCAGTACAACCCCGATTGGCAGGTTTACCAAAAAAATAGACTTCCAACTATAAGCATTTAGCAGAAAACCACCCAGCGCCGGCCCGATTATTCCGCCGAGCGGGAAAATACTCGTAAACAACCCGATGGCCCGAGCTCGGTGTTCCTTAAAGTTATCACCGACAATGCCCACGGCCGAGGGCATTAAACTTCCGCCACCCATGGCCTGCAAGAAACGAGAGAAAATCAGCATATAAATGTTCGTGGAAAGGGCGCACATTAATGAACTGCCCGTGAAAATAATAACGCAGGCTAAAAATACCCTCTTTCTTCCCCACTCATCACTTATACGACCCATTAAGGGCATCATGGTCATCATCGTCAGCTGGTAGACTGTAATAACCCACCCTGTCCAGTTCAGTCCAGCGCCAAGACTTTTTTCAATTGACGGCAGCGCTGTCGCTACAATAGTTGAATCTATCGAGGACATTAGCAAGGCCAGGGAAGCAACAGCAAAAATAAAATACTTACGGTAATCGTTAATTCGAAATGCTATATCCACTGAGGTTTACCTCTCTCCCCCAACTCCAATATACAAAATTTTCTGCTTTGAAAACCATGCCAAACCATATCTAGCATACCTACCCTTAACATTTGCGTCAAGGCAAACTTTCTTTTTTCCAGCAAAAAACAGCAAAAAACCTTGCCAGCATTCGAACACAAAGTTACAGATTTTTTATAATTCTTTCCCCTCCTCGTTAGTTTCAGTTAATTCCTCCTCTAACGTTTTCATAAACAATTGATGAAATCTTATTTTTTCTTCAGCCATTCTTTTTCCTACCTCGGTGCTAATCGCGTTGTCACTTCCCTGAATATTTAGCATCCGGCTGTTGACCAATTTTACCCCGTTCTTGTTTACATCGCCGTCATAGCTTTGGTTACCATAACTTCTTAGTACCGCGCGCAGAATTCCGACAGCCCCAATACCGTCAATCCCATCTGCATCCTTAAGTATTTGAGCCTCTAGGGTTTCCGGAACCAAACCTTTCTTTTGCCGGGAATGTGTTCTGATCGCTTCGAGAACCCTGGTTTGTTTTTCCGGAGGCAGTCCAATCTCCTCTAATAAATTACCGATGGTTTGAGCTGCTTTTTCATGATGATTAAGAGATCCGGATACCGGTACGGCACAATCATGCAAATAAGCTGCAACCCGTAAAACATCATAATCGATATTTGCATTGTTTGTTTTCTTCGCGATCTTCAAGCAAATATCATGGACCCTTTTAATATGATCCATCCCCGTAACATGATGAATCTGGTTTTTTTGAAGAAACGCATTTAACCTTTCATAATCGACCAAAATAATTCCTCCTCCAGTTTTATTATCGGATCTCAGTAAGATAGTTTTGAGAATACCGGCAAGCGGCTATACATACCCCGCAAATAGCCCCACCCGTTGTATTATAAACCTTTCCTCGTCTGGAAATTTCCCCATTGCATGAGCCGATATCAATTATATCAGTACGGGCAGATGCTATTGACCAATTGTGATCTAAGAGCGCTCCCGCCGGACAGGCGTCCACACATCTTCTACAATTACCGCAATGGGATTTTATAATAGGCTGTGCTGTTTCAAAGGGCATGTCGGTCAGTATGCTGCTGAGACGTACGGCAGGTCCGTATTTTTTTGTTATCAATGCGGATGACTTGCCGATAAACCCCATGCCGGCGGCAGTGGCAACCGTTTTGTGCGGAAGCGGCGTTTCGTATTTCTCATCGCGTTTAATGTATGCTTGTGAAAAGGCACGAAATCCCTTTGCTACGATAAATTCTTCTCCTTTGGCCGCTATTTCCTTTATTTCTTTGTTTCTTGCATTGACGGCATTAAAGGCCTCGAGGCTAGAACCTTCTAGAATTTTTTTTATGGTATCTTTATAATGAGGTAGAGCAATGGAAATACCGTACCGAAATCCACGCCGCGCATCCTCATTTATGTGGGATAAATCGGCGAAACCTACCAGGGGAATGCCCAAAGAATGAAAGAATTCCTCCATTAGGGCATTGTAATACATAGCATTCACCTCCGATTTTAAAGAAAACAACAGCCGACCGCTAAAGGGGCTGTTGTTTTGTTAATACCTGCGTGTCAGATTGTGATAGCCATTTTATTTGGCAACCAACTCGCCTTTCTTAGAAAAGGCTTTTAAGATATGTTTAAATGAGGGGCTTATAAAGATAATAATTGAGGCAATCAGCACTATACAGGAAATCGGCCGCATGAAAACTCCCAAAAAATTGCCATCACTTATTATAAGCTGCTGGCGGTAAGTTTTTTCAGCCATGCCACCTAAAATGAAGGCCAGCACAAATGCGGGAATGGAAAACTGGAATTTATTGAAGAGATATCCTATGATGCCAAAAATGAACATCAGAATAACATCGTAGTAGCTGCCTTTTAAGGAATAGGCCCCGACAATGCCCATTACTATGATGAACGCGGCCAGCATCGGATAGGGAAGCTTCAGTATCCGTGCAAATTCTCTGGCAATGAATCTGCCCAGCAGAAACAGAAGCACGGAAGCGATGATTATACCCAGGAATAACGCATAAAGCAGTGTGGGCTGTTCTCTCATTAATAGCGGCCCGGGACGCAGGTTGTGCAGGATGAAGACCATCATGATGATAGCCGCAGTCCCGCTTCCGGGGATACCCAATACCAGCGTCGGCACCATACTGCCTCCGACAGCCGCATTATTCGCGGACTCCGAGGCTATAATGCCTTCATAGGCGCCCTTGCCGAAGCGTTCAGGGTTCTTATCGCTTTTCACTGCCACGCTGTAGCTCAAAAGCGAGGCTATAGTTCCGCCCGCAGCCGGCAGGATACCGATTAAGGTCCCTATAATGGCGGACCTGATGAAATGCACCCACATCTTGAACATCTCGGAGAATTTCAGCAGCTTCATGCTTACTCTTCCAGCCTGGACTGTAGCATCCCGCCTGTAATAAGTCTCGATATTTTCAAAAACCTCCGAGATCGCAAAGCAACCGATAATAACCGGAATCATCTCAATACCGCCTACCAAAAAGGTTTTGTTGAACGTAAAACGCTGCACCCCGCTGATGGGGTCTATACCGACGGTAGCAATCAAAAGCCCAATTAACGCCGCAACCAAGGCACGGGCCTGGTTTTTTGAACCTATACTGCTGACACAGCTTAAGCCTAAGACAGCCAGCGCAAAATACTCGGCGCTTTGGAATTTTAAAGCAACACTGGCGAATAGAGGGGCCGCCAGCATCATCATAAAGGCTGAAAATATCGAGCCGAATGAAGAAGCCGTTACCGCCAGACCGAGCGCCGTTCCCGCCTGCCCCTTTTGCATGAGGGGATAGCCATCAAAGGTCGTCGGAATCGCTTCCGGAGTCCCCGGGGTTTTGATCAGAATTGCGGATATGCTTCCTCCGCAGGCCCCGCCTACATATACCGCCACCACCATGACAATGGCCTGAACAGGCTCCATGGAGAAAGTAAACGGCATAATCAGGATAACCGACATGGAAGAACTGATGCCGGGCAGCGAACCGCCGACAAGCCCAAACCCTGTTCCTATGACAATGAACAAAAGGGTCAGCGGATCAAATACATACTGCAGCGCATCAAGTAGATGAGTACCTACCATATGCCCACCTTCTTCTATTGTTTAGTAGATATAAAAACTAAGCTCCCTCAGGAAGCCGATCCCCCGCGGAAGGGAGGTTCCGAAGACATACCCGAAAATCATCAGGGTGGCGGCGACCAGTATAACGGTGTATATTAATGCCCAGAAATTGCTCTTATAACCCATGGCCTTCATGAAGATAAAGACTAAAAGCGCTGTAGTAATCATATAGCCCAGCGGTTCAACAATCACTACATAAAGCGCCAGTAAGATTACTCCTGTGAACAAGAGCTTCAACCCAGGCTTTTCAAAAACATCTTTCTCCTGAAGATTCTCCCTTTTATTACGCTGAAGTTTCTTATAGGTCACTATACTGTCATAGATTAAAAGTATCAGGGCCAAGGCGATCACCAGCCGCGGGAAACCGTCGCCGCCCCAGTAATCAGTAGTTATTGTTGTGTCAAGGAATTTAGTCGCTGTCCAGTACAGATAGGACAAGACTATGATCAGTATTCCGTTAAAACCTAACGCCATTCCCATACCAACTCATCTCCTTCGGCATATCACCTGCTAAAAGTGCGAGTTACTTGATTACCCCAGTTTCCTTATAGAATTGAGTATACGCTTTCAGCTCCGCCTGCCAGACCTTGCTGATTGCTTCCGGAGTCTTGGCAACATCCATAATATTTAAGAATTCTTTTTCTTTATATGCCTTGAAATCAGGATCGTTAAAAGTATCGGAGCAGGCCTTAAAAAGAATATCCTTAACTTCTTTCGGAGTATCTTTGCGTACAGCAATACATCTCCAGGAGATGGGGATACCGCTGATGCCGTAATCGGAGATACAGGGGATACCTTTCAGCTGAGGGATGATATCAACACGGTTATCGGCGAAGATAAGTATCGGAATTAAATCGCCCGATTGCAAAAGCGGAAGAATAGAAGCCACTTTATCCTGGACGAGGGCTATCTCTTTGCCAAGAATGGCGGCTTTAATTTCAGAACCTGATGTATAAGGTACATAGGTCCATTTGATGCCCAAACCCTTTGCAACCGTGGATTGGGTACAGTCATCAGCGGCTCCTGCGGAAATGCCGGCAATTTTGACGGCGCCGGGATTGGCTTTGGCGTACGTCACCAGTTCGTCAGCGGTTTTGAATTTCTCATTACCTTTATAGGTACATAAAATTTGGAAGTCCGTCATCATCATAACCAGGGGATCAAAAGTCTCGGTAAATTTTTTCGAAGCGGCGCTTTGTGATTCCTTCATAATTACCGACGTGGTAAGCTCAAAAAGCGTATACCCGTCGGCGGGCTGGGCCAGAGCATACTCAAAGCCTTCCACGGTGCCGCTGCCGCCCTTATTGACGGGTTTGATCGGCTGTTTTACATATTTTTCGAGGTACTTGCCAAATTCTCTGGCAGAGATATCTGAGGCACCTCCCACGCCAAAGGGGATAACCATTTCCAGGGCTCTTGTCGGGAACTCTTGCTTTTTCGCGCAACCGAAGACAGGAACAATCATCATGCAAATTAGCATTAGGGCTAGAATCCGAAGTGTTTTTTTCATTTTTAGATCTCCTCTCCTCTTTTTATATTTTTTTATTGCCCTTCTTAAGCTTTTGCCTCAGAATCACTGGACTTATTTCTCTGTTTATTCCTTATCCCAAGGTATCATAATGCTCAGCAGGGGTGCATGCTGCTGGGCGGCGTGCATATCGGTTTCCCCAATACTCCCCTGGTTCCGTCTTCTGGGTATTGTAATTTTAAAGGCGTTTGCAGCTTCGAACCCGCAAAATGTCAGTATCTTTTCCTGGGGAAGCTTATAAAGCTTGGCGATAAGTTCAGTCGTTACAACGCCCGAATTCATAAATTTTTTGTAATCATCATTGTTTTTGAAAACAATGTCAATTGTAACCTCAAAGGGGCCGGAGTTTTTTGAGCGCAGTACCTTTGCAATATCCTTAAGGGCTACCATTTTAGCCATAACTACACCTCCAAATACTTAATGGGGAAGACTTCGGTGGGATCGTCTATCTCCATTATGTGATATACGTTGAATTTGCACACTTCTCCTAACGGGATCTCCAGCGGGGTAAAGGGAAAGCCGCAGTTCCCGCCGGTGGCTATTCTGCCCTCATATGGATAGTGAAGAAGTTCTGTTCTTGCTTTATTACAGATCATATTGGCTTGATTTTGCGTTGCAGCCGCTACCTCAATTATCACACAAAGCTCCTTCGGCACTGTCTCTGTATCGGGCTCGCACTCGCCCATAACGCCGTCTCTGCCGTATACGTGGAATATAAGCTCGTAGCTTTTGGGGTCTCCTACAAACTCGTCGACCCGCTCTCTAATATGTTCCAGGTAACTGTCTATCTGGCCAATAAGAATCGGATCCCTTATTCCGGCAACACAGATGGTTCTGAATCCTACAGGCTTTGCCCCTTCAAGCTTTACGGTGTAAGTCTTGGGGACGAATTTACTCCCGGAAACCTTAACCGCCGAGTCGGAGATCTGCTCAAAGTTACAGCCTGATAAGTCCAGAACACCCCCGGGGCCGGGTAGAAGATAGGGATGCGCTTTTTCATATAACGTATGTGCTGCCACCGAATAGCTTTTACACTTCTCGGCAGGGTTGGGAGCCTCAAGTGTAAACCCGTCCTCGTGCATTATCCCGAAAATATTGCGTCCGGCCGGCTCGGCGCAGAGGGCGCCGCACTCCATAATCTTGCCCATATGCCAGGAAAGGCCCAAGTCAAACCCGTGGTAGATAGCGTATGCCGCCGTGGGTGCAGGGTCATAAGAACGACCGGATATGATAATATCTAAATCCTTGCATTCCTTCATGGCCTTGATAAAAGGCTCTGATCCCATTTGCGCCACTATGTTCGAGGCCAGGTCCACCTCTTCCTCGGTCAAATTCTCAAGAGGGCCACAGGGCGCTACCTTACCCTGCCGGATTTTTTTCTTGATATATTCCTTATCAATATCGGAGTAAATCGCGGCGATTTTAAAATGATACCCTTTTTTCCCCGCAATCTCTTTTACGATATCAAGGAAAATGTCCACATGGGCGTTGGTCCCATCGCCCCCGGCTGAACTAATAAAAACCGGTATTTTTTTATTGTAACAAGTGTCCAGAAGCAGCTCAAACTCCTTATAATAAGCCTCTCTGGAGCAGGTCATAGCACCGAGTCCCAATTTCTGAGGACCCGAATCGGTGGAACCGGCATCAACCGTTATTACATCCGGTTTCCACTCAACTCCCTTGTGATACCATTTTTCGGGTATGCCGTAACCCATCATTCCTAACGGAGTTAAAACCCTTACTTCCTTTTTCTTCAAGATCATCATTCCCTCCATAATAATGTCATTTATAACATTAATAACATTCTTTTATAACATTACATAAATTGTACCATTCATTAACATTCGGGCTGTGCGGTACACCGTGCCGCTTATCGCTTGATATTTACCGTTTTCGTACCTGACATCCACCGTTACCGGTAAAACGCCCGACGGATGTCCTATCCGCAAATCGTTAGAGGCGTTTGCCTCAGGCCTTAAGAGAAGCTGAGGTATTGTGCCCTTTATTTTTAAGGAGACGCCCAGGCAGATAGCTCCGGTCAGGGCCATAATCGGCCCCGGCTTGCCCATGGAGAGCATACGCGCCAGAATGTCAATATCGCCCTCATTGATATATCCTTCGGTAGCCGAAGCGTAAGGTTTCGGACTTGCCAGGTAACAGAATTTCGGTGTGGCCTTGCAATTTTCGTAAGCATCGGCGATATTTTTTGCGTCTCCCATGTATACAGCCGTAGCGGCCCTGATCTCAAGCATTTTTTTCAGTTCTCCGGGTTTCGCCATAATATCGCTCACCTGTTCTGTACCGTCCATACCCACATCCTCGGCACGTATAAAGACGAACGGATTGGCCGCATCCACTATGGAGACCTCGAACTCCCCGTAATTATCCGTCTTGATAATATCGGTGACATTGCCGGTAGGCAGCAGACGCCCGGTTGTAGCACCGCCCGGGTCTAAAAAATCAAGACGTATTTTGCTTCCTGAGGCATTTACGCCGGCGATATTGAAATCTCCCTCGTAATTAACCTTGCCATCCTTTACGGGCACGTGCTCAAGTATGTATTTTTGGGTATTTGTATTAAAGACCCGCACCTTGGTTATCGGTTCTTCAATCAAATCGATAAGCCCCTTTTCAATCGCAAAGGCGCCTACGCCCGAGGAGATATTCCCGCAGTTAGCCTTTTGGTCGATCGTCCAGCTATAGATATCTATTTGCCCAAATTCGTAGTTCACCGTGTTGGGCTCCCCCTCACGGCGGCTTATGATAGCAAGCTTGTTCATATTGGCGAAGGTACCGCCCATGCCGTTTATCTGCATACCGGTGGGGTCAGGGCTTCCAAACGCCTTAGAAATTATTTTTCTGCGCAGAGCAACGTCCTTTGGCAAATCATCTTCCAAAAAATACAGTCCGCGACTGGTGCCTCCTCTCATGACAGTACATGGTATCCCAATCATAAATTACACTCCCTTCAAATTTGCGAGTATTTGAGCAATCCACCCGCTTTGATAACCTCAATCTGTCTGTCGCTTAAGTCGTGGCGTACCTTAAAGGTATATCCGGTTGTCGTGTCTCTGATTTGGATTTTGTTTTGTTCAAGCGATCCCAGTAAATCCACAATCTCCAGCTTATCCCCTTGGTTAATCTTGTCATAATCACTTTGATCGGCGAAAGTCAGGGGTATAATACCAAAATTAACCAGGTTCTGGTTGTGGATTCTGGCAAAGGATTTGGTGATAACAGCTTTAATGTTAAGATACTTGGGACCTAAGGCTGCGTGTTCACGGCTGGAGCCTTGCCCATAGTTCTGGCCGCCAATGATGATACCGGAACCGGCTTCAAGCACCCTCTTTGAAAAGTCCTTGTCTATGCCGCTGAACACATACTTCGAGATGGCCGGAATATTCGAGCGCAGAGCTACTATACCCGCATGGGCCGGAATGATGTGATCCGTAGAGATGTTATCAGGAACCTTAATGACAACCGTGCCGGCAATTTGATCCTCTAAAGGTTTAAATTCCGGTAGTGATTTAATGTTCGGTCCTTTGATAACCTTTACATCTTCGCCTTTTTCCGATGGTACTATTATCATGCTGTCGTCAATTTCAAATCTGTCCGGAATAACCACCTCCAGACGCTCTCCCATATTCCGGGCATCGGTTAAATAACCCGCCAGAGCCGAGCTGGTAGCTGTTTCAGCGCTGACAAGATAAACCTGTCCGTCCTTTGTACCACATCTGCCTTCAAAATTGCGGTTGTTCGTGCGTAAGGATATGCCGCCGCTTGCGGGCGCCTGCCCTGAACCGCCGCAGGGGCCGCATGTACACTCTAAAATTCTGGCGCCGGATGCTATGATATCGGCTAGATAACCTTCGTTGGCAAGCATATAAAGCACCTGCTTTGAACCCGCGGCCACGGACATGCTCACATCTGGATGCACCGTCTGGCCCTTGAGTATCTTTGCTACCTTAACCAAATCCAAATAAGATGCGTTTGTGCAAGAACCGATAAACACTTGGTCTACCTTAAGCCCGGATAATTCCTTTACGGTCACAACCTTATCGGGCATATGCGGCTTAGCGATAAGCGGTTCCAGCTCCGAAAGGTCAATTTCTATTACCTCGTCGTATTCATAATTGCCGCCGGTTTTCAGCTCAACAAAGACTTCCTCGCGGCCTTGAGCTTTTAAAAATGCCCTTGTTTGGGCATCACTCGGAAATATTGATGTGGTAGCGCCCAGCTCGGCGCCCATATTAGTTATAGTAGCGCGCTGGGGTACCGTTAAAGTTAAAACGCCCTCACCACTGTATTCAAACACCTTGCCTACGCCGCCTTTTACCGTCAAACGACGAAGCAGCTCTAAAATCACGTCCTTTGCTGCGACCCATGGCCGCAGAGCCCCTGTTAACCTGACGTTTACCACCTTTGGTATATTGACGAAGAAGGGATGCCCTGCCATGGCCATAGCAATGTCAAGCCCTCCGGCGCCAATGGCAAGCATCCCTATCCCACCGCCGGTAGGGGTATGACTATCCGAGCCTAGAAGAGTTTTCCCGGGTACGCCGAAGCGTTCGAGGTGCACTTGGTGGCATATACCGTTCCCCGCTCTGGAGTAATGTATACCATGTTTAGCCGCTATGGTTTGCAAAAATCTGTGGTCATCAGCATTTTCAAAGCCTACCTGCAGGGTGTTGTGGTCAACATAGCTCACCGACAGCTCGGTTTTTATTTTTGGTATACCAATAGCTTCAAACTCAAGATATGCCATGGTACCGGTAGCATCCTGCGTTAACGTTTGGTCAATTTTCAGAGCTATCTCGCACCCTGCTTTCATCTCGCCCGAGACCAGGTGTTTTTCAATCAGTTGGTATGTAAGGTTTTTTTTCACTGCCTATCATCTCCTTTCCTGTTGCACATCTTACCATTTGTGGGATATCTTACATTTATTTCGATTTTACTGTATAATTATATTCAAGCACTAATTGAAGTATTAGTCTAATACCTTTAAATTATATAAACTATAGTATGACACTATAAGTTTTCGGGTGGGGGGTTCTTATGTATCTGAGACCGTTCGAATACATTGTTACCCTTGCTGAGCTTAAAAGCTTTTCAAAGGCAGCAAACGCACTTTACATCTCACAGCCTTCCCTAAGCCAATACATATCAAATTTTGAAGAAAAACTTGGTCTTCTTCTTATTGAGAGGACTACAACCCATTTTGAGCTCACGTATGCCGGCGAGCTTTTTGTCGAGGCCGCCCGGCGCATACTCGATTTAGAGGACGGGCTCATGAGACAGTTCGAGGATATCAAGGGCTTAAAAAAAGGCAGGGTGTGTTTGGGCATACCCAGACACAGAGGGTCTTTGATCCTGCCAAGCATTTTACCGGCTTTTTACAAAAAGTATCCAGGCATTGAGGTGGCCCTTACGGAAGGCTCCTCGGCCGAGCTTGAGGAATTAACTGTTCAGGGTAAGACCGATGTAACAATCATTAATTTGCCTGTTTCTTCCGACCAATTGGTTTATGAGACTTTAACAAATGAGGAAGTATTAGTAATAGTCCCTCCCCATCACCCTCTAAAAGAGAGAATATCTGAGTTCCCGCAAAATTTTTTAAATTTACCGGTGATTCAACTGTCCGAACTCCGTGATAACTACTTTATTCTCCGGAGAAACGGCACGCGCCTGCGTCAGGTGACAAACGAGCTTTTTCTGCAGGCGGGCTTTACGCCTAAGGTGCGCTTAGAAAGCAGCAGTATGCAGACTATCAAAAACCTTGTAGCGACAGGTGTGGGAGTGTCCTTTGTAGTCGATACCTGGGTAGAGGCCCCGCCAACTCCACTGTTTTTCTCTTTGGGTAATCCACAGAAAACAACTTTACAGTTAGTGGCGATGTATCGGGAGGGGAAATATCTTTCACGAGCCACCAGGGCTTTTATTGATGTGGCCAAAGAAGTGCTCAATAAAGCAGAAGAATGACCCCGCTATTTGTACGAAAATAAGGCTTGCGTGGTTTCTTGATACGAAACCGCGCAAGCCTTATCTTTATTCCTCTCCTTTTAACAATGCATTCATGGATTTGGGCCAAAAATTAACTCAGGTAGCTAAAGAAAGGTCATCTGGCGGCAATCCCATAGAAGCGCTTTCCGTTCTTACAGCCAGACAGTACGTAAAAATCCGAGGTTCATCTAAGACGCAAAAGGCAGGGCTCTTTTCGCCTTGGATATTACTATAGATTATCGGTTTACTCAACTCATCGGCGACACGTACTATATCCTCAAAGGTCTTTACCGGAATTATGTTTTCATTTCCCCAAACAAATTCACGGTCCAGTGTCACGAGACGTTCACCGTATTCTTTCCTGATTTTCTTCAACTGTTGTTGCAGGAAATCCACAGGGGCAGATTCGGTCCGGAAACGTAAGAATAGCAGTCCGCTTAAAAAGAGGATTGCCAGGATGCCGTATATGGTGACCTTAATCTTATAAATCGGATCAGGTTTAATCACGGTAGTCTCAAGCACACCCTTCTTATTTGGGGCTAACTCGCCGGTTATTTGAAAATACTTCGTATTCAGGGGTATGGTCATAACCGGCATCAGTTTTTCTTTTACAGGGCCCTTTGCGGTTTGGGCTTCCACTGTAACATTCCAATAAATATTTAAAACTACCTCTGTTTGTATTCTATAAGTTTCAAAAAACCTACTAATAAAATCATTATATGGTTTAAGGTCGATAGGTATCTCTTTGTTCAATGATACTCGTTTCCCATTCACCTGAAAGGTTTCTTTTGCTAAAAGGGGATAAGGCTTGCTCCAAAGTATCAAGGTCTTATCCAGTTCCTTTTGAACACCCTGCAAGTAAGCAGTTACCTGATAATCTCCTTTGATGTCCGCATCTATGTCCCCATTAAACTGGTAGGTGAACGTAGTATCGATGCGCCGGACAAATGGCGTGAGATAGTACTGACCTTTACCCAGGCGATCCTCGCTATAAATAGGATTGCTGTTTAGGGAAACACTGTAGTCCACTTCAGCCTTATGGTTATATGAATAACTGGAAATTTTCTCTTCTACAATACCTGGTCTTGTCCACGCCAAAACCAGTAAAATAAGCATCAGAGCGCAAAGACAGCCCAAGCAAGTTATAAGTACAGACCGTACTCTTTTTTCAATGTTCTGCTTTTGTGTGATAAGCTTCATGAGGTCAACCCCCAATATTTATATTTAAGTCTCGAGGTTTTCCGGCGGCTGATTACCCCCACTTTTTAACAGAAGGGTCGGCCATCCTAACTTAGGCACAATATGGATTACCTTACCTTTGATCTGACCAGGTTCAACATACTGGGAATCTGCTGACGAGTTGTTGTCGCCCTTGGTCTGAAAAAGCTCCCCTTTTCCTTTGACGACAGCTACGACACGGTGGGCCACATACACCTCATCCAAGCGGTACTGGATGATATCTCCGATTTGGGCCTCCTGGCCATTGATTTTTTTAACGAGGATCACGTCACCCGGTTTGATTAGAGGCTCCATGCTTCCTGTCGCAATGACCTGAGGATAAATAGGGAATAATCCCGCGGCGAACCAGACCATGCATACCGAAAAAACACTTGCCACGACCCAGCCAAATGCACTCTCCCTTGAATGCCTGTGTCGTTTAAACTCCCAGGATTGTTTTTCGTAAATACTTTGGACTACCATAAGACTGACAAAGGGAACCAACGTTCCCAGCAGGGTTTTGCCGACCCAGGCCAGGTTAGGTAGAATAGGACAAAACCATCGGAATGCTTGGAGTGTTCCCATATAAAACATAGCCGGCACAGGTCCGCCCAGGTAGGCCAGATAAGAAGCCATCAACTGTTCCGAAAAAAGGGGAAGGACCTGGTTCCCTGCCATCTGCACAGCCTTTTGAGCGTCTTCCAATGCCAGGATTTGCAGTAACGGAATATTTATGAAGGTTAAAAAAACACTTATAATTGCGATACTTAAGAACGACCGCTTCACAGCTAAGTTATTAACTAGATTAGCCCGGGTCAACTCAGTCCCTAGCAGTGTGGCGCCAACTAAGATGAAGTTAAAAAGAATTCCCAGCGGAGTGAAAGAATAGGGACTCTTGCCAAATCCGTCTAGGAGTCCCCCTGCTACCATGAAAACAATATAAAAAACAGCACAGACAAAAGCCATCTGCTTCAGAAGAATCCTAAAACGCAGTGAGGCTGCCGGAGCTGAACGCGGCAAACGCCAGGCCGTGTAAGCCAGGATAAGCCAGATAAAGGGCTTTAGAATATAATTATAGATAAAACTATCATTTATGGCGTTTCTTAAATAAGGAAAGGTATCCAGCAAATATATAAAACATAATATACCTACAAGAAACAAGGCCTTCACAGCCTTGGCATGGGTAATAGTACGCTTTCTGCCTGCTATAAAAAACACCCCCGTAAACCGGTTAAAAATTTTATCCCAGTTTAATGGTCAACAGTGATGGAACCGTTGATAGTAATATTGTCACTCCAGGCAGCGTAAACCCCGGGCAGTGAAAAAAAGCCCACGAATAATACAAGGAAAATAATAGCCAACAGCTTTTTCATAATATGCCCCCCTCGTACTGTTTATTTAGAAAGAGCAGGAAACCAGCCTGATATTTCCTGCTCTTTCCTCATACTAAATAGTTATATATTCCACTGTCTAAAGGTAAGATCAATTGTAATCGTAACGGTGTCGTCTTCAAATTCTTCTGCGCCAACTGCTAAAGTATCATCAGCGTCGATATCTTTGAATTCAAAAGGTATTTTAATAAATAGGGGATCGCCTTCGCTCATCAAATCCACATCATAAGAGCCGGCATCTAATTGTTCACCTCTTAAAGCAACACCAGCCGCTCCGGCCACTACGGCCTGCAGAGTATCAACAGGAACTAGCGCAGTCACCGGGGTATAGGCAGGAGCGCCGGCACTTGTTTTGTACTCTAAGCCCGTGTAAAAATGATCTGAAAAGTCTCCTGCGGGCAGTCCATCGACGACAGTAACTGCAAGACTCTCAAGCTCGGCAGGAACCGTGCCGTAGTTTGCCAACATGAAGTATAAGTCACCTGCAGCGCCAGGGTAGAGGTTCTGCAAGGTGAGCGTTATTTTGTCCTTTTCTTGGTCCACAGCTTCATCTCCGACA
Organism: Peptococcaceae bacterium UBA6129; assembly: GCA_002422465.1. Taxonomy (GTDB): domain Bacteria; phylum Bacillota; class Peptococcia; order DRI-13; family UBA6129; genus UBA6129. The sequence continues at coordinate 19,376 of DIVP01000051.1, read as the reverse complement.
ACTACACCGAGAGAGTCGCCGCCTTGGGTATAGGCGACAAACTTGCCGGCCGAAAATTCATTAGCTGCAGCAAATTCTACCTTATTATTGTCGGCAGGAATTACGTCACCTACAAATTGAAGATCAAAAACCCCTGTGTTAACAGTAGCTTCCACCTTAAGATTGTCGGTCCAATAGGCATAACCTACACCTAGGATCATCAGGGTCAAGACCAAGGTCAGGGATAATAACATGGTTTTTCTCATTTTTCTTTCTCCTTTCATAAATAAAGGTTTTAGGAATTATATTGGATAGTATAGTACAGCCTTACTTTTCACCACTCACCTCCTAAATTAAGGCATATTCCATTGTTTTATTTCAATGGTTGCCGAAAAACTGTTGTATATACCCAGCGCACCAGGTGCCGTAGCCGTGATGGTATACTGAGCGGCTGACTCCTCACCTTCGTCTAATACAACCCAATCCACGCCAGGTTCCAGAGTAGTGAAGATTCCAGGGTCAGGAGTGCTGGCCTTGAATTTAATTGGGATTGTCCCCATGTTCTTAATCCGGTAATAAGCGGAGAATGTCGTTCCAGCCGTGGTGCTGGGTACGTTCAGAGTAAGGGTGTTGCCAGCCAGTGACCATGCTGCATCTGTCCCGGGCTGAAGAATGATCTCAGCGTCAAGGTTACCCGTTATGCCGGTAAGCTCTACCGGCAGGTTGTCATTCCAGAAGGAGTAACTTATTCCCACAATACTCAGGGATACAAGCATTACGAGGGAAAGGACAATTATATAGTTCCTGCGGCCTCTCTTTTCTGACAAAACTGACATGGGCATCAACTCCTTATCGAGTTACGATATGATTTAAACTCCTAAGAAACTGTCAAAACTTAATGCCAAGAAGGATTATAATCCCAAGTGTTTCGGACTTATTGGGCTTAAGACTTTAGTATCCTGCAAACAATACTGAAGGATTCAGCCCTGGTGATAAAGCTGTCCGGTTGGAAAGTGCCATCCGGGTAACCCCCTATCAGATTATGCTGTACCGCGATCTTAACATCCTCAAGAGCCCAGCTTGAAATCTTGTCGGCATCGGTAAAGGGGAGCGTTACGTCTCCATCAAGTGTCTTTTTGAAAGCCCGGACCAGGACACAGGCCAATTCCTCCCTGGTAATCTTTTTATTTGGTTTGAAGAGCCAGCCAGGATAGCCATGAAAAATACCGGCTTCCGAAGTTGCGATTATGTAGCCCCGCGCCCAATCCGGCAGAGGATCAAGATACCCGGAGAACAAACTATTTACCGGCTCAAGCCCCAGCGCTTTCCCAATCAGCACTGCCGCTTCCGCCCTGTTGAGACCATCCTCGGGTCTTATCTTGTTGCCGGATTCCAAGGTGATAATTCCTTGCTTGATTAAGTTTTGTACGCACTCATAAGCCCAGTGATCAGGCGACATGTCGGAGATCATGTAGCCTACTATTGCTCCTCCCCCATCACCATCCGATGAGGGCGCAGGAAGCTCATTGGTGTTAAAGCGCAGCGTGATATGTGACTTTAAACCCTGCAGCGTATTGTTAGCTTGATCTTTTTCTAGTTTCATGGCTACGGTACATTCAAAGTCTAGGGACCCCAGCCTGTCGATGGTAATATTGACGTCCTTCCCTTTGTAGACTCCGCTGCCTTCCACGAACATGATTCCCTTAAAAGGGCCGCTATAGATGGGGTCACTCTCATCGGTCCTTTTGATGGTAAACTCCATGTTGTCAGCGAAGGCGTCATAGAGTGCCGGATCAGATAAGTCCTCTAATTGTAAGCCAATATTGCTTATCTTTACTTTGTAGAAGGCATTATTCGTAATCCGGACCGTTCCCTTTTTGGCTAGACCGGGAAACCAAGAACTGGCGTCATCAATGCCAGGTTCCTGGCTGTGTAGAACCAGATCAGCGGTAATTTTCGTATTGATATCAATGGTAGAATCGGGTAAACCACTTGCCATGGCGACAGGGCTACCCATAAGACCGACGATAAGAAGCATAATCAGGATTAAGGAAGTTCCCCTTTTTAGTTTTTTAATAATATTAATCACCCTCTTTATCTAAGGTTAGACAAAATAAAAAACCCCGGTTCCTTAGTGAACTTTTCAGGGTCGGTTGCGCCACTGACTCCATATATGCCTAGCGCCCAATTGACGGCATATACTTCAACGTCTCCACGTATTCTTTTCACGACTCCTATTATAAGGGAGTCCCTATGTATTATTTTGTTGCATTATGTACCAGTTATTATATTTTTTACCAACATTTTACTTTATTATGCGACATGGACAAGCTAATAAGTAATATTTTCATTGTTAATTTTGAAAAAATACAGAGAAAAGGGTCTTCACCCTATGATGAAAACCCTCAGAGCATCAAAAAAACCATGTTTCATTTCCTGAAACGTGGTCTTTTTATTTATACATTTAACTTATAGCCCATAGTACCTATTCTAATTTGAATCCTCCCCTATCACTATAGGGTTTATTTATGCGGGAGCCATATTGTAAAGGTGGTACCCGTTTTTTCATTGCTTTCTACCGAGATTCTTCCCCGATGGTTTTGCACGATGGTCTTGGCGATCGAGAGTCCAAGGCCGTAGCCGCCCTGTTCACGGTACCTTGAGCTATCCGCTCTATAAAAGCGCGTAAAGATATGCTCCAAATGTTCACTTGGAATGGTACCACCCGTGTTATTCACCGACAGAAAGATATGCTCTTTTATCCGTTCCAATTTTAGCTTAACTGTTCCATTTTCCCCGGCATACTTGCACGCATTATCCAGCAGTATGACAACCAGTTGTTTGAGTTGTCCCTCATCCCCTACCAGGCTGATATCCGGGGTAATTTCACTATTGATAACAACTCCCTGCTCGAAAGCAACCGGCTCAAAAGGCAAGAGACAGCCCAACACTGCTTCGCTGAAATTTAGTCTCGTTTGCAGAAGCGGCATTTGGGCGGCGTCAGATTTGGCCAGGAAAAGCAAATCATTGACCAACGTTTTCATCCGATTGGCTTCTGTTTGTGTGTACTCTATCCATTTCGCCTGCTGTTCTATGGTGTCCTGCCGGTGAGAGAGCAGAATTCCGATATTGGTCAGTATCACTGTCAAAGGTGTTTTTAGCTCATGGGACGCATCGGCCACAAACTGCTGCTGTTGTTCCCATGCTTTTTCTACCGGACGCAGCGCCCAAGCGGAGAGGAACAAACTAATCAGGAAGAAAGCGGTTAATCCTCCCAGCCCAACCAAAATCAAAGTCAACAACAGGTTGGTCAGCATGTCCAATTCTCTGCCCATGTCAGCAAAAGCAATTCTCTTCCCGTCAGGAGTTTCTTTCGTAAGAAAGCGAAGCCGCATATCGAAGAGGACACCCTCCTGTCTCCCAGAGTCCAGTACACGTTCAGTGATCTTTGCGATAACCTCTTCAGACACGTCTACGTTTGCCCTTGTTGCAGAAAGTATCTTCCCATTTTCATCCACCAGGACACTAAAACTCGGCAGAATCGGCACAGGTTTGCGCGGTAGCTGTCCCCCCATTTCAAGCTTGGGGGGCTTTATATCTCCTCTACTCTCGATAGCCCTCTGCATGACTTCGTAGCTATCTTCTTTTATGCGCTGATAGCTGAAATAACAAATCGACGAAAAAACGATAACCAGCACAAGAGTTACTAAGGTCATGTTAATCAGAATAAATTTTCTACGCAGCTTCAGTATCACGGTGTTTCCGACTCCAATCTGTAGCCTACTTTTCGGATTGTGTTTATATTGACCTTAGAACCCAGGAAAAAGAACTTTTTGCGCAAGAAAGAGATGTAGGCTTCCACATTATTATCTTCGGCATTGGATTCGATGCCCCAAACCTTGATAATGAGATCATCCTTAGGCACCACCAGTTTCGGATTGGACATCAGGATTCTGAGCACCTCATATTCCTTGCATCCAAGATGAACTGATTTGGTTCCACTGCTCAAGCTGTAAGTGGCTAAATTAAGGGTCAGATCGGCATAGTTCAGTTCTTCCAACACTACATCGCCCTGTCTCCTGGAAAGGGCCCGGATACGGGCCAGCAACTCCCCGGGAGAAAAGGGCTTAGTCATATAGTCGTCCGCCCCACAATCCAGTCCATTTATCTTATCTGTGATTTCATCCTTCGCCGTGAGAAGAATCACCGGCGAGGTAATTTTTTTAGCCCGCAACTCACGTACCACCTCAAAACCATTACGTTTCGGAAGCATTACGTCCAACACGATAACATCATATATACCGCTCATGGCGTAATCCAGACCGATAGCGCCATCATGCACGACGTCCACTGCGTATTTCTGTTCCGTCATAATTTGTCCCAGTGCCTCCGCCAAACGGGTCTCATCTTCAACAATCAAAATACGCACAAAATATCTTCCTTCCATTATCACAACCATCCAGACTATATCTTATCATAGCCGACAAATATTCTTGAATCCAGTGTGATATCAGTCAATGCTATATTACTTATACATACTTTATCATTTTAGTCTGAAATTACTCTGAAATCCTTTTTTCAGACTAATTTCAGTTCCGGATTATATGATTAAGGCGAGGAATTCAATTAAGGAGGCATTTACATGCTACAACAGCAGGATGTTTTCACCCGTTCTGAACAGAAATATATGCTTAGTGAACAGCAGCATCAAGCTCTGATGCTGCACTTGAAAAACTATATGACCCAAGATCGCTTCGGTTTACACACCATTGGCAATGTTTACTTCGACACCGAAAACTATGCCCTCATCCGGACATCCATAGAAAAACCTGTCTATAAGGAAAAGCTCCGACTGCGCTCTTACGGCGTCCCCAAAGCTAATAGCGAAGTGTTCCTGGAGCTGAAAAAGAAATTCAAGGGTATCGTGACAAAAAGAAGGATATCCCTCCCGCTTGCCCAGGCTCAGCGTTATCTTTTGCTGGGAGAGAAGCCGGAAGTATCCAACGGACATATACTTAATGAAATCGATTGGTTTCTTTTGAGGTACCGGCCCGTCCCCAAGATCTATATCGCCTATGACCGCTTAGCCCTTTTCGGCCGGGAGGATAAAGAATTACGCATCACCTTTGACAAAAATATCCGTTTCCGGGAATCCCACCTTGATTTGTCACAGGGTAATTGGGGTACTCCTCTTCTGGAGCCGGGTAAAACTCTCATGGAGATTAAACTCCAGGGTGCGATGCCCTTGTGGCTCTCCCAACTTCTGACCATGCATGCAATCTATCCGACCTCGTTCTCCAAATATGGAGCCTGTTACAAAGAACACCTCTTAGCTAAAGTGTTCCAAAAGGGAGGAAACATCTGTGCTTGACAGTATTATCAACACCCTATCAACCAGTTCCGTCACTTTAGGTCAGCTGCTATTATGCACCTTGGCGTCACTCGTGCTCGGGCTAGGTGTTGCCGGTATCTATATGTATCGTAATGCTTACAGCAAGAGTTTTGTCGTGACCCTGGCCCTGCTCCCGGCAATGGTTCAACTCGTAATTATGATGGTTAACGGCAATATTGGGGCAGGCATTGCCGTAATGGGCGCATTCAGTTTGGTACGTTTTCGTTCCATACCCGGAAGCGCAAGGGAAATCAGCAGCATCTTTTTTGCCATGGCTATCGGCCTGGCCACCGGGATGGGCTATCTTGCCGTTGCTTTCTTATTCCTTCTCCTCGTTGGTGCCATGTCCACCTTCTTGAATACAGTACCGTTTGGCGAACAGAAAAAAATTGAAAAAGAGCTGAAGATTACTATACCCGAAAATCTTGACTATACAGGACTTTTTGATGACCTGTTTGCAAAATACACCAAAGGAGCAGAGTTGGTCCGGGTAAAAACCACGAATATGGGAAGCTTGTATGAGCTGCATTATCATATCGTCCTTCGGGGGACAACCATAGAAAAAGAATTTCTTGACCAGCTTCGCTGCAGAAACGGTAATCTGAACATCGTCTGCGGCAGGGCCTCTTACAACCGTGATGAACTATAACCGCGATGAACTAATAAGGAAATGAGGAATAAGAAAATATGAACAAGAAACGATTAAAATACTTAAACTTACTGATGACTATCCTACTGATACTCTATAGTGTGACAGGATGCGGCGCTGCCGCTACAACACCTTCTGCATCCGAGCCTGCAACTGCTTCTTCATCCACTGCATCAGGAGGATTAACAGAAATTACCGCAACTTACAGCAGCGAGGATATGGACGGAAGCTGGGACGCATCCGCTTCGACCAAAATAACTCTAAACGGCAGTTCATTTGCAGTTGACGGAGCCGGCGCATCCGCTCAAGGTAACGTACTCACCATTACTGCTGCCGGGACCTATGTCTTCAGCGGGAAACTGACCAATGGACAAATTATCGTTGATGCGCAAGAAAAGGATACCGTACATCTTGTTCTCAACGGCGCTGAAATATCATGTTCAGACAATTCGCCGATATACTCTAAGCAAGCAAAGAAAACCATCCTGACGCTCGCTGAGGGAACCAGCAATACGGTTATTGACGGGGAAAAACATACCTCCGCCGCTGACGAGGACGGTCCGGATGCGGCTATTTTCAGCAAAGACGACCTGACAATCAACGGCTCGGGTTCGCTGATCGTCCAAGGCAATTCGAATAACGGAATCGGCACGAAGGATGACTTGGTTATCACCGGCGGAAGCCTCAACATCAAGGCGGTGAACGACGGATTGCGCGGGCGGGATTCCATTTCCATCAATGGCGGTACATTTACCATCGTGTCCGGCGGGGATGGACTTCAGTCCAATAATGATGAAGCCGCAGATAAAGGCTGGATTTCACTTGATGGCGGAGTCTTCACGATTACCGCCGGCAATGACGCCATTCAGGCAAAAACCATGCTGCAAGTTACAGAGGGGAATTTTACTCTGACAACCGGCGGCGGCAGTATCAATGCAAGTACAGATAGCCGCGGCCAAGCCCAGCCCGGCTGGGGGCAACGGCAAGCTCCGGGTGCCGGCAATACCACGCAGGATACCGGCGATGAAGAAACAGCTTCCGCTAAGGGCCTCAAGGCAGGCACCGGCGTTCTCATCAAAGGCGGCGTATTTACGATTGACTCCTCCGATGATTCGATACATGCCAATGGTCAAATCCTGGTTAAGGACGGCGAGTTTAAGATTTCCTCCGGGGACGACGGAATCCACGCCGACTCTGCATTGACAATAGACGGCGGTTCCATCACCGTCACCAAAAGCTATGAAGGATTAGAGAGTGCAGCCATCAATATCAATAACGGAACCATTGATCTGACTTCATCCGACGACGGATTAAACGCAGCCGGGGGCAATGACGGTTCTTCGCTGGGAGGCAGACCGGGTCAGAATAACTTCAGCACAGACAGCTCATATTATATCCGCATCGCCGACGGCAATGTTTCCATCGATGCCAACGGTGACGGAATAGATTCCAACGGAGCGCTCTATTTCAACGGAGGAACCGTTCTGGTAAGCGGGCCTACAGCAAACGACAATGGAGCTATGGACTACAATGGCACCTGCGAGGTCACAGGCGGAATCCTGGCAATAGCCGGCAGTGCAGGAATGGCACAGGCTCCGGGCAATACATCTACACAAAATTCACTGCTTATCTATTACACCGCCATACAGAAGGCGGGAACACTGGCAACTTTGAACGACTCAAGCGGAAACTCCATCGTGGCCTTCGCTCCCTCTAAAGATTATCAGACTATTGTTATCAGCACACCTAAGTTGGAGCAAGGAAAGACCTATACACTTATCTCCGGCGGCGCTAAGCTGACCGATATCAAAATCGTCGGCAATGTTACCAGCATTGCTGACGATGGCTCGCAAGTCAGCGGCGGCATGAGAGGTATGGGTGGCCGGGGCGGTTCCGACGGGGGTGGTCCCGGTGGAGCCAGAACCCCTGGCCAAAGACCACCAGACGATCCGCAAAACCCAGCGCCACAAAATGATACCAAGGCTGGACTATAGTATTAAATAGGAAATTTAAATACTCAAGGCAAAGATTAAGGCCTTTTTCGAAGCGCTAGGATGTCAGGTAGAATGGCATTCTAGCACAAAACAGTAACGGGCAATCAAAACAACTTTTCCTCTTCCAGGAGCGAGATAAAAAAGGTTGCCGCAGTCAGATCAGCGGCGCCTCCCGGGCTTATACGCCTCTCATTTAGTTCCTTGTGCAAGGAATGTATCATCTCTTTCCCCTGAGCCGTCAGCATCCCGCCGGCCGCCATGACCCGGCCGGATTTCATGCGGACTTCATTTAAAACTTTCGGAGAATATTTGCCTGCGATATTACTATCCTCACAACGGCACATCACTGCCAGCAAAACATGAACAATGCTGTCATTCTTGTTCAATCCGGCCTTTTGCGCCTGGATTAGCGCCGGATAACCGTGTTCGCGTATTGTCGGCAACCCCTGCTCAACCTCTCTTCTGATTCCGCCAAATCCGTAATCCATGTATAGGCGTTCCCCCCGGGTCGTTTCCTTTTTTTGCTCTAAACGGGAAAAATCTCTGGCCAGAAGTCCTTGGCAAATCAATGCCACCGTATCGCATATCCCGGCTTGCGTAAGTTTGTTTCGACGGCTCAGCGCATATCCCGCAGCAGCCGCAATGATACCATGCAAAAACATTTGGCCTTTTTGCGTATTGATTCCGGATGTCACCTGAAACATCCTTTCTTCTCCCGCAAGACCTATTTTCCTAATCACAGGCAGGATATTTGCCGCATTACTTTCAGACAGGCCGACTGCTGCACAAGCCTCTATATAAGGGAAAAGCGCAGGTATGCTGCTAAGGAACGAAAAATAGTCCATGTCCATATGAGCGCCAGAGTCAAAAGGTGACACAAGTCCGGGCGAGGGGAAACAGGAAACTTCATAGAGCATCGACCTTATAGCCAGCTCACTGATCAGTTCCGCCTGTTTTTTTACGGTTTCTTTCAAGTAAATACACCTCAGTAATCAGACAAATCTTATCCCTAAGAGCATCAACGGTATGCCTGCCTGCGCGGATACATATCCGGAAGTCATCATTGCAGATGATACAGGGCCTCGCCTCATTGTCAATATCTGCGCGCGATATTTTTCTGTACGGATAAGCAAGGACATCTATATCAAAGAGGCGTCCTAATTTATGATTATTTTCTATCTTCATTGCTTGTTTCTTAATTTCAATTGCAGTAACTTTTGTCGTTGCCATCAAGTAAGCCCCGGCCCCGTTAACCCCTATTGTGATGTATTCCAACGGCAGCTGCCTGATAGCAGAAACCATTTCATTGAAGATAATGCCTGATACTGCATCGTTTTTGACAGGGCCCGGGTAATTTACTGTAGCGCTAACAACCGCGCAGCAATATTTGGCTTGCAGTTCTTTCTGCAGGCTAAATCTTTCTTCCCTGCCATCTAATATATTTTCAACATCCGCTGCTTTTTCTCCCATTTCCGCACCTACTCAAACTGTGGTATTACATCGATGATCGTTCCGTCCCTGTATTCCACAACAGCGATAGTATTACCTTTGCTTTTTAAATTCTCCGGTTCCCCGCAAATATTATAAGCAATTCTTTTCAGTTCCTTAATGTCTAAAACGGGTAGTCTATTGTCGGACAGCTTCTTTTTCAGGTCTTCATTTGCCGGATTCACAGCAATACCATATTCCGTCACGAGCACACCAATGTTTTCTCCAGGGGTATTTACAGTTGTGACCCGTTCAACCACCACAGGCATCCTTGCCCGCATGAGGTTCGTAACAACTATCGTCAGTTTGCTTCCTGCCGCAGCATCGCAATGTCCGCCCGAACCTCCCATTATCCTGCCGTCCGAACCGGTAGTCACATTGACATTAAAATCCGTATCGATTTCAGTAGCGCCTAAAATCACTACATCAAGATTATTTACAACAGCGCCTTTTGTGAAAGGGTTGCTGTACATCGATGAAGATATTTCCTGATGTCTGCTGTTATTCCTCAATGATTCCACACTTTTTAAATCAAAGCACTGGGTATCAAAAAGTGTCCTGAACAATCCCTCTTGGAGCATATCGACAAAGAGCTCTGTTATCCCGCCTAAGCCAAAACTGCCGATGATCTTTTTTTCTCTCATTTTCTCCCTGACAAAACTTGCTACAGCTAGCGACAGACTTCCGGCCCCTGTTTGAAAAGAGAACCCGTCTTGAAGATATCCCCCCGTTTCAATGACCCGGGCGGCCCGTTCAGCGATTTTCAATCCGACTGGGTCCCTGGTTATTCTTGTTGTGCCGGACACTATCCCGGCGCGGTCCCCGATACTATCAACTTTTATCACATAATCAACGCACGTCTGATCAATGCTGATTCGGCTGACGGGATAAGAAACAAGATTGTCTGTAAGCGCAATGACCTTGCCGGCATATTTGGCGTCGGAAAAAGCATAACCCAAAGAGCCGCAAGCCGAAGGACCTTCTGTACCATCAATATTGCCATATATGTCAGCAGTGGGAGCCGCAATAAAAGCGATATCGATTTTCAGTTCACCAGACTCGATTGCCCTGTCCCTTCCGCCGTGTGAACGCATTATGACCGGCTTATCCAAAATCCCCGCTGAAACAGCCCTAGCAACCGGCCCTACCATATAGTTAGTGTGTATTCCGCTAACGACACCGTTTTGTATATGCGCAAGCAATGGCTCATGGCATTCGAAAATACCTGAAGCCAATACAGTAATATCCCTGAATCCCATTCTGGCAATTTCTTCCAACACCATATTAAGGACATAGTCACCGTTTCTCAGATGGTGATGAAATGATATGCTCATACCGTCTTTGAATTTTGCTTTTACCAAAGCTTCGCTGATAGAATTCACCAATTTCCCTGTGCCAGGCCATACAATATTAAAGGCGACCTCTTTTCTGAGGCTTTTTTCAGCATAACCATACGCCCCCTGAAACGGTTCTTTTTTCAATCTTTTCAATATATCCAAAGGTATTTCCCTGCCAATAGCATTCAGCAACTCATCTCACCCCAAATCTGCGCTCTTTTGATCAATTTGCGGGCTCTTTGGGCAATGGGTGCATCTATCATTTGCCTATCCAGCGAAAAAACACCTTTGCCGGACTTTTCTGCCTCTTCCATAGCCCGAATAATTCGCAGAGCCTGTTCAAGCTCTGCCGCCTCCACCGAAAAGGTCTTATTTATTACATCTATCTGCCTGGGATTAATTGCAGCTTTTCCCGAAAATCCGAGAGATTTGGCTAAGACGGCGTCCTTATTCAACCCCTCCGCATCATCAGCATTTGTGAACGGAGTGTCCATCGCTTCTATGCCATAAGCATGCGCGGCATTTGCCAGTCTGGCTCTGGCATAGGCTATTTCCCTACCCTCTTTAGTCCTTTTGACACCCATACTCAGGCAATAATCCTCTGCGCCAAACAGTATCCCGGAAACCAACGGTGAACATTGAATAATATCCGTGATTTCTTCTACCCCGCGGGCTGTTTCGATAAGCGGCACCACACTGATTTCTCTATTGCTCTGCTTTATAATTTCTGAAACACTTTTAACGTCGCCAGGTGTGGCTTTGGGCAAAACTATGCCCTGTGAGCCCGACTTTAAAAACAGCTCAATGTCAGCGCGCCAGAAAGCAGAGGACAGCGGATTTATCCTGATGAACAGATTCTTCTTCTCTATCTGTCCCAGTGCCCCGTCAAGCAGATCCCTGGCCGCATCTTTTTCTCCAATGCTTACTGCATCCTCAAGGTCGAAAATCAAAGTGTCCGCCCTAAAAGCAATGGAAGCGTTAATCATTGACGGAGAAGATGCCGGAATAAACAAGGCCGACCTTCCAATCATTGTTCCTCACACCCTCTCCTGGTGACGGTTTGAACACGGGCCCGCAGGCAGTAATCTATAGCGCCCTTGTCCTGGACTTTATAATATCCCGAAGTAATGCCCATTTCATCAAGGGTCTCCTCTATCGCAGCCCTTATTTGCTTCCCGTATCTTTTTTGGACAATGCTTTCGATTTCTATCTCCAGCTTTTCACTGGGCTTTACCATAATCAGACAATCTGAGGACTCAAGTGAGCCCGCCATTGCTTCCTTCATAATCTTCATTTTAACACTCTCCAAGCAGCCTGTATTTATGGATGATTTTCTCGCTGATTTTCTCCCCCTCCGGGCTCATGATGAAATTCAGGGTGGATTCGGGAACCAATTTGTGCAGGGAATTAAAATCCCCTGCGCATATCTTTTTTCTTACCTCTGTTGCGGAAATATAGCGGTCATCAGACTTCAAACGTTCAATTTCTATGAACTCAATACCGCTTTTAACTAAGTTTTCGCGCATCACATTATTATACACAGATGTCACATAATCAAATGGCTCAGAGCCCGCGAATCTTTTACTGATATTGAGCGCCGGCGCTGTGTATTTTATAAACAAATTTACATCAAGAGCGGCCTCGCTATAAATTCTGTCATTTTCTTTTTTAAAAAAGTATCCCGGAAAAGTAGCCGAAGAAATAGTGTAATCACCCCCGTCAACTACTTTTATATCAGGTATATCCTTTATCCCCTCAATAATTAGCTGCTTCCTAACTGAAAAAGGGAACAGCGAACTGTCTTCCTCAACTATGATGATAAAAAGCACTTCGCACATACTCTTGGCCTGCTTAATCAAATAGCGGTGACCCAGTGTGAACGGATTGCAGTTCATGATTATGCTGCCGTTGACAGTACCCTCCGATCGCTGTTCCTTCAGCCTGGCAATATATTCGTCTACCCCATTGAGCCCTGTTTCCAACAAAACAGCACTGCCGCCCTGCCCAATGAACCGATATCCGAGACTTTCGAATTTCTCTTTATATTTCTGCCGCGTAAAAACAAAGCTCTTATATATTCGCTTATCAAATAAGCGCCTTATCATTTCACTGACTAATGAAGAAGTAAGATTATGTTCCCTGTAACTATTCCTGACAGCAAAGCCTTTCAGGACTTTGCCGCTTCGGCAGCACACCGCAACCAATTCCTTGCCATCGTATAACCCTATGCTTTCCTCGACATCCTCGTCCAACAGCAATCCGAACTCAGCCAGAAAACCTTTCAGCATCTCCCTTTGGGTCTTTACATCCAGTCTGATATCCATTAACTTGAGGAACATCATACCGCGTATCCTCCATTATGCCGGAGTTATCGTTAAGTAAACAGCTCTCTTTATTATTTCTATCGCTCTTCGTACAATCAGCTTTTCGCCACGGTGGTGACCAATCTTCCCAGACCGGTTATTTCCATTTCAACAACATCCCCATCATTAAGCACTCTGTTATGTTCTAAAGCTGTACCATTGGTCAAGGTCCCCAAACCTATAAAATCTCCGGGATACAAGGTCATATCTTTGGATAGATAAGCTATCAGATACTCAAGAGAAACGTACGAATCTCGCGTATTACATTCCCCCCATACTTCACCATTTACCTTAACAGTACCGCTTGCTTTCTGTATATTGAATTCATCCGCCGTCACAAGATAAGGTCCCATCACGTTTCCTGTATCAAAATGCTTGCCCCTGCAGGGTCCAAGATGCCTTCCGGATGTTTCTTCAAACTGAAAGGCCCTTGCAGAGCAATCATTGAAAATCGTGAAACCGGCGACATGATCCAGCGCTCTTTCTTCTGTAATCATCTTTCCTGCTTTGCCGATGTAACAGCCAATCTCCAGTTCGTAGTCCCTTAGAGTCTCCCCAACAGGATAAGTAATTTTCGAGTCAGGTCCAACTACCGAATTGGTATTTCCCATATAATACGGGGGATACTTATACCACATTTTCGCAGGTTTGCACTCCTCAATATTAATATCCTCTCGCTTCATACCAGCCCGCATCCTGCGAACAATCGCAATATTCGTCAGATGTCCCGAGAACGTCGAACAATCCCGTATTGATCTGGGGCGCGGTACAGGCGCAAGTAATTTCACCTCAGCCAATTTGTATTCCGCATCATTGCAGCCTTCTGTCAGCAACTGTTCCGCCATTTTCTTGGCTTCGGCAAAACTATCTAAAAAGCTGATCATATCGTTAAAATAGGCAGCTGCTCCATTGTATTTGGCTTGGTACGCCTTCTGAAGATCTAAGACAGTGTTATCGTCTTTCAGAGCGCCTATGGAAGCGGTTTTATTATCGCTGCCTTGAAGCACAAAAGTTAGTAGTCTCATCTCGTTTTCCTCCAATAATAGTATTTATTCTGTCGTTTAGCTCCTACTGCCGTATGCTTTATCATAATGGCTCTTCAGTTTCGCCATGTTGGGCACAAGATATTCCCAATCCTTTATACCAGTCTGCCCTCTTCTTTCCTTCACAATTGTGCTGACAGTAACGAACAGCCTTTCCGGTTGAAACCAATGCAAATAATCCCTTACATCGATCTTTTTCGCCAATTCCAGAGCAGTAATATCCTCATCGTAGTATTTATCAACCGTATCGATGATATTTTGGAAATAATCCCTCATCTCGGCAACAAACTTCGCATCGCAAATACGCCCATGACCCGGAACTACTACATTGGGCTTCATTTCCTTATATATATAATCCAATGCTCCGACCCAGCCTTTTACACCCTCCTCGCTCCAACCAACCACCCCTTCAAAGAGAACATCGCCGGCAAAAAGGACCTTCTCGACGGGAAGCCAGACCAACGCATCACTTTTGGTGTGTGCGGGCCCGATATTTTTTAATTCCACTCTCATATCATCAAGTCGGATAACCATATTTTTGTCGAAGGTGATATTTGGCGAAACCGGGATTATCCCTGCAAAATCAAGACCCTCTATGTTTTCTGCCAAAAACATCAGACCGGGTTTTCCGCTTTGTTTCCCCGTCTTTTGAACCATTTGCCAATATTTGAATCTGCCTGCATCATACTCATCATAGAAATTCTGATGTGCAATGATATCAGAATCAATGAAAAGCTGATTCCCGTTTAAATGATCCATGTCAGGATGAGTATTCACTACATAACCCGGAGTTTTTCGATGAGTTTTTGTAACAAAGTCCTTTAGTTCCTGAGCTTGCGACAAATCAGCAAAAGTATCAACAACCAGACCTTTACCTTTATTTATAAATCCGGCATTAGCCCAACTGAGACCATAATACGTAGTTAAAGCTGCAAAAATGTTATCGGCTACTTCTACAAAATCCACCTTGCCGCTTCTTTTAATACATCTATTTTCCATTCTGATTACACCTCGTTCCTAAGACGTTTTTGTACGTTTAAACATTAAGAAGGTAAGCAGCACCGTCAAAATTATAATAGTCAGACTGACCGGTTTTTGAAAGAATATTAAAAAGCTCCCCTGACTTACTATCAAAGATCTCACAAGATTAAATTCCACAATCGAACCTAATACAAATCCCAGCGCAATAGTCGGAGCAGGGAACCCTACTTTTTTTAGAACATAACCCAGAAAACCCAGAACAATCATGGCTTTTACATCAAAAAATGAATTTGCGGAAGCAAATGCCCCTATCGCGCAAAAAACCACAATGAAAGGACTTAGATAGCGAAATGGTATCGATAAAATTTTAGGCGCATATCTGCTGCCAAATAATCCCATGAATGTCATCAATATATTTGATAATATCAGAACCCACAGAAAAAAAGATAATATCTCCGAGTGTTCAACCAACAGCAACGGACCCGGCGCCAGGCCTTGAACCGTTAAAGCGCCAAGCAGCATTGCGGCAACCCCGTCCCCTGGTATTCCAAGAGTTAGCAGCGGTATTAATGCTCCTCCCGTAACGGCATTATTGGAGCTTTCACAAGCTAAAATACCTTCCTCCGAGCCTTTTCCAAACTCCTCAGGAGTCTTGGAAGTACGCTTTGCCTCATTATAAGCGAACCACGAGGCAATCGTAGAGCCTGTTCCGGGTATAGCTCCTACAATAGTTCCGATTATTGAGGATTTTAAAAGCACTGTTTTTTTCGACCAATACTCTGCGAATCTCGGCCTGTCCGTTTTAATTTCCTGAATCTTTACTATTGTTTCTCTGCCAATTTTTTCAGTTTGCGCAAATACCTCCGGCATTGCAAACAATCCGACCAATACAGGAATTATACCTATTCCTGTTATCATCGAAGGCTGACCGAAAGTGAATCTCAGATTACCACTTACGGGATCCATGCCAATCATAGCAATAGTTAATCCCAATAATGTTCCCGTTAATCCTTTGATCGTATCTTTACCCGTTACACTAGCTACACAAGTTATCCCCATGAGACTAATAGCAAAATATTCCGCAGGACCGAATTTCAACGCAAAGCTGCTTATTACAGGCGATAGAAAAAATAAACATAAAGCTGAAAATAACCCCCCGATGCATGACGCCATTACAGAAAGCGTTAAAGCTTTGCCGGCTTTGCCGCTTTGACACATCGGATACCCATCCAGTACAGTTGCCGCATTGCCTGGAGCGCCTGGCGTCGATATCAAAATTGCGGGGATACTCCCGGCATATAGTCCTCCGCAATAAATCGCCAACAAAAAAGCAAACGCAGTATTCGCTTGCATACCGAATGTAACAGGGAGGAACATCGCTATAGCAGTTGAGGCAGTAAGCCCCGGCGCAGCCCCAAATAATATGCCTAATGTTGTGCCCAAGATAATGAAAAGGATTACCCAAATATCCATAACTTGTAATAAGCCTGTCAAAAACCCTTGCATACTAATCATTTCATTCAACCCCCCTGTCGCTCCTATATTTGTATCGCTAGCATTTTTATAAATATGATATATAACATCGCTGCTCCCAAAACAGAAATCAAAACTATATATTTCCACCGTCTTTCACCAAATAAATACATAAGCATTGCCAGAAATAACAGTGTTGGAATCACAAACCCGATATATTCTATGGCCAACCCATATAATAAAATCACCACAGCTACCGGTATCAACGTAGCCCATCTAAATTCGACGGTATAAATATTCCCTTTTAATAATGCTCTGCCTAATATTATTGCTCCGCACAAGCCAATCGCGCCAAAAATTAAGCTTGGATAAAATTTTATTGATATACTAACGTTTGCGAGCTCTTTCCAGGTTGAGATCTCCATAATACCAAGTATAGAGAAAATGATTAAAACTATGCCCGTAATGATATCCGCTTTTTTCATGTTCTTTTTCCTCCGTAAATCCAGATAGCTATGAATCACACCTCTGCTTTGTCAAGGCAGGGGGGGATATGACCCCCCCTGCTTTAACAAAACCGCCCTGTTTTAACTGTATATTTTCTCTTTATATGATCTATTTATTTATTTCTTCATACCCAGAGTTTGAAGAATATTTGAAAGAACTTTAATATCATTATCAAGTCTAACCTTAAAATCCTTCGAATTAAGGTATGCTACACCATAGTTTATTTTATTAAATCCTGCTATGACTTCAGGATCTTCGCAGGCCCCCTTGAAAAGCTCGTCAAGAGTATTTACTATTTCTGCAGGCATGTTCGCAGGCCCCACAAACCCAAATAACGGATTATATGTCTCAGTCCCTTTGTATCCCAATTCCTCATAAGTAGGAACATCCGGAAAGTCCTTCAACCTCTCTTTGGCAGAAACAGCTAGCACCCTTATTTTTTTGGCTTCATAATTTTCCTTAAAGGTGGCGATATTAATTGAGTACGCGTCTATGTGGCCCCCCAGCAATTCCGCTAATGACTGAGGAATGTTTGTATTTGGCAGGAAATTAAATTTTATGCCTCCCTTATAGATTGCAATATCTTCGATGACTAATTGTCCTGTGCTGCCTTGCCCGCCGCTGGCATAAGTAATTTTATTAGGATTTGCTTTGGCGTATTCAAGCAACTCTTCCAGTGTCTTAAATTTTGAATCCGCTCTTACAGCTAATGCTAGCGGTGCAGTAGACACAAGAGCCAGCGGGGTTATATCTTTTTCATATGTGAAGCCCAAATTATTAAGCTGGGGATTGACCAATAATGCGCCATTCGTCATAAAGGCAAGCTCGTACCCATCCGGCGCCTTTTGCGCAACATCCCCAATTGCAATAGAACCTCCGCCGCCCGGTTGGTTTACCACAACTACGGGCTGCCCGGTTTTCTTGGTTATGTATTTTCCTATCTCCCGAGCCATCAAATCCGTTCCTCCGCCGGCAGCATACCCAACATGTATCGTAATAGGCTTCTCAGGGTACTTAACCTTTACTTCTTTCGTAGAAGAACAACCAACTAAAGACATACTGCATATAAGAGATAATACAATCAATATTTGCCACTGTTTTTTCATTTTATATCCCCTTTCCTTTGCTTTTATTAACCATTCGACCATTTTATAGAAGCCCAATTATTTTTCCCACCCCCCTAATTAAAAATCACTATTTTTTATTATATATAATATATTTTATATAATATATTATTGAAGTTACACAAAGTCCGTATAGTAATATATCTTATAAAGGTTCTGGCATATGAAGAGCATTTGGCAAGTGTCGGCTTCTTAGTATTTCATAGTACCTTTTGAAACCCCTTCTTCTATGCTGAACAAATATTTTTTCTAATTGCTCAAAATCTCTTTTTTCCAATAAATCTACTATACCCTCGTGCTCATCATTTCCTATCCTACTATCTGCTAAAGGTTCTATCCCATAAATATACATACCTCGTTCATGATGGTCCCACGCATCATTTAAAGCTCTTTCCAGATATGATACCCCACAATATTTAAAAACAGCTCTGTGGAATTCATTATGGAGCTCACGATATTCTTTAAAATTGCTTTTTGCGGCAATATCAAGTTTTCTCTTAATATCTCTTTGATGTTGTATACCTGCACTATCAATTTTTTGTACAGCTATATGCAATGCGATTCTTTCTAGCCCAAGACGAATCTCAAGCATGTCCAGGAATTCTTGTTCACTCAAAGGAGCAACAAAATGAGAGTTATCTTTCGAAAGAATAAAACTCTCGGAATTTAAACGATTAATTGCCTCCCTTATTGGTATTTCACTAATTCCTAGCTGTATTGCCAGTTCACTGATAACCAATCTTTCATCGGGTTTAAACTTTCCTTCTATAATCGTCTTTTTAATGGTAACATATGCAAGATCTTTTTTAGATAAATGATTAACCCTATCAATCTTATACAAAAAGTTCCTCCTTAAGTGAATTATCTCGATAAAATATATTTTATATTCTATAGTTAATATAGCAAAAAACCTTACTATAGTCAATAAGAATTCTATCGCCAGTTTATGTCCATCTAGCGAAAATCCCAGACCAAATGAATGGTCTGAGATATTCATATATACAAATTTGGTGGAGGTGAGGGGAATCGAACCCCTGTCCGAAAGA
>DIVP01000070.1 GCA_002422465.1 Peptococcaceae bacterium UBA6129 | reverse complement strand
GGTACTTATGGGATTGCCGAAAGTAATTTTTTCCCTCCGGAAATGTTCTCCAAAAGGCTCTATGGTTCTATAAAGAATTTTGATTTCCGTCCTTACCGGGATTTTAAACACCGGATAGGGAGAGCCTCGGCCTTTGCGATAACCGCTGCAGAGGAGGCCTTAAAACAGGCCGGGCTGCAAGATGATAACCGGGCAAATAAGAGAATGGGAGTGGTTATCGGGACATTGGCCGGAGAAAATGCCATTAGGGAAACACCTTTATTACGCAATCAAAAATATGCAATCCAAAAAGGGTACTACCCATTTTTCTTGACCCCATTAGTTTCGCAAAATGTTGCCAGGTGGTTTTCGATAACTGGTCCCAACTCGACAATCTCAACAGCCTGTTCATCTTCCGGGTATGCTTTGGAGCACGGTTGCCGGATCATCGAAAACGGACTGGCCGATATTGTCATTATTGGCGGGGTAGAGAGCTTTTCCGCAGCCGGACAGGGTACCTTTATCAGAATTAATAGCCTTGACAGTGAGAAAATCAGACCATTTGACAAAAACAGAAAAGGCACCATTATCGGCGAAGGTGCCGGGGTATTAATTATTGAATCGGAGGAATCGGCTCAAAACAGAGGGGCTGATATCTTTGCGGTGGTAAAGGGTATTGGACTTAGTTGTGACGGATACCATGAAAGTGCGCCGGAGCCTGAAGGACTACAGATTATTAATGCGATGAAAAGAGCGCTTGAGGAAGCATCCTTATTGCCGGAGGAGATAGACTGCATAAGCGTCCATGGGACTGGGACCATTTATAATGACAAGGTGGAAACAAAGGTAATTAAGGTTGTTTTTGCCCATAAAGCAAAAAGTCTTTCACTGACCGCAATAAAATCAATGTTGGGTCACGGGGTTGGAGCCGCCTGCAGTGTTGCAGTCATTGGGGCTGTAATGATGATGGAAAACAATTTGGTTGTGCCTACTATAAATTATCAGGATAAAGACCCCGATTGCGACCTTGACTATACGGTAAATAAATCTCGGTCCAGCAATCTTAAAAACGTCATGATTAACAGTTATGGATTCGGGGGCAATAACATTTCCATTATAGTATCAAAGCCTGAATAGTTTGGAGGAGTGTTAATGAGCAGGGGGATAGTCATAACCGGAGTCGGTGTAATTTCAAAGCTGGGTGATTCCATCACTCAAATGATGGACCAAATATCCGACGGAAAAACTGCGTTTAGTAAGTATCGAGAGGACGATGAGTCGGGTTCTGACGGGCGCTTTCTGGAATTTGAAGCAGAGACATATTTGGGGAGGAAAGGGATTCGCCCTTTAAACAGATGCACAAGAATGCTATTAGCGGCTGCCGGACTTGCTCTTAATGACGGCGCGTTTGAAATAGAATCTTATAACGAAGAGGAAATTGGCGTAGTTGCTGCCACTAATTTTGGGGTGGACACGAGCATCAGGGAAATGGAGAAAACTATTGTCACAGACGGGGCGGATTATTTAAGCCCAATCTCGGCCTTTAACAGTTCGATTAATGCTGTTGCGAGTCAGGTATCTATACGCCGGAAAGCAAAGGCTTTCAATATAACAGATGCCAGCGGATTTTCAGCCGGAATTAACTCACTTATCTTAGCTAAGAATCTTATCTTGGCCGGCAAGGCGAATGCTGTGCTTGTCGGTGGTTGTGAAGAGTTATCGGATGATTTGGTTAAAGAGTATAAACAAGCTGAACTGTTGGCGACAAAATCTGCGGGTATGAAGCCCTTTGACCAGTATTCTGAAGGGCTCTTATTGGGCGACGGAGCGGTGGTAATCCTACTGGAAGACTTAGATTATGCGAAAGCAAGAAAGGCTAAAATTTATTGCCGGGTGGAGGAAAGCTTTATTACCTTTTATCCCAATAATATTAGCAGCTCGTTAGTCACGGAATTCTTACGGAGTAACCTCGTGGCTTCAGAAGGCGGAATACATGATATCGATTTAATCATGTCATCCGCTAACGGGTCTGTTGCAGATGTCAAGGAAAGGGAGGCAATAGACGCGATTTTTAAGCCTGATGTTAAGCTCTTTAATATAAAAACTTATATGGGAGAAGGCTTTGCGTTTAGTAATATGTTACAAATTGCACTTGGGGCCTATGCTCTGAAAAACCGATACATACCTGTATGTTCCGCTTTAGATGCAGATGTTCCGCCGGAACCAGGTGATTTGAACAAGGTTTTAATTCATAGTTTAGGCTTAGACGGAACTCATGGGGCGGTTATTTTTGGTAAATACAAGGAGGAGTTATCATGTTAAATTCTAAAGTAGCCGTTGTCAGCGGCGGTTCAAGAGGAATAGGCCGGGCTATTGTTAAGGAATTGGCGAAAAACGGCGCTTGTGTTGCCTTTAATTACACTAATGCCGTAGAACATGCGGAGTCTCTGTGTCGGGAACTCGATATGATGGGTCATAAAAGTAAAGGGTATCAGGTTGATATTACTGATTTTCAGAGGATTAAAGAAATGGTTGCCGAAGTAGAGGAAACCTTCGGACCAATCGATATTATTGTCAACAATGCCGGTATAACGGCCGATTCGGCATTAGCTACTATGCCTTTAGAGAATTGGCAGAAGGTTATCAACACGAATCTGAACGGTACTTTTAATCTCACTAAATCCGTAATTACTTCAATGATGAAACGAAAATCCGGGACCATTGTCAATGTTTCCTCTATCGCAGGGGTTGTTGGTAATGCGCGTCAAACAAATTATTCCGCTTCCAAAGCAGGAGTCATTGGCTTCACAAAGGCTTTGGCCAAAGAGGTAGGGGGCTACGGTATAAAAGTAAACGCTATTGCGCCGGGCTTTATAGAAACTGATATGACCAAAGGATTAGAGGATAAAGTGAGTCATATCTTAGTAAAAAGAAAAGGTACAGTCGAAGAAGTTGCGAAATTAGTTGCCTATTTATGTTCGGATGACAGCAATTATATAGTAGGAGAGGTCATCGGGATTAACGGAGGTTTGTTTATTTAAATGGACCGGAGGGATTACCCGTTTCATCCCTTTCATTTTCGTGGGAAAGTACTTTATCGTAAAACGTTGACATACTCCGGTGTGGGGGCAGAGTTGATAAAGAACAGGTTGGAGCCGGAGGATAAACCGAATTTGGTATTGATTCATGGTTTAGGCAATTCGTGGAGCTTTTGGCTGGAAAGCAGCAAGCTTTATGAACAAGCCTTCAATATTTATGTGTTTAATTTGCCTTGGAATTGTAATTATTCCTGTTCCTTCAAATCCTTGAAAGAAGTAATTGACTGGCTGTCGGTCATTTTTCAATTGGCTCAAATAGAAAATCCTGTAGTGCTTGCTCACTCATACGGCGCTTCATTAATGCTTAATCTTGTTTTGCAGGCACAACCGGGAATAGTAAGCAAGCAGATACTTTGTTCCATTTTTTGGCCGCCTCGATATACTGATCAGATCTGGCGCTTTCGGAGAGAACATTTTATCAAAAACTTTGGTAACTTTATCTGTACCGGTGTAGTGGCCAGCATGGGTTACAAAGAGACTGATAACGAAATAGTAGGAAATGTATGTGACAAAGTCTTGCTCAAAATAGACAAGGGAATCGTTCTGGGCTATTGGGATTTGTTATTCAATAGCTGTTCGCCTAGAATAAAGACAACTGAACTGAAAATACCTACCTTGCTTATTAATGGCTCGAAAGACTCGGTAGTTCCGGTATGTGATTCCGCCATGTTAAGTTGTCAGATCAAAGATGCCGAATATATATGTCTGGATAATGTTGATCATTTTCCAATGGTGGAACGAAAGGAGATATTCTATGACAACATCTGCAGATTTTGTCTTGGAAAGGTATCCTCTTAACTGTTTCTTGGATAACACAAATAATATTGAACTGATGAGATATGAACATGTAGCTGTTCTCCGGATGAGCAACGGAAAGACCAATGCGCTGGATAAAAGATTCCTCAAAATTCTATATAAAACATTGGTTAAGGTGCTTGCAGACGAGATGATAGAAATAATAGTCTTATCGAGTAAATTAAGGTTTGCCTTTTGCACGGGACTGGATTTGACAGAAGATATCGGAATAATAAAGCCCGAGAAAATCCCCCAGAATTTAGTCAGACACTGTCAAATGTTTTTCGCCCTGAATAACCTCATATTGAATTCATCGAAACCAATTATCGCTGCAATTAATGGAGTTTCATTGGGTATGGGTGTTCAGTTGGCAGCGGCATGTGATTTTCGTATCAGCTCGGAGCTTGCCTGGTTTAATATCCCCGAAATGAAAATTGGAGGGGTTTTTCCAACAGTACCTTTAGTTCAGCAAATCGGTCTTAAGAATATAAAAAGAATGCTCTACAATGGTGAAAAAATCGATGCGGAAGAAGCTGTTCACATAGGATTGATTGATGCTACAGTCAGCGATAAATCTGTCGAACAAGAAGCAATTGCATATGCCATAAAGATTCAGTTCCTAGATAAGCTATCTTTGCAACACCAAAAGAAATTGATTAACAGGATAATATGTCCAATGCTCTATCAAGAGCAGCGTTCAATTTCTATTATTCAGCAACAGTTGTTGAGGCGTAAAAAGGTATTAGATTTTCTGTATGAACTGAAAAATACGGGGAACATCTTAAAAATGAAATGAGGAAGATTTATGGATAATTTTATTAATTCAAAAGACCCATTTTTTGAGGTTTTGTTTTCTCGCCGCAGTATCAGAAGGCTGGAACAAGTCCCGGTTTCCAGGGAAACAATCGAAAAGGCTATTTTGGCCGGCTGTTACGCGCCGAGTGTTACTAATAAGCAGCCATGGCAGTTTTATATCGTTACCAAAAAATCCGATATCGACGACATCGCAAAAAGGGTCACTGAAGAATTGGAGAAAGTGGCCAATATGGCTGATACTGCACAACATTCCGTGCTTGCATCCATGATTAGGAATTTTGATCGGTACACTACCTTTTTTAAAGATGCTCCTGCTATAATAATTGTTGCAACTGCAGATTATCAGACTGAATTAACGAGGTTTCTCGATTCAATTGATTATCCGGATAAGTGGTCTGTTGAGGGATTAAAAAGCACCTGTATGGCTGCTCAGAATATCCTTCTGGCATTATGGAGAATAGGCTATGGAACATGTATCATGAGCTCCCCTGTCCAGTTAGTGGAGGACTTTATTAAAAATAAATTTAATATCCCCCCCAATTTATCGATTGTATTTCTGATTACAGTAGGTAAACCTGTCGAAATACCTTTGAGGGCGCCGAAGCGTAAAGCGCTGAATGAGATACTTCATTGGTGTGATTAACCCGGAAATGATAAAATAAGGTCTAAAGGAGACGTTTTATGGAAAGGGTCTGGGCTGAAGAATTTCGCATAAAATTTAACGAGGTTGATTTTAACAATAGAGTGAAGATAAGTACACTTTTTAATTATATGCAGGAAGCAGCAGTGAGTCACGCCTTGAAACTGCGGATGAATTATATTCAAGACTCTGATGAGAAGAATCTAATCTGGGTTTTATCAAGAACAAAAATAAAAATCAGGGAAAACCCGGGTTATCGTGAAAAAATCATCATAGAAACTTGGCCAAAGTGCATTGACGGACCCTTTGCCGTAAGAGATTTTTTGATAAAAAATGATAAATCTGAAGAGATAGCAGGTGCAACCACTGCGTGGTTATTGGTTGATCTTAATAGCAGAAGACCAATTAAAGTGGATTTATTAAGGGAGGAAATGTCTTTAGTTGAGGAAAAGCATGGGATAAATGAACCGCTGCTAAAATTGAAACAGGAATGGGAGTTGCAGTATAGTTATAAAAGGCAGGCGGTTTATAGTGATATTGATGTTAATAAACACGTAAATAATACAAAGTATATTGATTGGATAATTGATAGCTTTCCGCCTGATTTTTATAAAACAAAACAATTGGATAGCCTGCGAATAGATTTGTTATCAGAAACAAAACTGGGGGATAAATTATCCATACAAAAGGGTCATTCTCCGGATAACAGTAATATTATTTTTTTTACTTGTACAAATGATAAAAGCTTGAAGAGGGTTTTTCAGGCAGAAACGAAATGGATTGATATCTGATATCAAATAAGGAAAGGATGGATTATTTAATGGGTTTATTGGAAGGTAAAAATATTCTTTCGATGGGAGTCAGAAACAAGTGGAGTATCGCCTGGGGGATATCTGAAAAAGCATTGAAAGAAGGGGCGAATCTAATCTTTACCTGTCAAAGCGAAAGGGAAAAGGAAGAAACCATTTGTCTATTAGAGGGCTATGGGAAGCAGCAAATTTATATTTGCGATGTGACTTCAGATCAAGATTTAGACGAATTATTTAACAATATAAAAAGTAAGTATGAGACCCTTGATGGAGTTATTCATTCGATTGCATACGCAAAACCTCAAGACATGCAAAACAGTTTTATTAATACCTCCCGAGACGGGTTTATACATTCCCTAAACATTAGTACATATTCGCTTATAGCAGTAAGTCAGCGAGCTAAAGAATTAATGTCCGAGGGCGGAAGTATAATAACACTTACCTTTATTGGAGCAAAAAGGGTTATAAACGGATATAATATGATGGGCGTGGCAAAAGCAGCATTAGAGGCAAGCGTAATTTATCTGGCATCCGATCTTGGCCCTCTCGGTATCAGGGTGAATGCTATATCGGCCGGGGCTATTAAAACGGCTTCCGCAAAAGGGGTTAAGAGTTTTATTAGCTTAAATGACACTATTAAGGAGAAGGTTCCTTTAAAGAGAGGAATAACACTTGAGGACATTGGCAAGTCAGCCATTTACTTATTAAGCGGTTTATCAAGTGGTGTCACCGGTGAAATACTACATGTAGATTGCGGTTATAATATTAGGGGTATATAGGATAAATTGTCAAAATATGCAAGCGGAATTGTAAGGGTTTGATATACTATTGTTGTTAAAATAACGTCAAATTTTAAGTTTGTTTTAAATGATATTAAACAAACATTAAAGATTGAAAGGCTATATAAATATAGGTGATTTTCCATATACAGTTGCCGTAAAGCTGAATTATAGCAGTTTTCATTCTGAACAGGTACTTCGAGATAAATCAATCTATTGTTCCTATAACCTTTTGTATCCCCTACTTTTAGAACAAATTCAGTATCCTGCCTTGATGCAGTGATTTCCTGGGTTTCCGGATTCCAATCTACTTTTGCACCCAGAGCTTCAAAAATAACTCTTAGTGGTACCAATAGTCTTCCACTATCTGTTTTAGGAGGCACATCAAAGGTTAGCATATTTCCATTAAACTCAACCTTTGGAATTTCATACGCGTGAGTGGGTACAATTGCTACACATGCAAAAAATAGCGTTACTAACAGGACATACAAACATTTTTTCATTTGATCCCTTCCTTAATGAGTATTTCGTTCAGATTATATATATGGTAATTCTTTAAAACTTAGTATTCCGAGAGTACGTTGCTAAAAAACATAGCACTATTATAGAACACTAATTCAGAAAACAAAAGACATTTCAGAAAACAATTCTGTTTGAGCAAAATTGTTTTGCGCTTATTTATATATAGGAAAGCTTCTGTTATAATTATCTCTAAATCCAAAAAGATGCGCTATCAAAAGTTGTTTTCTTTGCTGCGACGAAAGGATCAATCTCAATGAACATCAACATCAATCGCTACGTACTTCTTGCCCTTGCGGCTTCATTTTGGTCTTTGAACTTCATCTATGGCAAACTCCTGGTTGGAGCAATTCCGCCATCTGCAATTAATCTTTTGCGCTGGCTTGTCGCGTTTCTCGTTTTTCTTCCATTAACATGGATGGAAATTAAAAAGGATGTGCACTTTTATCTGTCCAAATGGCCTCTCCTTTTATTCCTGGCTTTGACGGGTTACTGCATTAACGGATTTGCCACCTATCTTGCTGTTACTTATACGACGGCTATCAATGCCTCCTTTATTGCTTCGTTCAACCCAATTATATTTACGCTGTTTGCTTTTATCCTTTATCGCGAAAAGCTGGACGCTATTCAGATTGCGGGTATCTTTATTTCACTGATTGGCGTTTTCTGGATAATCTTTAAGGGTGAAATAGGCCGGGTGTTTGAGATGACGGTTAATACCGGCGATATTATCATGCTTTTGAGCGTCATCAGCTGGGCTCTGTATTCGATAGTTTACAAAAAAAAGGCCGGAATATTCGACCCAAAGCCCCTTTTTACAATGCTTGTCATCGGCGGGTTGTTAACCAATTTCATCCTCGTTATCTTCGATGTCGTGCAAAATGGACTGGGTTGGGCATTAGAACTCAATTCCTCGCACTTATTTGCCATTATAATACTGAACGTCTTCCCTACATTTCTGTCGTTTATCTGCTGGAATAAGGGCATCCTCCAGGTCGGAGCCGGAGAGGCCGCTATATTCCTGAATTTGGTGCCCCTTATTACCACAATAATCTCTATCCTTTTCCTCGGGGAAACGCTGCTATTTGCTTCGGTAATAGGAGGCTGTTTTATCATTCTGGGCGTTCTGCTGGTGACAAACAGCCGGGTTGTCAGGCCGTATCTGCCCTTTAATAAGATGAAAGTGGAATAATATCATAATAACTGGAGCGAACAAATGAAAAAATCGTGGCAGGGCATTTTTTATGTGTGGGGCGCAGCAATATTGTGGAGTACTGGCGGCCTCTTTATAAAAAAAGTAACCGCAGATCCCCTGATTATCGCGGGCCTGAGGGCGCTTATTGCCGGTCTTGCACTGGCTCCCTTTGTGAGCTGGCGTAAGATAAGAATAACCCGGATTGTTCTGTGCTGTCTCTTCAGCTATGCTATTTTGACTACTACATTTGTTATGGCGACCAAATTTACTACGGCGGCTAATGCCATTGCCTTGCAGTACACCTGCCCGCTTTACATTTTTCTTTATACTGTGCTGGTGGAAAAGGAAAAGGTAAAAAGAAAAGCCTGGATCCCGATGATTTTTATTATTCTGGGGATCTTTATTTTTATTGCTGAACCGGGGCAGGGCAAAAGTGTTCTGGGTAATTCCCTCGCGATCATAAGCGGGCTCTTTCTTGCTGTAATGAATCTTTTGCTGCGTAATCTGAAGGACTACCAGGGAGTAGGGCTGGTTAGTCTGGGTAATTTTTTGAATGTTCTTCTTTTGCTGCCCTTTTTAACCTTGCATCAACAGGAGATTTATTCACTTACGGCTCAAGGCTGGCTGTCTTTGCTGTACCTGGGCATTATTCAGCTTGGAATTGGCTATGTTTTGTATGTCAGGGGCGTGCAAACCATACCCGTTACCAGAGCCTCTGTTTTGGCGCTGACCGAAGCGATTTTGAACCCGGTCTGGGTGCTGATTTTTCTGGGTGAAAAACCAACGGTTTATGGGCTCGTTGGCGGCGTATTGATTATAATGGCGGTTGGGGTGGACATTTTCCTGAACAAAGATTAGATGAAAAAAGAACAACCCGTGCTGAGTGAGGAGCAGTTAAGGCTCTTCAATCGGCCCGGGCTTTTCGTTTTATTTAGGCACAATAATTTTCAAGGCTTGCGGCGCTATGCCGAACCTTAGCGGGAAATCGGTATATCCTTCCCCGTCAAGCTGTGCATACGCGGAATGCTCTTGCCCGACCGGACTGATGGTAATTTCCTTTAACTTTAAATACCGACACTTGGGATGACTGAGGTGCTTGCCAAAGTAAGCGGCAGGCAGGGTTTTCATCATATCGCCCTTCGTTGTCTCGCTGATGAGGCAAACATCCAAAAGGCCGTCGGCAATATCGGCTTTAGGCAGCATGTACACGCCTCCGCCAACGTAACGACCGTTTCCGACAGCTATCAGGGTTATTTTTTCCCTCGTGCCGACACCGTCGATGTTGATCTCAATCTCGAGCGGTTTGTATTTAAAAATGGTTTCAATAATGGCGCTGACATAAGCGGGCGTCCCGGTCAGAGAGCGCTGATGAACGCGCTGAGCTACCTCTGCGTCAAAGCCTACGCCGGCCATATTCAGAAAGTACCGGTTATTGACGATGCCAAGGTCTATTGTTTGATAGTTCCCGGAAAATATAACATCGGTGAGCGATGTAAGCGTGGCAGGTAGTTTTAACGAACGTGCAAAATCATTCCCGCTGCCGGCCGGCACGATAGCCAAAGCTGTTTTACTAAATACCAGCCCGTTGACTATCTCGTGAAAAGTCCCGTCGCCGCCAAACGCAATAACGAGATCTGTCTGTTTCTCAACAGCCTCTTGGGCTAGTTGGGTAGCGTGCCCTTTGTATTTTGTAAACTCATATTCCAGG
This sequence comes from Peptococcaceae bacterium UBA6129, assembly GCA_002422465.1. Classification (GTDB taxonomy): domain Bacteria; phylum Bacillota; class Peptococcia; order DRI-13; family UBA6129; genus UBA6129. The sequence continues at coordinate 9,936 of DIVP01000070.1, read as the reverse complement.
TCGCTAAAATGATTGCTCAGCGGCGCCAACAGACGAAACCAGGCTTTACAGGCCTTACCCTTACCGGCTATGGGGTTGATAATGCATTTAACTTTCAAGAACATCGCCTCCACAACCAATTGTACAATATTTTTGGAATCTAAACGCGGTTTTTAATAAAAATGTTATGTGCTAAAAGCTTAAAAGGTATATTGAAAATAGTAAAATTATGTTAAAATTGGAACATAATTCATATTGGGGAAGGAGGTTATACGGGACAGCCGTATGTACCAAAACCACAAAAAATCAGAATACATCTAAAAATTCACAATATGTAAACTGACTTTTAGTCTGCGTTAATGTTAATACCTTTCTTTCACCCGGGACCTTTAACCATTTACTTACATGAATTATCAATACCCAAGTTGTGAAGGAGGTAAGATATGCCTGGGAAAATCGATTCTAATAAAATCAATAAAGTTGTTAAGCCCGATGTGATCGACAAAACTAAGGTAAATATGAAGCCGGAATTAGTAACAGATCTGAACATTGTCTTAACAAAGGATCAAATAGAAAATATTATCAAGAGAGTTGTTGAGCTCGGCCAATTTTCCAATATAGGCAATGTGGCATTAGCAAGTGATTACTGCTGTGTCGATGCCTCTGTGGGCTCCTCTGTTGCAGGTCCCGCTAGTAGTGTCGGTTCGTCTGTTGCGGTTGACCCTGGCCGTCCCGCAGATATGAGGGCAAGCATTAATCAAAAGCTCACTGCCGAAAAAGTAAGAGTTAATGTAATGTTGCCGCAGGAGTTAAGCATCAGATAATAAGTATAAGATAACCTGATGTATGGTAGGGTGCCGGGTGAAAGGAAATCTATATCAAAAAACAAGGGAAGGTATTGAAGATGGAAAAGAGTATTTTCAACCGGGTCATACCCCTAAAGAAAAGCAGGCGGATTCTGGTAAATACACTTTCCGGAGCAATGGACATTGTGCCGGGGTATTATTGCGAGTATTTGGAAAAGCCGCTATGTGAAGAGGATAATGATATAACCGGTTTCCTCTCGGATAGATGTTATCTGGTTGGGGATGACATCAACGAACGCGAAATATTAACGGCATTATACGCCAAGCTGCAGGCGGCACGGAGGATGAAAAGCCCGTTAAAGTGTGTGCTGATTGTCACCTTTGACTGCAACCTGAAATGCTCGTACTGTTGGCAGCAGCATAAAATTGAGGAAGAGAAGACGCAGGTATTAACCAGACCTAAGATTGATTTGATTTTAAAGGCAATAAAGAAACTCGCCGGCGCTATACATGAAAAAAGTGAGCAAGCGCCGGTAGTTCAGGTTTTTGGGGGCGAACCGCTGCTTGCAGAGAACGCGGAGTTAATCGAGTACATCCTGAGAAAATGCCAGGAATCGCAGTATGATGTGCAGATCACTACAAACGGCGTAAATCTTGGTAGGTTCCGGGAGATGATTCTCGAATATGGTGTAAAAGAGATTCAAGTGACAGTGGACGGACCTGAAGATATACATAACAGGCGTCGTTTGGGCAGCGATTATCAGAGCATTATGGATTCAATCGATAAGCTGCTTTTTTATAATGCTCTTTACGTCAAGCTGAGGGTAAATGTAGACCATAGCAATATACACGGCTTGTATAGTTTGGCCAATGAGATAATTGACCGGCGCTGGTACACCAACAGGAAATTCTACGCATATCTTGCGCCGCTGCGGGACTGTTCGTTTACAAACCATGCTCTCATAGCCAAAAGAAGAAGACTGCTTGCAGCGCTTAACAGACTAAAACAAAGCTTTCCGCAGATCGAGGTTTTTGACGTCCTCGGCTGGGATGGTTACCAGCCCGTCAGGATTCTCGAAAACAGTGGACGGTTTCCTTTCCCGAAACCGCATATCTGTGATGTCAACCTCAATCAGTTCGTTTTTACGCCGTCCGGAGAAATCCATCTTTGCGCCGAGGAAGCGCATGGGCAGACAGACATAGTGGGCGCGTATTATCCTGATTTCAGCCTGGATAAGCAGGTATTCAACAGGATTTACTACAGTTCCCCGTTAGACTTAAAAAGGTGCGAGGGCTGTGCGATGCTTCCTGTCTGTGGAGGCGGCTGCAATCTTCTGTCCGGGAACGAAGAGTTCCTGGGAAGCTACTGTAAGTCTGTCCGGGACTGTTTCGAATATGGCTTGCAAGAATATATTGAAGGCGGGGGGAATTAAGGTGAAGGTAGTTCTCGTCAATCCTCCGTTGTCTCAGCGGTATGTGCACAGCATTGATGAACCGCTCGGCGTCTTATACCTTGCGGCGGCCATCAGGGACAAACATGAGGTTTACATCGTCGACAGCTTAAACAATATGCTCTCAACTGCAGAAACTGCCGAAATTATCACTGAGCTGGAGGCAGATGTCGTTGGGATAAGTCTGGTTTTCACCGGTGCGTATAAGACCTCGCTGGAGATACTCGCAAGTGTCAAAAACAAAAAACCTTCAATTATCAGTGTGCTGGGCGGGAATACGGCCACTTTTCTTGCCGAGACCCTCGCCAGGCGGAAAGATGTTGATTATGTCGTGAGGGGCGAGGGTGATGTCTCGTTTCCGCAGCTGCTGGGAGCTATTAGTTCCGGAATAAGCCAGCCAGGTGTTTCAGGGATTTCCTATCAAAGCGGCGATAAGGTTATCCATAATCCTGATACGGTACTCGTTAACGACCTGGATGAGTTGCTTTTTCCGGCACGCAGGCTTTTGCCGCTAAGGCAAAAGTACCCGCGTTCAATATTAAGCTCGAGGGGCTGCGCGTACGGCTGCATTTACTGTTCTTCGGCCGCCTTCTGGCGCAAGAGTTTCCGCATGAGAAGCATCGACAATATTATGGCGGAAATAAAGACCCTTCAAGAGGAAGAGAAGCTGAAATATTTTTCGTTCGCTGATGACTGCCTGACACTCTTACCCCAGAGGGCTCGTGAAATAGCGCGGAGAATCAGGGATTTGAGACTTGGCTGCACGTGGGGATGCACGGGGAGGATAGAAACCCTTTCGGAGGAGCTCATCCGCGAACTCAGCGGCGCAGGTTGCACGGGGATGTTTTTTGGTGTGGAATCCGGAAGCGAAAGAGTGCTGAAAAAGCTCGGACGTCGTTACACACCGGAACAAGTCTATGAAACATACAAAACTTGCATCAGGTACGGGATACAACCGTATTTCTCGTTCATGGTAGGGCTCCCGTTTGAAAAGGAAGAGGATTTGAACCTTACCTACCGGCTTATCGAAAGGCTTGAGGGGGTGGAGAACGGTGTGCATATTCTTACTCCGCTGCCGGGCACCCCTATCTTCTACGATGCAAAGAAGTATGGATTGAAGATTAGCGGGCATGAGACAGAGGAGCTTGATATCAACAGCTGCTCTGTTGCAGCAACGGAGCACTTTTCGCGCGAGTTTATCAATGAGGCGTACAGGAAAGCAATCGGTTACAGTATTAAAGCCCTGAGAAAAACAGGGACTGTCAACAGGATAAAAAACGCGACCCGCAATGAATTGTCTGCGGTCAAATAGGATTAAGCAAATGTGCGTTAGCGGAGGTTTCCAATGATTAAGCTTGGTTCTGTCAGTTTATTTTTATCCTGGAAATGCAACTTCAGCTGCAATCACTGCGGCTTTTCATGCAACCCCGCAAGAACAGAGAAAATGCCGCACGAGGAGGCCTTGAAATATATTGATGCGGTAGCCTTAAATCCTGATCTTGAAATGGTAGCCTTTACCGGCGGGGAACCGTTCCTTTACCCGGAGCAGATTAAAAGCCTAATGGCCCACGCCTTCAGTAAAAACCTGCGGGGCGGGGTCGTTACAAACGGATATTGGGCGGATGACTATAAAAAAACCTATGCAATACTTGCTGAACTACAGGCATTGGGTCTACAGGAGATTATCACGAGTTTTGATGATTATCATAACGAATATGTGCCGGCGCATAATATCGCCAATGTCCTTAATGCTGCAGGCGAGCTGGGCATTTATAGCGGGGTGAATATGCTCGTGACGAAAAAAAGCCGTATCAAGAGGACGAATGCTGCCGAGCGACTCGGGTTGGATATCGAAGAGCGCGTCAGGGCAAAAAAAATGTGGATCAGGGAATCGAGCCCAGTGCTCGTCGGCAGAGCTAAAAAAAACTATGCCGAAGAGGAGAGCATCACTTATGGAGAAAAAGAGTTGTTACATAACCCTTGTCCGTTTGTTATCAGAAACAGCGTCATTACACCGGAAGGCTCGCTTTATGCGTGCTGTGGTTTTGGGGATGCGTCGGAGCAGGGGCCTGGGTCGTTGATGTATGCCGGGAATATGAAGGAGCAAGGTTTTGAGCAGTTGTATAGTAATGTTTCCAACAACCTGATGCTAAACATCATTCATTTGTTAGGGCCGTATCCTTTAGTGAAACTAGCTAAAGAGGCACGTCCCGGTCTCTCCGTTAAAGAAAGGTATGTCAGCAACTGTGAAATCTGTGATGAAATTGCGAATAATCAAGAGCTTAGAAGCGCCGTTGGCAGCGTGCTCAGCAAAATAATGGCTTCAGGAGGGGTTTAGTATGGAAACAGAAGCGCCAGGTAAAGCCAATCTTAATTTAGTACTGACATACCGCTGCAACTTCACGTGCAGACATTGTATCAGCAACTGCAGCCCGGCCAGAACCGAAACTATGAGCAGGGAGCAGGCTGTGAGCTATATCGATACGTTTGCCGAGGTTTTAAAGCTGCAAAGTGTCGGCTACACAGGCGGCGAACCGTTCCTCGTCTATCCGCTCTTGCAGGAACTAATGATCTATACCTTTAAGACATACAAGCTGCCGGGCGGGGTCGTGACGAACTGCTTTTGGGCCCAGGACAAAAAAACAGCTGAACAAAGAATTGCTGAGCTATATGAGTGTGGGCTGAGAAGTATTGTTGTCAGTCTTGACAGCTTCCATGCGGATTTTATCGGCATTGAGTCGATCAGAAACGTGGTCGAGGCTGCGCTAGACCATCATTTGCAGGTGGCTATCAATACAGTAGTAACAAAAAGCGGCAGAATAGCCAAACCTGATGTGGCGCCGCTTTTGCATATCGACAAAGAATTAATTGAGCTGGGCCGGGTTACGGTTAAAGAATTTGGACCGTTGCGGGTTGGCCGGGCTAAAGAAGGTCTCAAACCGGAGGAATTCATCGAAACGGAGCAAGAGCAATATTTTAACGGGGAGTGCCCGTTTGTCATCAGTACCCCGTCAATTGCCCCGGATGGCAGTGTCTACGCCTGTTGCTGCTTCGGGGATGCGTCGCGAAACCCGGAGCAATTAATCGGATACTGCGGCAACGAAAATGAACAGAAATTACAGGAAATTCTCGCTGCTATGGATAAAAACCTTCTATTTAATATCATCAAAAAGTGCGGACCATACAGTCTGCTGAAAACCCTTCAACAGAAAAATCCCGGCCTGCGGACAAGGGGCAGGTATCTGTCCAACTGTGAGATCTGCGTCGAGCTGTATTACAACGAAGCTGTCAAACGGGAGCTGCAGGTATTTCTACAAGCGGCAGAGAGGGGCAGCATTGCTCAGTCAGAAAGGAGCGCCGGATGATCGAGATTGCAGGCATGAGTCTGATAGTGACGGACAGGTGCAATGCTTCGTGCCGTCACTGCGGCTTTTCAGCCGGACCAGGAAAAAAATCAGTTATGCCGTTGGTGCAGGCCAGAGAATATCTTCAGGTAACCAATAGCCATAAAAGTGCGCTGCTGATCTCATATACCGGCGGCGAACCTTTCCTATATTATGATTACTTAAAGGAAATAATCTCGTCGGCCGCAAGCCGCGGTTTCTATGGCGAAGTGGTGACAAACAGCTTCTGGGCCGACAATGTCACAAAGGCGCAGGAAATATTACATGACCTTCGCACGCTCGGGGTCATTAATTTTGTAACGAGCCTCGATGATTTCCATGCCGAGTTTATTAATCCGGAGTATGTAAAAACCGCAGTCTCAATTGCAAGCGAGCTTGGTTACAACGTGACCGTAAAGGTGACCGGCTTGGAACTCCCCGGCACAACGTATACCTCAGCCCGCGTTAAGGAATTTTTGGCTGTGCCCGTAAAGAATATCAAGATTATCAGCCAGTACCCGGTTCCTGCAGGCAGGGCTGCGGAGCAAGCGGCTGCCGGTATTGTCGGGGGGAAAAAGTTCCGGAAGGACGTACAGAGACAGAAACCTTATGGCAGATGCAGCACGGTTATCCGGTTTCCATCAATTAATCCGGACGGTGAAGTCTATCCTTGTTGTGGGTTTGGCGAAAAGCACCGGCTATTGGGTAATACTAACGACACGCCTTTGAGCGAGATTCTTATTAATATGCAGCGCAATCTCTTCTTGAATATGCTGGCCTATGAGGGACCGGTAAAATTACTGGACAGCGCCCGGGCATACCTGCGGAAAACCCCGCGGGATGACTTCGGTAATATCTGTGAAGCCTGCAACTATATCCTCGGTGATGCGGACGTGACCGCGGCAGTGGGCCGCGTACTCAAAGAAATCATGGAAGAAAGGACAGGTTAACACCGGTTTGCGATAGAAGCATAGCGCAGGGCTGTTGCTAGCGGTCCTGTTATTTTTTTGTAAAAAAAGAGGAATAATGAGGGCTTATTTGGAATTAATGTAGCACAAGGATATTTTCGAGGGGTGCCGTATGAATAACGATGATTTAGTGAGTAAAAGCAGCTATAGCAGCAAATATCAGAACATTGAGGAATTGAAAAAAAAGGTCCTGCCATGCACGCAGTGCGGTCTGCGGCAGGGCTGCAGCAAGGTTGTTTTTGGCGAAGGCAATCCTGACGCCGGGATCATGCTGATCGGCGAAGGACCCGGTGAAGAGGAGGACAAGCTCGGTCGGCCGTTCGTCGGCAGGGCTGGGCAGCTTTTGGATAAAATCCTGGAAGCGGGTGGGTATGATAGATTTAAGCATACCTATATCGCCAATATCGTCAAATGCCGACCGCCCAAAAACCGCATACCGCTGCCTGAGGAAAGGCTTACTTGTATGCCCTGGCTCGTTGCGCAGTTAGAGATAATTGAGCCTAAAATTGTTATCCTGCTCGGAGCTACGGCTCTCCAGGGGTTGATTGATCCGAACGCCAAAATAACTAAGATGCGCGGCGAGTGGTTAACCTGGCAAAACAAGCTTGTGATGCCGACCTACCATCCGGCGGCGCTGTTGCGAAACCCGCAGTTAAAAAAACCTGTCTGGGACGATATCCGGAAGGTTGTCGCAAAGTACAGGGAGCTCATAGACCCCGCGCACGTGTCACCCTATTGCTAAAAAGGAGGAAGCCCCATGAAGAAATGCTTTCTGATCCTCATGGCGATAATATTAACTGTTACGTTTGCTGCGCCGCTTTCTGCACAAACGACGCTTGTCTCACTATCAATAAATGAGGATATTACGCCTGGACCGGACTATATTTATCTTACAGTAACGGGCACATATGCCGATGCGACTACACAGCAGATTAATAGCGGCATCTATTGGCTCAGCTCAAACACGGAGATCGCGGAGGTCTCATCAGGCGGGGGCCTGCATTTTACCGGAGAAGGCGGGCCGGTGACGATCACCGTATATTCAGGCAGCGTGAGCGGGCGCAAAACCTTAAATGTCGCCCCATGGCCTGAAGCTATTGATATCGAAACAACCCTCATCAAAAGTGATAATCCTTACCGGCTCATGCTGCTGGGGCGGCTCAGCGACGAAACAACGCGCTATCTGGGGCCGGAAGACAAGGTTATCTGGTCGACAAATAATCCGTGGGTAGCCTGGGTCAACAGTCAGGGTGTTGTTACGTTTACCGGAGAAAACGGTTACGTCTCGATCAAGGCGGTTGTTGGCGCATTATCCGATTCCGTCAATACGACAGTAACAGACGGCAGCGACGATACTGTCTGGCGCAAGGGTATTAGAATAACAGAAGAGATCAAGTATTCCGCGACGCCGCTGGAATTATCGCTCGTGTCGATTTTAACCAATGACAGCGAGGAAGAAATCGAGAGCAGTGCCGCTGACTGGTCCTCAAGCAATCAGGAGGTCGCCAGAGTCAGTAGCGAGGGGGTACTGACGTTTACCGGAAAACCTGGCTTTACTACGATCAAGGTATCGTATGGGGGATATCATTATGAAACCGTTGTCACGGTCGGGCGTTTTCTTGAAGCATTGAAGATTAATCAGAGTCTCAACTATACGAGCAATTGGGACGGGCTGCCACTCGCGCTCTCGGTAACGGCGCGCTATAACGACGGATCCCAGATTATCCAGTCGACCGGTTTTACGTGGACGGTGAGCAATAAGAATGTTGCAGCTATCAGCGCGGATGGGGTCATCACCTTTACCGGCAAGCCGGGAGCTGTGACTATAAGTGTAAAAGGAACCGGCTCCGATGAGACTGTTAAAGAGGATACAATCAGTATCGTGGTACCGGACGAGGAAAAACCGGTTCCGCGCAAGCTTTATATAGATGTTAATCCGGTCTATACGGATTTGGCGCTCATGCCGAAGGCTTTTTGCGCGTACAGTGACGGGAGCCTGCGGGATGTGACGAAGCTTGCGGCCTGGAGTTCCTCGACACCTGACACGGCGACAATCTTTCAGGGCAGGCTTTATCTTTCCCCGAACAGCGGCCCGGTGCAAATCAAGGCCGCTTTTTTAGGGCTTGCCGATACTGTCGTCGGGTATAACCACAACCTTACGACCGAGTCCCGCAGGGTATGCCAGCTCAGGATCAAGGAGCACTTCATACCCTATAGCTATAAGCCTGTAAATATTACGGCCGCCGCTGTCATGAGCGACGGCAGCAGCGTGGATGCTACCGCCAACGTAAAATGGCAAAGCAGCCAGCCGTTTGTGGCCAAAGTCAGCGCCGGCAAGCTTAGCTTTACCGGACGGACCGGGAAAGCTGTTGTTACCGTGGAAGGCTACGGTTTCCGTGATGAAATCTCGGTCGAGGTGAGTCCGATGGACTTGCAGCCCCAGGTCGAGAAGCTTGTCATAACAGGGAATTTGACTAGAGGCGCGAACCAGCTCAAGCTGGATGCATATTATAATGATGGAACGGTCGTTGATGTTACAAACAAAGCTGTCTGGAATACCGGCAACAAAAATATAGCCTCGGTTAATACCGGGGGTCTCGTTATGTTCATAGGCGGATTCCGACCGGTCGTCATAACTGCGCATTATGGCGGGCAGGAGGTAAAGATTGAGCGGAATTAACGGGTGGGAGCTGTGTAATATAAATCTTTGCTACTGGGCCTTATTTCTGGTAAAATAATGTCGTCGAATATGTAAGGGAGGTAGCACTATGCAGCGCGTTGACTCAGGACATTCTCGCTATGAACAGATCGCGATTGATATTGCGCAAAAAATAGTACGCGGTGAATTCCGTGTTGGGCAAAAATTGTTCGGACGTTCGCTCTTGGCCGGTACTTACAATGTTTCACCGGAAACTATCAGACGAAGTATTGCGCTCTTACAGAACATCGGCGTGGTTGAAGCGATAACCGGCAGCGGGATTGTGATCAAATCCAGCAAACTTGCAACAGAATACTTGACGGAATATAATGAGCGTCAGGAAATCCTTGATTTGAGAAATAAAATCAATGATCTTCTTGAGAAGCGCAAGCAAATGGATACGGACCTTGAAAAACAGCTATCGAAGCTATTGGAATATGCTTTTCAAAAATCCTCGCTCCTGCAGCAAGTTGAGGAAGTAAAACTGCCGCAGGGCTCGGGCCTTCTTGGCAAGACAGTTGTCGATGCTAATATCAGGAACCTTACCGGGGCTACCATTATTGCGATTAACAGGCGGGGAGAAGAGATCTTTTCGCCTCCGGTTGACCTCGTACTTGAGGAGAACGATACCCTGATTATTGTCGGGACGAT
>DIVP01000049.1 GCA_002422465.1 Peptococcaceae bacterium UBA6129 | reverse complement strand
TTTGAACATTTTTGCCAGTTCGCTCAGTGAGTCCATCTACAAAACCCCCAATCCCAGGGACATGACGTGGATGCCATTACGGATAGTATGTGTTACGTCCCGGATGGTGTATTTCCCGCTCATCCCTGTTACGATTTCCTGTATCTCAATAATTCGCCCGGCACGGACCCGGTCATCTCCCGGGACTTCAATGGAGTTCTCTTCAAAAATTTTACCCAGGTCTTTTAGCATATTTTGAGCAATATTTTTGGCCTGGGCGATATCTTTACCGTCAATACTGGAAATTTCCTGAAGCAGCCCATACTGTCTAATCATTTCTGCGTTACTGGACTCTGCGGCAACTTTATCATTGCCGGTAACCTTGATACTGTTGCGCATATTCTCAATACTGCGTTTGCGGGTAGGATTTGAGATAGCGGTCGTCACATCATGTTCAGCCAGGTTATTAGCCAGTTTGAACGTGGCTTTGATAATCTCGTTATTTTGTTTTTCGATATATAGCTTGCCTGCACGCATTTCCAACCGGTATTTTTGTCCGGACTCTTTTGCCGCTAAATCCAGAATGTCCTTGATAATATCACTGATTACATCACCGGCATATATTTTCTTGATTACGATTCCGAGCGGTTCAATTGTACCAATCGGAACCTTGAAGCCATTGAGAATTGTTTCGAGGGCTTCTTTACCTTTCGTACCGTTAAATTGATAGATTCCTTTGGATTTATTGAGATAAAAAGCATAGTCAAAGCAGTTATAGCTAATGGGTGAGCTGCAGTTTTGGCTTTGCGTCACAACTATTCCGCGGAACAGTTCATTAGTGTTGCGGAGGATGATGATATTGCCCAGACAAACGGGATTATGAGGGAAGTAGCGATCATCGTTGAAGGCGATTTCAAAGTCCAACTGCTCGCCGAGTTCATTGATATTGGAGCGTCTGGTAATCGAGCCAAGCAGCGGGGTGATTCTCGTCTCGGTGTTGCCGGCAATATTAAAAAGCTCATGCATGTCTACACGCTCCTTTGTTCCAACTCGATGAACCTGAATTCACTTAGAGAGAGCGTGTAATGGATGTCTCCGGAGCCGTCCTTCGGGCCGTATTCAAAGGACTCGATGGTGCAGGCCATGTTAATTGGGGTTTCGGTGATAATGAGACGGACAGGGACCCTTCTTTTTTTCCAGGCGCTGATTAGTTCAACATATTCCCAGCCGCTGTAGGACCTGTCCCTTAAAAAAGAATAGTCTCGGCCCGGGAAAAAGGCTTCAATGTTGATAGTTTGCAGAGAGGGCATACCGATGAGCTTGATTTCACCCTGATTGATGGTCTTAAAGGTCTCGTTATCCATACCGGATTGTATTTTGAATTCCACAGGTACTACAGGGAGTTGGATAATCTGTTCGCGATTGTTTATTGAAAGAAATATGTCCAAGAAAAAACTCCCTCCTTTACATGTTGGCCAGAGCCAGTTTTAACGGCGGCACTAGTTCATTGACTATTTCTTTCGTGGATTTATTGTAGCCGTTAATGTTAATCGTGACATTATTTGTGCCATTTACTCCTGGTGTTTCAGTATTGGGGGCGCTGGGGTTATTTCGAGCAGAAACGATAGTTGCATCCTTGCGGATTTGTGATGCCGGAACCTGCTGTGGCGAGCGGTTGATGCCGCTGGCAGATTCTAACGCATTGCCGCCCGGAGAGGTATTATTGACAGTGGCGTCTGACAAAGAGGGTTCAAGCTCGAATTTCTGAATGGTGGGAATCTCTTTGCCAAAAAATTTTAGAACGATATTTGCTTTTTCGATTAAGAGGTTTATCCAATTGATTGCCTGATTGATTGCCGATTTGAAGGTATTTTTAATACTTATCCCTAATTCGCAGGCGCCTTTTTTGATGGTATCCCAGTTTCTGTATAAGGCGATACCGGCTGCCACGGCAATCCCGATACCTGTGATGATGAGGCCAAGGGGGTTTGCCCGCAGGGCTGTATTCAAACCTTGTGTGGCCAGTGTCTGGGCGAATGTCGAGGATTTCCAAATATCCATTATTCCTTTTGCCGCGGTCATAGCGCCTGAGACTGTATTGATCACACTCAGAGTTGCGAGAGAGGCTGCCAGGCCACCGACAATTGGGATTAACCACTCAATATTTTCAATAACCCAGGAAACACCTATAGCGATAAGATTCATTCCCCCTGCAAAGATGGCGCTGATACTCTCGATGGTCCCGTCATTGCTCCATTTGGTTAATAAATCGGTGACACTTTTGATAATATTTTTCATAGAATCAAATACTCCGCCTACTTTGGTCTCCCCGTTTTTAGAGACGCCCATCATCTGTGCAATTGTTGAATAATACGTATTTTTGAGATTGCCCATCATGCTGGTAAAGGAGTTTTCTTTGTCTGCTAAGCCTAATTGGTTTTCCATATCGGAAAGGAAATTTACCCCGGAAATAACCTTAGCTTTTGCGAAGCCGGCAACGGTTTTTACTCCTCCGACAAGACCGGAAGCAACATCAGCAATACTTTTTTCTTTTTTCTCGTTATCGTCCTGTTTTGCATCCTTGTTTTTCTTTTTGGCGCCACTAGTGAACTGGTTGAGCGCCTGTTTAGCTAAAATAGTATTCTTTTGGGCTAGTGCAGAGGAGGTCTTGACTGCCATGGTCTGAAAGCTTGTAAGTTCCTTTTTGCATTGGTTTGCTTTTATGCGAAAATTGTCAAGGCATTTAGTTGCCTTCTTCATACTAGTTGTAAAATCCTTATCCTTAAGAATTAGGGTTACGGTAATGGTTGACAATTAATCCCCTCCTTTCAGGGAAAGGCTAAAGAAGGGGATTAAGCAGTTTGAGCTTTTCCCCTTCCTCTTTTAAGTATAGTTCCATGCTGGCTTGATAAAACAACCGTTCCGTAAGATTTAAACCAAGTATAGATTCAGGTTTGATGCCCTTTTGCAAATAATGATGGAGCATCTACAACTCTCCATCATTCTCGATTAGTTTTTTATCTCGTCAACAACCTTAACAGAATCCCCATATCCGGCAAGCTCCACACAGGCTTTGGCTATAGAGGCGATTTCACCTGGTTCAAAAATTTTTTCGACAATCTCCATGGGGCTGACACAACCGAATTCATTTTGCAGTTCCTCGTTTTTCAGGTTAGGCTCTGTAACACAGTTGTAAACCAGATATTGGTCGCCGGACTTATCCATTTCGAGGGCATCGAGACAGAGTTCGCGCGAGGGCTTCCGGATGGTGATAGTGCCCTCAAGAGAAGTTATAAGCAGTTCGGTGGTCTTGTTTTTTCGGCTGTCGAACAAATCTTTTTTTGCGATGAGGTCTTTTATCGTCACCTTATTCTTTGCTTTCATGTTTCACCGCTGCTAAACTTTCTCGATAGTATCGGGGAATTCCACATCGCTAGGCGTAAATCCGAACGAGAATTCGCGTTCCAGCTTCTGGCCAAGCTCAAACTGCATGAGGGTCAGTTCATTAAACCAAACATTATTGATAACGACACGTTCTTTTTGTTTGTTCGAGGTATCAGGGTCCGACAACAGACCAACAAGCTGTGCCCGGATATCGTGGCCGCTGTTCCAGTTCTTTAACATCTGGTTAATGCCTCTTGTGAAGACTTTTTTTATCTTAAAGCTGCCTTCGCCTTTCAACGAAGTGATTTTACTGTCAACATCTAGGGAGTTGGCAATTGGCACATCCTCGCGGTTAGCCGTGACCTTGGCCTCAAAGCTTTCGACCTCGATAATCAATTCCCCGTTCCACCAGAGTTGACCCCAACTGCCGTTTAGTTGCTGGTGTCCTTTTAAAATGCTCATTTTTCAGTCCTCCTTACATATATACCGTAAACTGCAGGTCTTCCATAGCATCCACAAACTTAACCTGTGCGCTCGCGAACACCTTGGAATCAGTGTTATACTCTTTAATCTCCTGGTCGCTCATATCCATGACGTTGACGCTTTGGCCTTGCAGATACAATTTCTGCGCCGCGAGAGCTATTTCTACCTTATTATCAAAACTGCTATCCAAGATGCCCTGATCGGCCAGTGAACGAAGGTAGGCATTGACTGAGGCCAAAAATAGAACCTTGTTATCGTAATTGTTAATAACCTTGCCAACATAAGAGCCGTCAAAAGTATCCCGGATATCATCTTTGACGAGGTCTATTCCTTCGAGTATTTTTATCTTCGAAAAGATAGAAGACTTCGTAGGGGTAAAGGTCGTCAGGGAGTTGACGCCGCGGCCTATTTTTATTTTGGCTCCGTCATTAACGAGGATTAATTGCCCGTTATTGATGTCGTCATCCGGGGTAGCAGATGAAGTGATGCTGTCGACCTCTGACAAAACGTAATACGTGCTCGAGCGGGTGAACGGGAGCCCCGCCTGAATTCCGGCTATGCGGGCACAATATTGGGCAGTCGTGTAAGTCTTAGCGCCCACAACGATGTTATCGGTAGTAAAGTTAATGATTCCTTCATGGTCGCTGGCTGAGTTGGGGAGTACCGCTTTGAAGGCCTTTTTGTTTGCATCTCTTTCTGTTTTTATCCAATTCGAAACAGTGGCAACATCACCAGGGGCAATAGCAGGAATAGCCAGGTAGTTCCACTTTTTGTTCTTGAGCCTGGTCAGAGCGGTACTATAGTCAGTATCGGCCACAGCAATTCTCTCCGCGATAACCTTGGTTGGAGCTCCTAAAAAGGCCTTCTCGATATAGTCCTTATTTATTGCCGTCCAACTTGCAGCCTCGATCTCATTTGAATTAGTGTAGACCTTGGATTCAAAGGAAGTGTCCGTGTCGTCTTTGAGGATTAGCGTGACGATACCCCGTTGGCTTCTCTGTACAGCCGTAGCTGCAAGGGTCTGAAAGTTGATGATGATTTCAGGCAGTCCCATAGTTTTCATTCCTCCTGTTCGTACTGTTCTTTTAATTCCAATTCTTCCATCATGCTGATGTTATCGGCGGTATAACCTAATTCCTCAGGCAAAAGCATAATCTCTGTCTCGCCATAAGCAGTCTGTACCTCAAACACCTCATTGCCATCGATGCAGTCAAACTCGAAAATAAACTGCAGATAGATGCTGTCATCATTCTCAATGATTTCACTGCTCGTGCTGTTGATAGTAAGCGACCTCCGGTCAACGGTTAAAACCGATCCGAAGATATGCGACAGCGCGTCGGCGATATTCCACAAGTCCTGATATGTTTCAGTGAGGGAGTAATAAAGTAGCTTGACCTTATAGTTTTTTTCCTGATAATATGGCCGGTTTGCTATTAGCGTAGAAATAGGCTTAATAAGTAAGGCGGGTTTTTCAACCCCCCCCGGTTCGGCCTCCGTATAGATGTTGCATGAAGGCAGTTCCGCATGCAGCTTCATTAAGACGGCATCTTTAATCTCATTAAAAGTCATGGGTGCATTAGTTCACCTCCTTTTTAACCTATGTATTATTAAAATAGCGGATGATGCCCATCTTGATGCCCTCGGCTGCTATTTGCCTGTATTCAGGCATTAATAATCTTGCTTCGGTAGACTGATTAGTATGGAAACCACATTCAATAATCATTGCCGGCATGCTTGTACCCCTGAGGACGCCATAGTAGTCATCGTTTTTTTTGGAATTCCACCTGAACAAAGCCCCACGAGTGGGTTCGCCTGTCAGTTGAGTGTAGTCGGTGATGACGGCGTTAGCCAATTTCCTGCTTACCAACAGCGGTTTGAGAGAATAGTAAGCGGTCGCGCCTTTCACGCCGACGTGGTCACTGGCATCCGAGTGAATGGAGATAAATACATCCGCCCGGCTTTCTTCTGCTCTTGCGCATCTTTGAGCAAGGGAGAGGGTAGCATCCTCGTTACGGGTTAAAACTACTTTCGCTCCCAGCTCCAAAAGCGAACGTTCCAGGTTCAAAGCGATGTCTAAAACCCCGTCGGCTTCAATGTATTTTCCACTGTATCCCACATTGGAACGGTCCTTTCCGCCGTGACCGGGGTCTAGACAGATGATTTTACCGATTAAAATATTATTCCCCCCCTTATGGTAAGAGTTTTATCAGGTCCAGCAGAACTGCGGCTTTAAGGCCGCCTAATAATGAGATGGTGATTATGAGCAGTTTTAGTAATAACCAGAGATTTTTAATCAAGACCTGAGAAAAGAGCTGGTCGTTCTTTTTTGTATTAGATTCCAGCTCTTTAATTTTTTCTGTACGCTCTTTTTCTTTGTCTAAACGGAGGTTCTCAAAACCCAGAGTTAGATACTCTATTTTCTCTAAAATCATTTTTACGTATAGCTTTGTTTCTTTATCCTCCGCCTTGATATTGGCAATATCATTGCGGTTTGTTTCTATTTTTTCAGCATGGATTTTAAGTGTCTCTTTGACGTTTTCAATTTTCTCACAGTCTTTGCAATGATCTTGTACCATTTTATTCCCTCCTTGATAAAGGGATGATGTCATAAGGCCTGAAATAGCCGCTAATATTGTAAAAAATTGAAAAATTGTATATAATAACTAGAGGATTAACCGGAAGAATTAATGACGAGCGGCGGATTCACCTGAATAGGCTGTTGATAACTGGTCCAGATAGCTCTTGCGCAAAAACGAAGTTATGTCGTTATCATGGGCCTGTAAGGGTGTATTGCCGAGACAAGTGAAGAAAAAGTAATCCTTTATTGTTTCGAGGAGCAACGTGATTTTATTATCAGGACACAGCTTATTGATTCTTTCAATGAGCAAAACTGTAATGATTAATTCTTTATCGAGAGTCTTTGTTTTCTTTAGAATATCGAGATTAGTTTTCAGATAGAAAACGACCTCTTCAATTACTTTTGCATCATTACTATGATTGAAGTAGAGTTCGACGAGTCTAAGCATTGATACCCACCTCCCTGCAAACTCGTGCGAGCGTTTCTTTGCTTTTTTCGGGCAGAATATTGAAACCTTCCTGCAGGATGCCCATTTCGAGATATTTATTTAAGAGAAATACTGTCCTGGCCTTATAGAGGCGGCAGACACTCTCCGCTGGAACAAACAGATCCCCGGTACTCTCAAATTGTGACCCCAGACAGCCTTTGGTGCAGAGCGGTTCAATGGCACAGTCCTCGCAGCCTGGCTGCAGTTCGCCCTTCATCGAATGAATGGCATAAGCAAGAGCGACGTTGCTGCCCTCGACGCCGACTATCTCATCATTTTTGACAACAAACCTGCCGAGGATGAAGGGGTCGTACATCGTCCTGTGACAGGGTACGATAGCCAGGTCACCTGCCCGGACATAAAGCATTTTCTGGATAGCGCAGGTTATGCCGTTATTGGGGCCGTATCTTTGGATGAGACTGACGTTGTCGTATGCTATCAAAGGCTTAACAAAGACCCGGTGGGCGAAGCTTTTTACATCTTTCCCTGTTCTGGCAAATTCGTTATTTACAACATAATCAAGAAATGCGAGGTATTCCTTGATCGTTTCATCGGTCCAGTCATCATCGCGCACCTCAAGCATCATTGGAACAAGGGGGAGCGTACTTTTTTTCCTGTACTTATCAAGCATACCGATGTACCACTGGTAGTTTTCTTTCCAGTGAGCAATGTTCATGCTGCTGACCATCGGGTGACACCCTACGTTGAAGTCATCAAGAAACTGGAAAAGGGTTTCATAGTATTCATCATTGCGGTCTTCTTCTTGCTTTTTATAGGGCCTGTTTATTTCCAAATGCTTTCCGTCAATCGAAGCGCTAAGCGACACCGTTATGCCCAGACCTTTCAGCTTTTCCAGTATCTCAACCACTTTTTTGGTCTGTTCGGCGTCCGTTAGAAAGCTCATATTCGTCGGAATCATGATACGGAGGATCCGGTTGTCATCCGGTACGTTCTTATACTTATCGTATATGAGCCAGAGTACCTTTAGCCCGAGAGTACCACTAAAAATCTCGCCGGAGAACAGGTCAATCTTCAATCTCAGTCCATTCTTGATGATCCAGTCAAACAGAATGCCGATGTTTTTGAGAATTGTCTCAGGCTCTCTGATATCTTGCGGATAAAGAGCTTCTTTTCTTTTTTGCAGGTAGCAGTATTTGCATTCTAAATTACAGTCGGCGGTAATGATTATTTCCATGCCTCGCCTGTTATCTTTTGGTCGCTTTTTGAAGTTGTCAATGAAATACCTGTCCAAAAAAGACGCAAAGGCCAGGTCGTTCTGTTCCTTAAAGCTTAATGACACGCATAATCCCTCTTTTCACTTGGTTTTTTGTTTCTAGCCTTATGGCTTTGAAAAATGAGATATAAATAAACCTGAGGGGGTAAAAAAATGAGAAGAATACTTTTCTTATGTGTATTCTGCATCACGTTGTTACTGTTAACATCAACTGCAAATATAGCGATGACACAAGAAATAAGCGTCCTAATTAATGGTACAAACGCGGACTTGCAGGATCAGCAATCCTATATTGATGAAAACAACCGGACAATGGTGCCAATTAGATTGGCAGAAAAACTGGGTGCTCTGGTTGAGTGGGATGGCGTAAATAAAAAAATAAGCATCGTTAAAGGTGAAAAAAGGGTACTGTTTACGATTGACGATAAGAAGGCAAAAGTAAACGGAGCAACCCTTGAGATGGACACCGTAGCTGTTCTGACTGTAGCCGGCAGGACCATGATACCGTTGAGATTCATGGTGGAGGCTTTAAACCTGGATATTTCCTGGGAAAGCAGTATAAGAACCGTTAGCATCAAAGAAAAAGATATTCCTGAAAAAATTACGAAATCACAGATTGAGATTTGGACTGATGTGGACCCGGTTAACCTGTGCGTTGAAAACAATTATGGAGGGGTTTATTACATAAGCGTTAATAATATAGGCACGGAAATATATTCATTTAAATCTTCCTTTTTGGATAAAGACAGGAATGTCATCCATGAAACCGTAACTGTTCAAAAGAGCCTTTTAGAGAGGACATTCAAAGGGCGAACGTATCTAAAAAATGAGGTATTTACAATTAGACTGGGCTGCAGACATCCTGAAGCGCAGTATCTGGCTGTTGAAGTAAAAGCAATTGACGATAACAACAATGAAATCGTGAGTACAAAGGAACTCATGTTAACCTATGACAATTATTCCGACCTGGCTAATTTTCTTGTCCCGAAGGAATTAGGAGACCCAAGACTCACAAAAGCGGAACTGCTGTATATAGCTAAAGACCCGAAACGAGTTCAGGAAAAAATTGACAATGTTTACGATTTGATTCGCTATATGCACGTAAACCAATATGTTTTTGACAATCAACCAAGGGCAGATGGGAGTCATGATATAAGGATTCAGGAAGGCAGTTATATATGGCACCACAACGAGAGTGCGGAACAGGCGATCATAAGCAACAAGGGAATATGCGGTTCTACTGCAAATTTTGCGCATTATATCTTAAAGAATGATTATGAGGAAACAGGCATAATTCAGATTTCGTTTGGCCCGACAGAAGGCGGCCATTATATCAACTACATCAGACATCAGGGCAAGTATTATATAATTGATTTTTCCAGTTTTCCGACCCGGAGTTATGCGGCACAAGGTATTATCTACACAGTAGATGACTTGTCGGAATACTCTAATCTGTGCAAGAGCGAGCGGAAAGGTTTAACAGTAACGATTATTGTTAGTTATAAAACAGATAGCGTGCTGCCTATTGCGCACATGGGAAATTCCGGGCTGATTTATCTACCGCAGGGTTTTGAAGTCAATACTATTTATAACCTGCCTGAATATGCTCCGATATTTATTCCCGGTCCGACCAAGCTCCCGGAATAGCAGTCTGCGTCGGGTTCTGTTTTGACTGACAAACACTGGAATTTATCTTGCTGAACAAATACTCCAGAGCCCCGTTGCAGAAAAGCCTGACGAGAGAAAAATCCCGCAAATAGAAGCTGCCGGTAGTGAGAATGTTATCATAAAGGCAGTTGGGATAGAGCTTAACTACGAGAGCAGACTTCGCAAGAAGCTCCTCGTCCTGCAGGTAGATGCTGTCCACCTGGCCGCAGTAAGCAAGTTCACAGATATTGGCCATGATTGCGCTAATTTGGAGCTTCTGGTATTTGTAGATGAATTCCATTCTTCTGCTAATCTTAGCAAAATCGTGTTCATCGGAGGGATTTAGCATACTGTACCTTGCCGCATGTTCCACAAGCGAGTTAGGATTGTACATAACTTTTCTCTCAAGCAGGTCATTGTTCTCCTTGACACGATCCCGGTATTCCTGGTGGTAATCAAAGAAGGCCCGGTGGCAGACCATCATATTGCCGTCATAAAGAACCGCAGCTTTGCTCTTCAAACCACCGCAGAAGCCCAGCGGCATATTTTTAAAGCCCTTGTTGTAAATTGTTATAGCTTTCTTAACATTGTTATTTAAAAAATTGAACGTGGAGTAGTTTTGTAGAAGCCCCTGAGACTTGCAGTACTCGTGGGTGTCTTCAAGGGTCCTGATTAGCTCGAAAAACCTCCTGCCATCCTCGGTAGTGTACTGACCCGGAACAACAAAGTTTGGCATGGAACCGGATCGGAAGGATATATTTTTATTGATACAGTTTTGATTGAACCTTTCGGCAATTTTGGCAAAGTAGCTGAAGTAAGCGATAACATTTTCTCTCTCGGAAAGATAATCAATATTATCGAGAGAAAGGGTAGACTTAAATTTAAAGTTGACCTTGACCTTGCGCAGGTTTATTTCAGATAACGCCTGCGCGCACATTTCCAGATTGGCTTCAATAAGTTCGTTGACCTTCGCACCTCTGCTCAGCATCGTAACAGGCGCCGGGCCGTCGAGGGAGATTTGTATCTCTATGGCTATTTCCCGGTCCAGCTCTGAGAGCTTTTGCAGGAACAACAGTAAGTCCTCCACATGGTATGCAAAATTCGTTGAGAGGTAAATGGATTTCAGGTTTGGGAAACAGTCAAAGTATTCCTTGATGTGCTTCGTTATGACCTTCATGCCCAGAAGAGGCTCACCGCCCCATAGCTCAAGCTTTTTAAGCTTGCCGGGATCCGGAAACGATTTTTTCAGGGCTTGCAAGTATGTGCCGTCTTCAAGGGCGGATATAACTTTGTTGTCCAATTCTGGGATGCTTTCGTTTTTCGAGATATAGCAATATTTGCAGTTCAGATTGCAGTTAGCCGAGATGAATATTTCGGCTGTGTCCATGTTAATGAAATTGCTCATCGTTTATACTCCTAAACGCTTGATTTTTGAGGGATTAAATCGCTTGAATTATCCGTATGACTGGTAGAAAAGAGGTAGAGCGAATGAAAAAGAAGGTTTTATGTCTTACCCTATTTTTACTATTTGCCCTGTGCTTGCCCGCATATGCCGATACAGGGATAAAGGTTGTTGTTGATAATACCGAGCTGGCCTTTGATGTGCCGCCGGTCAATCAGAACGGACGGCTGCTTGTTCCGGTGCGGGCCATCTTTGAAGCTCTGGGCGCTGAAGTGGACTGGGACAAAGAAACTCAGACTGTAGCCGCCGTCAAGGGAAAAACTGAGATTAAACTGGTTGTGGGTGGGACAGCCGTAAAAAACGGAAGCCCAGTCACTATCGATGTACCAGCCACTAACATCTCTGGCCGAGTGTTTGTGCCGCTGCGCTTCGTTTCGGAAGCGCTAGGGGCAGAAGTGGCCTGGAGCGATACGAATCAATGCGCCTATATCAGCGATATAAATGCTATTGCGATGAAAATACATGAGGACGCCTGGCTAGACGTAGCCTCAAAAGCCGCCTATAATCCCAACTATAAATATGCACTCTACGCCTCGCGGAGTCTGGCCGTCAGGCATCCCGAGTATTACCTCAAGGGGGATGATCTCTTTGACAAGTACTTCCGGACACTCTCCGAGCGGTATTACCTTGAGAGGACCCAGATAACTCAGGAACAGGATAGAATATTTGAAGATATAGAAAAGAATCCCGGCAGTAAATTCAACTGGGATACAAGCTTTGATATCAAGAATCACCGGAAAGTGGGGTATAACATCTACCACACCGAAGCTTTCTTGCCCTACATCGACATGAGAATGCATTTCATGGGCAGCGCTCTCAAAGGAACCGACTGGCAGGCCACCTCGATATCAAAGGCGGAATTTCTCTACTTCAAGTACCATGACAAAAAGCCCTACCTTCTTTTTACTGAAGACGGCACGGCCTATACATACCTGAGTTCCGACGGGAAGCTCCTCAGCGATGACGGTAGCACAGCGGAAAACGTAGCCGGTAAGCTTGTCCTCGTTTTCAATGAGGAGAAGGTTTGGTATCCCCTGATGGAACGGGACGACAGAGGGAGCGATACGGCCCTTGCCGGTATTGTGGGCAAATACTTGACTGGAGATGGGCTACCGGAGCTCACAGATGTGGAGAAGAGGATAGTGCAGTATCTGAAACAAAATACCGGACTGAGCGGTGACTTGGACCAGACCTGGGCTTTGTTTTTTGCTGGGAAATTGCATATGCAGGATTGGCGGCGATATTCAGCAATATATTCGAAAATTTGCCCTGGATATGGCCCGATTGAACGTACAAATACTGCACCGATGGTTCTTCTAGTTAGAGATGCCTATATCATAAATATAAGCAATCTTATTTGTCCTGCCGCATCTAATACAGCAGCTTATGCAAGGTTTTTAATAACGTTGGAAGCTTTGCAGGATCAAACCGGTAGGTATATTCAGTATCTAGGGGGAAAAATTGCTGCTGAATACCTAAAATACATTGATACAAAGTTATTTGGTTATGGAACCTATCTCCTAATAACGAATAGATCTGAAAATTATTTTTTTAACATGGATGATACCTATTATGCTAAGGTCAGTAATTGTTTATATGGTTCAATCCAAAATACCGCAATTCTAACATTAGCCGATTTATCAGAGGTAGAATACTATACGTTATCTATGAATGATTTAAACAAAAGTGGTGGACATGCTGTTACTGCTGTATATTACAAACAGAGTATTGGTTCCTTCGATAATCGTAGATGGAGATCGGGTGACTATCTTGTGAGTCCTGCTAAGCCCACTCTTACGGCGGTTATTAATAATAGAGGCTGGATTCTTCTTGTGGAGGCATCATATTTTAACAAACCCCAAAATCAAATCCTCACGAACATGAGTGAACCTGAAGCAATAAACACCCTGAAAAGGATAGCGGAGTTGTCTCCGGGCGCGCTTATTACCACTAAAATAAATCCACCTAATCCCTCGGAAGGCATATCGATAGCTGAATTTGTTGAGAATATACAGGATTACAAAATAATCCGCTATGACTGGTAGAAAAGAGGTGGAGCGAATGAAAAAGAAGGTTTTGTATCTTGTCCTATACTTACTATTTGCCCTGTGCTTGCCCGTATTTGCCGATACGGGGATAAAAGTGGTAGTAGATAATATTGAGCTGACCTTTGATGTGCCGCCGGTCAATCAGAACGGCCGCTTGCTTGTTCCGGTACGGGCTATCTTTGAAGCACTTGGCGCTGAAGTTGACTGGGACAAAGAAACCCAGACCGTAACTGCCGTCAAAGGAGAGACTGAGGTCAAACTTATTGTGGGCGGGGCAGCCGTGAAAAACGGTATTCCTGTCACAATAGACGTGCCGGCAAGCAACATATCCGGTAGGGTACTCGTGCCGCTGCGCTTCGTTTCGGAAGCTTTGGGCGCTGAAGTGTCTTGGAGTGACGCCAATCAATGTGCCTATATAAGTGACATAAATGCTGTTGCGATGAAAATACATGAGGACGCCTGGCTCGAAGTAGCCTCCAAGGCTGCTTACAACCCGAACTACAAATATGCTCTCTACGCCTCGCGATCACTGACCGTTAAGAATCCCGAGTACTATCTCAAGGGGGATGATCTCTTTGACAAGTACTTCCGGACGCTCTCCGAGCGGTATTACCTCGAAAGAACTCAGAATACTCAGGAACAGGATAGAATATTTGAAGATATAGAAAAGAATTCCGGCAACAAATTCAACTGGGAAACGAGCTTTGATATCAAGAATCACCGTAAAGTGGGGTATAACATCTACCACACCGAAGCATTCTTGCCCTACATCGACATGAGAATGCACTTCATGGGCAGCGCTCTCAAAGGAACCGACTGGCAGGCCACCTCGATATCAAAGGCGGAATTTCTTTACTTCAAGTACCATGACAAAAAGCCCTACCTTCTTTTCACTGAAGACGGCACGGCCTATACATACCTGAGTTCCGACGGGAAGCTTTTGAATGACGACGGGAGCACAGCGGAAAAAGTGGTCGGTAAGCTTGCCCTCGTTTTCAATGAGGAGAAGGTCTGGTATCCCCTGATGGATCGGGACGATAGAGGGAGCGATACGACACTTGCCGGTATTGTGGGCAAATACTCGACTGGGGATGGGCTGCCGGAGCTGACGGAGACAGAAAAGAGTATTGTGCAGTATCTGAAACAAAATACCGGACTGAGCGGGGACTTGGATCAGACCTGGGCTTTGTTTTTTGCTGGTAAACTGCATATGGAAGATTGGAGATGGCATTATTCCATTTATTCCAAACTATGTCCTGATTATGCTTCTGTTACAAATACGAACAGAGCGCCAATGCTGTTGCTGGCAAGGGATTCATTTGTAGGACATATAAGTAACCTTGTCTGTCCAGCTACCTCATATCTCGCATCTATAGCAAAACTCCAAGTCTTACTTGAATCCCAAAATGATAATAGTGGAGATCAAATAGCAATGGTCGGAATGGCAATTACTCGCGAATACTTTAAATATGTTGATACTGAACTGTATGGCAAAGGTACGAGTCTGTTAATAACAAGTGAACCTGAAAACTATTACTTTAACATGGACGATACATACCTTGCCAAGGTGGGTATGTGTTTATACGGTTCGATTGAGGATATGTCGATTTTAACAGTAGCTGATTTAAAGGACGTAGAATATTTTTCGGCAGCTATAGAATGGGCTACTATGAGTAGTGCACATGTTATTACACCTGTGTATTATAAAAACAGCAAAGGATCTTTTGAGAATCTTAGATGGGGAAATGGTGATTATCTAGCAACAAACAGATACAAACCGACTCTTACATCAGTGATTAATAATAAAGGCTGGATTCTTATTGCGGAGGCATCATATTTCAACAAACCCCAAAATCAAATCCTCACGAACATGAGTGAAGCTGAAGCAATAAACACCCTTAAAAGGATAGCGGAGCTTTCCCCAGATGCTTTTGTTACCACTAAAATAAACCCGCCCAATCCCTCTGAAGGCATACCGATAACTGAGTTTATCGAGAATATACAGGATTATAGAATAATCCGCTATGATTGGTAGGAAAGAGGTGGAGCGAATGAAAAAGAAGGTTTTATATCTTACCCTATTTTTACTATTTGCCCTGTGCTTGCCCGTATTTGCCGATACAGGGATAAAAGTGGTAGTAGATAATACTGAGCTGACCTTTGATGTGCCGCCGGTCAATCAGAACGGTCGCTTGCTTGTCCCGGTCCGTGTCATCTTTGAAGCCCTTGGCGCTGAAGTTGACTGGGACAAAGAAACCCAGACCGTAACTGCCGTCAAAGGAGAGACTGAGGTCAAACTTATTGTGGGCGGGGCAGCCGTGAAAAACGGTATTCCTGTCACAATAGACGTGCCGGCAAGCAACATATCCGGTAGGGTACTCGTGCCGCTGCGCTTCGTTTCGGAAGCTTTGGGCGCTGAAGTGTCTTGGAGTGACGCCAATCAATGCGCCTATATAAGTGACATAAATGCTGTTGCGATGAAAATACATGAGGACGCCTGGCTCGAAGTAGCCTTCAAGGCTGCTTACAACCCGAACTACAAATATGCTCTCTACGCCTCGCGATCACTGACCGTTAAACATCCCGAGTACTATCTCAAAGGAGATGATCTCTTTGACAAGTACTTCC
>DIVP01000082.1 GCA_002422465.1 Peptococcaceae bacterium UBA6129 | reverse complement strand
TTCACTTTCTTTCCTTCTTAATTATACCATTTCTGACCTTTAAGTCAAGGCGGACTGATTGCAAGGCGTGTTCATTTTGTGGGAAGTCTACCGGATAACGGTCATTCAGGAATCAGTTCGAAATCAATATTGCGTTCGTCAATCAGTACGCGCGTGACCTTGACCTTTACAACATCACCGATTTGATAAACCTTTTTCGTATGCTCTCCGATGAGCATAAGGTTCTTCTCGTTGTACAGGTAGTAATCATCATTCATCGAGGAAACATGGACTAATCCTTCTACCGTATTGGGCAGTTCGACAAAAAAGCCAAAGGATTTGACCCCGCTGATAAAGCCGGTAAAGACCTGTCCGATACTATCCTGCATAAACTCCACTTTTTTCAGATCAACCGATTCACGTTCGGCATCCTCGGCAATTCTTTCCTGCAGCGAGGATTGTTCCGCGTATTCGGCCATGAGCTTGGTCAACTTCTTCAGCCTCTCCGGCGTAATAGCCCCTTGCTCAATTATCTCACGGATTACCCGGTGGATGGCCAGGTCAGGGTAGCGTCTGATTGGCGAAGTAAAGTGCGAATAATATTTTGCTGCCAAACCAAAGTGGCCGAGTGCTTCCGGGGCATAGCGGGCGTGTTTCATCGAACGCAGCATGGTCATATTGACAGCCCTTTCCTCCGGCTGTCCCTTAGCTCTTTCGACAACCTGCTGGTATGAACGCGGACTAACCTCGCCGCGGCTGTTTGTTTTGACGAAGTACCCAAAAGCGCCTAGAAAATCATTTAACTCAGTGACGTCATCAAGCCCTGGCTTTTCATGTACGCGGTAAAGGAACGGAACCTCGAGCCAGGTATAATGCTCCGCAACAGTCTCGTTTGCAGCAATCATGAATTCTTCGATGATCATCTCTGCGATAGAACGGTCCCGTTTCACGATTTCCAATGGTTTTCCTTCCTCATCGAGTTTGACCTTGGCCTCGGGAAAATCAAAGTCAACAGCCCCGCGCCGCAGTCTTTTGCCGCGCAGTAAAAGACATAACGTGCGCATTTGCTCAAATATTTTTACATAAGCCTCATACCGCTTAATCAGGTCCGGCTCTTGATCTTCGAGTATCTTTCTCACATTAGTATACGTCATTCTTTCTTTAACGCGGATGACCGACTGACAAATATCGTGATTCACTATTTCCGCATTTTCATTGATTTCTATGAAGCACGATAAAGCCAAGCGATCCTCATTCGCATTTAAGCTGCAGATGCCGTTTGACAGCCGCGGCGGCAGCATTGGGATGACGCGATCCACAAGGTAAACGCTTGTCGCCCGCTTCAGAGCTTCCTGATCCAATAGCGAGCCTTCTTGTACATAGAACCCGACATCAGCGATATGCACACCGAGATAGTGATTTCCGTTATCGAGTATTTCGAGACTGACCGCGTCATCCAGATCCTTAGCGTCTTCTCCGTCAACCGTTACCATCGGCAGATCCCGTAAGTCCCTGCGTTTTTTATACTCACCGGGACTTACCGACAGCGGAATATTTTCCGCATCAGTCATAACTTTTTCCGGGAATTTCTCCGGCAGCTGGTACTTGCGTACAATGGACAGGATGTCCGTTCCCTTGTCGTCCTTATGGCCTAGAACCTCGATAATCCTACCTTCCGGACTACGGCGCGGCTCCGGCCAGCGCAGCATCTCTACTACGACCTTATCCCCGTTTCCCGCACCGCCGCTATCATTTTTCGGGATGAAAATATCTTGCCCCAAACGCTTGTCATCCGGTATAACAAAACCGAAGTTCTTGCTTTCTTCATACGTGCCGACAACCTGTTCGTTCGCTCTTTTCAAAATACGAATGACTTGCCCTTCACGCTTTCGGCCATCTTCCAGGTGCCGATAGAGACGCACAATAACCCGGTCATTGTGCATCGCACCGTTAAGATCCTCATTCATAATAAAAACATCTTGCTGCTTCTGGTCATCCGGGATAAGAAAAGCAAAGCCTTTGGGATTTCCCTGAATTCTGCCGACAGCAAGGTTCATTTTATGCGGCAGACCATAGCGCCCCTTACGGTTTTGGATGACCTGCCCCTTTTCTTCGAGCTCTGCCAGCATAATCTTCAAATGCCCGCCGTCATCAAGCTCCAAGGCGCTAATAATCTCATCTGTGGTCATCGGTTTCTGCAAATTCCCGAGCAGGTATTCTAGTAATTCTTCTTTGGTAATCATCACAATCTCCCAGTATTTTATTTTATTTTAGAGCATATATTTAATGGACAGTCAATACTAGACTGCCCATTTTCAAAGCTCTATAAGCCTAGCTCCTCGTGAATACCCTGCATGGCTTCGAGCCCGATACCAATAAATTCATCTAAAGATAATCCCATCTCACTGCAACTGGCAATTAACTCACGATTGGCGCCTCGCGCAAAGGATTTCTCGTGAAAACGCTTGATCAGAAAGTTCACATCAATCACTCCGAGCTTCTTCTCCGGATGGATCAGCGCCCCCGCTACAATTAGCCCGGTCAGGGGATCGGTCGCATAGAGAGCTTTATCCAAAAGACTTGTCCTTGCCAGACCGTGATACCAATTATGGCTTTTCACCGCATAGACAAGTTCTGCAGGCAATCCGGCTTCTTCAAGGATCAGACCTCCAACCAGACCGTGTTGCGCAAAATCATCCTTGGTCACATCATAGTCAATATCATGCAGTAATCCCGCCAGGCCCCACAATTCCTTATCTTCTCCGAAATGTCTGGCCAGTGCCCGCATAACAACCTCTACAGCATACATATGTTTGAGCAGGTTTTTGTTGCCAACATTTTTTTCTAACAGTGTCAGCGCTTCCAAACGGCTAATCATCTTTATTATGCCTCCCAAGCTTTGGTTATAACTATCCCAGTATTTTCTATATACCAATTATATCCCTAATCCTTCATGTGTCAATCAATGTTCTTTTCTAATTTTTCTGTTAATTTTTATTTCCCGTTGACATATCGCTTCGCAATATGTACAATTCTAGATAAGAAGATATACTAAGATACACCTCAACAATAACCCAATAAATACGCCTGCTTCCAATATTTAATATTGATTTAATTTTAGCATTTATATAAGTTTTAAACAATTATCTTAGGAGGAGAGTATCATGAGTACAATTAAAGAGGAACTCAGTGTTTTTGCGTTCGAGGAAGTTTTAAAACTACTCGATAAGAATCCTGTGGAAAACATTCCGAAACTTTTAGACCTGGTTGACAGAATCCCCACACATAATGACTACAAAAAGGGACTGCAAATTTTTAGGGAAAAGTTTAAAGACCCCAACAACAACTGGAGCCGTTTAGCCGTAAAGACGATAACGAGCCTACATCCTAATGTTCGCAGAACTTTCCTGCCGAATTTTCTGATCAGATCAGCATTGGTCGGCAGACCTAAAGCCATGAGTTTGGCAAAGGAACATGGCTGCAGCATCCCCTGGACGATCTTGATGGACCCAACATCAGCCTGTAATCTCAAATGTATTGGCTGTTGGGCAGGTGAATACGCTCAAAGCGATTCCCTCTCGTTCGAGGACCTTGATAGTATTATCAATCAGGGAAAAGCCTTGGGCATGCGTATGTTCATATATTCAGGCGGCGAACCGCTCGTAAGAAAGCACGATTTGATCAGATTAGCCGAAAAACATCAGGACTGCGCTTTCCTGTCTTTTACAAATGGAACATTGATTGACAGGGAGTTTGCTAAGGAAGTCGTCCGAGTGGGTAATCTCGTCTTTGCAATCAGCATCGAGGGCTTCGAAGAAGCTACAGATATGCGCAGGGGCAAGGGCACCTATCAAAAAGTCATCCAGGCTATGGATATCCTACGCGAAGAGGGAGCAGGATTTGGATACTCCTGCTGTTATCACAGTAAAAACACGGATTCAATCGCCTCTGATGAATTTGTAGATTATATGATTGAGAAGGGTTGTCTGTTTGCGTGGTACTTTACGTACGTCCCGGTCGGCAAAGATAGCGCCACTGAACTTATTGTAACACCGCAACAGCGCAAATATATGTATGAGCGCATCCATGAAATCAGAGCTACCAAACCCCTTTTCGCGCTAGACTTCTGGAATGACGGCGAATACGTAGACGGCTGTATAGCCGGCGGGCGTAACTATTTTCACATTAATGCGCACGGTGATTGCGAGCCCTGTGCCTTTATCCACTATTCCAACGTGAACATTAAAGAAGTTTCGCTCCTGGAGGCCCTCAAATCACCGTTATTCCGACAATACCAACAACAGCAGCCGTTTAATCATAACCACTTGCGTCCGTGCCCGCTCATGGATAACCCTGATAAACTCAAGGCTATGGTGCACAACGCCAATGCTCACTCCACACAGCCTATCGACGAAGAGCCCGTCAATGAATTAACCGACAAGCTGCAGCATGTCTCGAGGGCCTGGGGTAAAGTAGCGGATGTACTCTGGGATGAAAAATCCAGTCAATTAAAGGTAGAATGAATAAACATAAAATTGAAGCAGTGCAGCCAATTCCGACTGGGATAGCTGCACTGCTTTTTTTGTTATGCTAAGTACTACCCGGCTGTCCTGCTTGCTTCTCTCTGGAAATTAGCATAAACCTGCCGGTAGCTTCGGCGGCAATACTGCCATCAGCCAGTATTGCTCTTGCGCATGTTTCCACGAGGCTGCTTTTTCGCTTAACTATCTGGGCCTCGAAACAAACAGGCCGGTTGAGGGGTACATGGTGACGAAAGCGAACCTCCAGCCGCGCTGTAAAGCCAAGCAATCCAAGATAATTGAGACACTGCGACATTATTTCATCGAGTATTGTGCTCGTAATTCCGCCATGCATGATACCCGGATAACCCTCGTAGACCTCGGTTGGTACGAAAGTGGTGCGCACATAGTCTCCTTCTTTGACAAATTTCAGCTGTAGTCCCCGGGCATTCCGCTCTCCACAGCAAAAACAGTTGTGGTCATAGTTGAAGGCCAAATCTATCTCCCCCTATCCCAGGTCCCGATGGGCTTTTTTAAGCATTTCGCGGATCGGCAGATTATAAGGGCAACGTGTTTCGCAAAGCCCGCATTCAATGCAGGCATCGGCTTTTACCGGTAATTGGCGATAGCGGTCCTGTCCCATTCTTGCCATGTCATAGCGTTCAAAATAGCCATGGAAGATAAAACTGCTGCTGATCTTGACCCCCTGCGGACAGGGCTGGCAATAATCACACCTGCGGCAGAACCGGCTGCCGATTTTTTCCGCCTCTTTGGTCATATACTCCAGTTCATCCGCTGTCAGCAACTTCCTTTGTAAAACTGCGTCTAGGTTTTGTTCGAGCTGCTCCAGGCTTTCTATACCCGGTATTATCGATGACACATCCTTGGTCGAAAGAAACTTTAAGGCTAGGTCCGGCCTGCTTAAGGCTCCGCCAGCCAGGGGTTTCATAACAATTATCCCCATGTCCAGTTCGTGCGCTAACGGTAAAACCTTTTCCTCCTGGTAACGCTCAATAAAATTATAGGGCAGCTGGATTGTCGTAAAAGCGCCTGTTTTCATAGCGCTTAGTAATGCTTCAGACCTATGCGCAGATATGCCGATAAACCTTATTTTCCCTTCTTTTTGGGCTTTCAGCAAAGCCTCCATTGCTCCGTGCGGAGCCATTATCTCGTCCAAGAGCTCCTGCGAACTAACATTATGACACTGATATAAGTCTATATAATCAGTCCCCAGTTCCGAGAGGCTTTTCTCTATGTCCTCCGTCATCTTACCGGCGGTACGGGCCATGGATTTTGTTGCTAAGATTACCTTGTCGCGTTTGCCTTTTATGCCCTGCCTGATTTTCCTCTCACTATCCGAATAAACACGCGCCGAATCAAAAAAATTGATGCCTTTTTCTACACATGCCTCAACAATCTTACATGCCTCCGGCTCGGTGACTCTCTGTATCGGTATTCCGCCAAAACCCAGGAAAGATACTTTCAGACCGGTTTTTCCTAAAGAACGATACTCCATACAAATACCTCCTTGCGCTGCTGCATCTTATTTACCTTTTTACCATTATAGCCTATTGGCTGTAAAATGGCGACCCTTTTAAAAACGCTTGCCCTTCTGAGAGTATATAGGAAAAGCTGCCTCAGATGAGGCAGCTTCAATAATATTGCTTTTCTGATGATCGGTGCGGCATTTACATAAACAGCGGCGCAAACACAAGCGAAACGATAGTCATGAGCTTGATCAGTATGTTAATCGACGGACCAGACGTATCCTTGAACGGATCGCCGACAGTATCACCGGTTACTGCTGCGGCATGGGTTGGGGAACCTTTGCCGCCATACTGGCCGCTCTCAATATATTTCTTCGCATTATCCCAGGCGCCGCCGGCATTGGCCATCATGATGGCCAGCAGAAATCCGGTTACCAGGGCTCCGGCCAATAAACCGCCCAACGCCTCTTTCCCAAGACCGGGTATCAGCCCAATTACAACTGGGACAACTACAGCCAGCAAACCGGGCACTACCATCTCTTTTATCGCAGCGGACGTGCTGATGCTGACACATTTAGCATAATCCGGCTTGGCGGTACCTTCCATTAACCCGCTGATTTCGCGGAATTGTCTTCTGACCTCTTCAATCATCTCAGATGCTGCCCGGCCAACCGCATTCATCGTCAACGCCGAGAACACAAATGGCAGCATACCGCCAATAAAGAGCCCCGCGACAACAGCCGGATTCATGATATCTATACTCGCGATACCGGCAGTTTTGGTATACGCACTAAACAGCGCTAGAGCCGTCAAGGCTGCAGAACCAATCGCAAAGCCTTTGCCGATTGCCGCCGTAGTATTGCCGACTGAATCCAGAGCATCTGTAATCTTTCTGACTTTCGGATCAAGGTGAGCCATTTCGGCAATACCGCCCGCGTTATCTGCTACGGGGCCGTAGGCATCGACAGCGACCACCATCCCGGTAGTTGAGAGCATCCCAACAGCCGCCAGGGCAATGCCGTACAGACCGGCAAATTTAAACGAGACGAGTATCGCAATAACGATAACGATAATTGGCAGGGTCGTACTCATCATGCCCACGCCAAGCCCGGCGATGATATTAGTACCAGCCCCTGTTTGTGAGGCCTTGGCAATACCCTGAACAGGCTTATAATCGCTCGAGGTATAGTATTCCGTTATTTTACCGATCGCAAAACCGGCGATCAGACCGGCAACCGTCGCAATAAAGACATTAAAGCCAGTTACCTCGCCCTCGGCAGGCAACAATTTTGTTGAAAGAAAATATGTAGCAATCAACGATACGACCATCGCCGACATGTTACCCATGTTTAAGGCTTTGGAGGCGTCGGCTCCCTCTCCGGTTCTGACAAAGAAGGTACCAATGATTGAAGCTATAATACCGGCTGCGGCAATGAGTATCGGCAGGATAATCCCGTTTCTTCCAAGACCAAGCGCCACTGCCAGCGCCATACCGGCGATAATTGAACCGACATATGATTCAAACAGGTCTGCACCCATACCAGCCACGTCACCAACATTATCACCTACGTTATCGGCAATAACGGCAGGATTGCGCGGATCGTCTTCAGGGATACCTGCTTCAACTTTACCAACAAGATCTGCTCCAACATCAGCTGCCTTCGTATAGATACCGCCGCCGACGCGTCCGAATAGAGCGATCGAACTGGCGCCTAAAGCGAACCCATTAACCGTGCTCGGATTGTCAAAGAGAAAAGTTACAATCCCTAGGCCAATAAGGCCAAGTCCT
The DNA here is from genome assembly GCA_002422465.1 of Peptococcaceae bacterium UBA6129. Classification (GTDB taxonomy): domain Bacteria; phylum Bacillota; class Peptococcia; order DRI-13; family UBA6129; genus UBA6129. The sequence continues at coordinate 21,894 of DIVP01000082.1, read as the reverse complement.
ACCACGGACATCCCCATAACGGCGCCGCCGGAAAAAGCAACTCCAAGGGCTTTATTGGCGCTTTCCTGCGCGGCATTAGCCGTCCGGACATTGGCTTTGGTGGCTACGTTCATGCCGATATACCCTGCGGTAACCGAGCAGATCGCGCCGATAACAAAAGCGATTGCTGTTTCCGGCTGCAGGCTCTCAGTTCCTGTAGTCATGAACCCGGCGGTCAAAATTACCGCAGCCACAACAATGACGAAGACAACCAGAGTCTTATACTGACGAAATAAAAAGGCCATTGCGCCTTCATGGATAGCCGCAGCAATTTCCTGCATCCTTTCGTTGCCCGGACTTACCTTGTTAATACGCTGCGTAAGATAAAAAGCAAACAAAAGGGCCGCCACACCGGCCAACGGCGCCCAAAATGTAAAATTCATTTCTATACTTCCTCCTTAAACTCTACTTCAAGAAATCAACAGATAACAATAAAGTGAATATCATAAAGGCTACAGCAGAGACTAAGGACAACTTACTCAATAAATCATCCAGCCCTTTCTTTTTCCCAAAGAAAGTTTCAGCCCCACCGGCAATAGCCCCGGACAGACCGGCGCTTTTCCCTGACTGCAGCAAAACAGTAGCAATCAGACCAAGCGAAGCGATAATCTGCAGAACTAGAATGACCGTTCTAAACAATAACAACACCCCCCCGACAAAGTTAACAACGATATTGTATCACATCAATTTAGGTGATACAACTTCTATTATCATACGCCAAGGTTATAGAAGGAGCGGCGTCCTTTATAGATTGCCGATTCATCCAGTTCTTCCTCGATCCTCAAAAGCTGGTTGTACTTGGCTACCCTGTCTGTCCGTGACGGAGCGCCTGTTTTGATTTGCCCGGCATTAACGGCCACAACCAGGTCAGCGATAGTTACATCCTCTGTTTCACCGGAACGGTGCGAGACTACAGCGGTATAACCCGCTTTCTTCGCCATTTCAATAGTATTCAATGTTTCCGTGACAGTACCGATCTGATTTACCTTCACAAGTATGCTGTTCGCGACCTTCAGTTCAATACCTCTGGCCAGCTTTTCCGTATTGGTCACGAAAAGGTCATCCCCGACAATCTGGACTTTTTTGCCCAGAGCCTGAGTCATCAGCCCCCAGCCTTCCCAATCATCTTCAGACAAACCGTCTTCTATAGATATAACCGGGTATTTGTTTACTAACGAGGTATAATACTCCACCATCTGTGCTGAAGTCATGGACAGCCCTTCCCCGGCCAGAACGTATTTCCCATCCGTAAACAGTTCGGTTGCCGCAACATCTATAGCCAGACAGATGTCTTCGCCCGGTCTGTAACCAGCCTTGTGGATAGCCTCGACAATAACCTCGAGCGCCTCTTCGTTAGAGCTCAGGTTCGGTGCAAACCCGCCCTCATCCCCAACAGACGTGTTATAGCCTTTTTTCTTTAAGACACTTTTAAGTGTATGAAAAACCTCAGCCCCCATACGCAGCGCTTCGGCAAACGAAGCCGCCCCGACCGGCGCTACCATATACTCCTGGATATCCACATTATTATCGGCATGTTTTCCGCCATTTAAGATGTTCATGAGCGGAACCGGCATTTCCTTGGCATTTACGCCGCCGAGATAACGGTAAAGCGGCAGACCGACATAAGCTGCGGCAGCCTTCGCGACAGCCATGGAAACGCCAAGAATGGCATTAGCCCCGAGTTTTCCCTTGTTCGGCGTTCCGTCAAGCTCTATGAGCATGGTGTCAATTGCCACCTGATTGAGAGCATCCGCATCCATAAGCGCCGGGGCAATAATCGTATTAACATTAGTAACCGCATTCATTACCCCTTTCCCGAGGAAGCGGTCTTTCTCATCATCCCTTAACTCCACCGCTTCATAAGCTCCGGTAGATGCTCCCGAAGGAACAGCCGCCCTGCCAAATGAACCGTCTTCGAGCGTTACATCCACTTCAACTGTAGGATTCCCCCGCGAATCCAGAATTTCACGGGCAAAAACATCAACAATACTGCTCACTAGATACACCCCCTGTTATTTACGAACTTAATTTTGTTATTCACTAACTTATTGTCTCCTTAAGAATAAGGCTGTCCCCTGTCATCTCTGCGGGTTTGTCTATGCCCAGAAGCACAAGAAGTGTCGGTGCAACATCCTGCAAGGTTCCGTCTCTCAAACGAAGTTTCTGGACATCTTTACCTACCAGTATAACCGGAACCATATTACGGGTATGCGCCGTGAACTGCTGATGAGTCTCGCTATCGAGCATTTGCTCGGCATTCCCGTGATCGGCCGTAATCAAAAGAACGCCTCCTTTAATCAAAACAGCTTCCATAACCTTCATGATACAGGCATCCACCGTTTGGCAAGCAGCCACCGCGGCCTGAAGTTGTCCGGTATGTCCGACCATGTCCGCATTGGCAAAATTCAGGATCATGACGTCGTACTTTCCGNNCCGCATTGGCAAAATTCACCACTATCAAATCATAAGCTGATTCGTTGATTTTTTCAACAACTTTATCGGCGACCTTGTACGCGCTCATCTCCGGCTGCAGGTTATATGTAGCCACCTTCGGCGAAGCAATCAGAATTCTGTCCTCATCGGGGTAAGGTTCTTCGAGACCGCCATTGAAGAAGAAAGTAACATGCGCATATTTTTCCGTCTCTGCAATCCGCAGTTGCTTACGACCGGCGTTGCTGACAATCTCGCCGAGAGTATTGTCGAGGTTTTGCGGAGCGAAAGCAACCGGAGCCTTAATATTCGCATCATATTGTGTTAAACAGACATAATAAAGGTCGAGAAAACCGCCAATTCGCTCAAACCCCTGAAAATCCGGGTCTGTAAAAGCGTATGATATCTGTCTTGCCCTATCTGCACGGAAATTGTACACGATCATAACATCTTGCGCCTGAACCTTGCCCACGGCCTCCCCTTTTTCATCAACAATAACCGTAGGCTCGACAAATTCATCGGTTAACTTCATGCTATAAGCCTTTTCGAGCGCCTCTATAGCCAGACAAGCTCTATTGCCTGTCCCTGCAACCATGGCCTCGTATCCTCTTTGTACGCGTTCCCAGCGTTTATCCCTATCCATGGTATAGTAGCGTCCGGAAACTGTAGCGATTTTCCCAATCCCGAGTTCCCTCAATCTGGCTTCAAGAGCCAGGATATACTCTGCGGCGTTGGCCGGAGGGACATCGCGCCCATCCAGGACAGCATGGATAAACACGTTAGTTAAGCCCTTTGCCTTCGCGAGGTCGAGCAGCGCAAACAGGTGATTGATATGGCTGTGCACCCCGCCGTCGGAGAGCAGCCCCAGCAAATGCAGGGGTTTATTGCCCTTTGCGGCTTTTGCGAACGCCGCAAGAAGTGTGGGATTTTTCTCAAATTCCCGAAGTCGGATCGCCCTGTTAATACGCGTCAATTCCTGATAAACAACACGGCCTGCCCCAATATTTAAGTGTCCAACCTCTGAATTACCCATCTGCCCCGACGGCAGACCGACACATTCCCCGGAGGCGTCAAGAGTTGCGTGCGGGTATTCGGCAAGCAGGTTATCATAGCAAGGCTTGGAAGCCAGCGCTATAGCATTGCCTTCTAAATCGGGAGAGATGCCCCAGCCATCTAAAATCATCAAAACCACAGGTTTATAAGGCATTTGCTTTCCTCCCTCATGTATACTACTGCCTAGAGTGCACCTTTAATAAGATTATAAAAGGAATCGATCTCCAGACTTGCCCCTCCAACCAGAGCGCCGTCGATATTTTCACACTTTATATACTCCTGTATATTGGAAGGTTTGACACTGCCGCCATATTGTATCCGTACCTGCTCTGCTGCTTCGGAACCATACTTCTCTTTGAGATAGCCCCTAATAAAGGCAATTGTTTTTTCCGCATCCTCACTAGTCGCATTGATACCTGTGCCAATAGCCCAGACCGGTTCATAGGCAATAACCATCGCGGCTATTTCATGCTCATTCGCCCCGGCTAAAGAACCGGACAATTGTCTCGCACATACTTCTTCAGTCAGACCTGCCTGTCTCTCTTCGAGTGTCTCGCCGACGCAAAGGAAAGGTTTCAAGCCATGCTTGAAAGCGGCTCTGACCTTGCGGTTAATAAATTCATCCGTTTCCAAAAAAATATGGCGGCGTTCGGAATGGCCAAGTATAACACAACTGCACCCAGCATCTTTGAGCATCAGCGGCGATATTTCTCCGGTAAACGCACCCTTCTCATCCGGGTGCATATTCTGGGCGCCCAATGCTATCCCAGTTCCTTTCAGAGCCTCATTTACGGTAAAAAGAGCAGTAAATGGCGGGAAGATGACAACCTCAACCTGGTCATACAAATCCGGTTCAAGTGGAAATTCGGCGGCAAAGCTCTCCGCCTCTTTAATAGTCTTATGCATTTTCCAATTTGCCGCTATAACTGGTTTTCTCATCACTACTATCTCCTCCTACCTTATCCTCCAAAGCAGCAACACCCGGCAGAGTCCGGCCTTCGAGAAACTCCAGCGAAGCGCCGCCGCCGGTCGAGATATGGAATATCTTTTCGGCCAGTCCGGCGTTTTCGACAGCTGCGACCACATCGCCGCCGCCTACGATAGTTTTGGCTTTGGCGCCGGCAATCAGCCGGGTAATCGCATTTGTTCCTGCCGCAAATTTTTCGAATTCGTACACCCCTAAAGGTCCGTTCCACACGATAGTCCGGGCTTTTTCTATCACTGCGGCAAATGCTTCGACCGTAGCGGGGCCAATATCAAGAACCATCCAGTCGGCAGGTATCTGGGTCACATCCACTGTTTTTGCTTGGGCTTCTGCCGCAAAGCGGTCGGCTACTACCACATCAAGCGGGAGAACAATTTCCACTCCGGTGGCTTTTGCCTTTTCAAGAATAGTCCGCGCGACATCAAGTTTGTCTTCTTCAACAAGGGACTTGCCTGTCTGATACCCGGCAGCCTTAAGAAAGGTATTAGCCATCCCCCCGCCTACAAGTATATGTTGGACCCTCTTGAGCATACTTTCGATAACAGAGATTTTATCGCTGACCTTGGCGCCGCCGAAAATAGCCACGAACGGTTTTTCCGGCTTATAGAGCGCAAATGAAAGCGCTGCCAGCTCTTTTTCAAGCAATAACCCGGCACATGACGGTAAGAAATGGGTCACTCCCTCCGTAGAAGCATGCGCACGATGAGCTGTGCCAAAAGCATCATTTACATATACATCCGCCAACGCAGCCAATGCTTTCGCAAAATCCAAATCGTTTTTTTCCTCACCCGCATAAAAGCGGACATTTTCCAACAAGACAACCTGCCCTGGTTTTAAGCCGGAGACCATCCTTCGTGAATCAGCTCCTCCGCAGTCGGATGCTGAAAGTACTTCCTCGCCGAGCAGCTCGCCCAGATGTTGGACCAGCTGTTTGGTGCTCATATCCGCAACAACCTTACCTTTGGGTCTGCCCAAATGTGTGACGAGGATAATCCTAGCGCCTTTTCCTTGCAAATATCTGATTGTGGGCATTGCCGCAGTCATTCGGGTATCATCAGTTATTATCCCCTCGTGCAAAGGTACGTTAAAGTCCACACGCACGAGAACCTTTTTCCCTGTTACGCCTATGTCGCGAACTGTCTTTTTATCCATTTTTCACAAAAGACCCCTTTCCATTTGCGACTGTCCGATGGACTTGAGCTGAAACTATACTCTCTACATTGACTTGGCAATATACTCAGCCAAATCAACGACCCGGCAGGAATAGCCCCATTCATTATCATACCAGGAGATAACCTTAACCATATTACCATCCAAGACCATAGTTGACAGAGCATCGATAATTGAAGAGTTGGGATTACCGTTAAAGTCTTTGGAGACCAAGGGCTCGTCACAATAGTCCAGGATTCCTTTCAGATAAGTAGCTGCAGCCTCTTTAAAAGTTGCATTTACTTCTTCAACAGTAGTATTTCGGCCAAGGTCCGCGACAAAATCAACGACCGAGACGTTTGGCGTCGGTACGCGCATCGCCATCCCATTCAATTTACCTTTTAACTCCGGCATAACCAAAGTAACGGCCTTCGCAGCGCCGGTTGTTGTTGGTATAATCGAGGCCCCGGCGGCTCTGGCTCTGCGCAAATCGCTGTGTGGCAAATCCAGAATCCGCTGGTCATTCGTGATTGAATGAACAGTTGTCATAAAGCCGCGCGTAATAACAAACTTTTCATGCAGAACCTTGACCAGCGGAGCAAGGCAGTTTGTCGTACATGACGCATTCGAAATAATGTTATGTTCCGCCGGTTTATACTTGTTTTCGTTAACACCCAGCACGATCGTAATATCTTCTCCTTTGGCCGGAGCGGAGATAATTACCTTTTTGGCGCCGCCTGCCAGGTGTGCTTTGGCTTTTTGGGCGTCTGTGAAAAGTCCGGTGGACTCGATAACAATATCAATGCCTAGTTTGTCCCACGGCAGTTTAGCCGGATCCCTCTCAGCCAGAACCTTTACTTCTTTGCCATTAACAATAATAGCCCCTTCCGCCGCTTGGATGTCACCGTTGAAACGGCCATGGATCGAGTCATACTTCAGAAGATGCGCCAGAGTTTTGGCATCTGTCAGGTCGTTGACAGCCACGATCTCGATGTTGTCATAGGCCATAGCCGCCCTGTAAACATTCCTTCCTATGCGGCCAAACCCATTAATCCCAATTTTCTTCATATAATTCTACCCCTTTCACCTTTTATTCCGGATGTTTTCTGTTAATCAGCTTTCTCAAGATTGTCCCGCATGCGTTGGGCTGCGCCTTGATCAGTAATTAATATTTTCACAAAACCAGCCCTGATTACCGACATGATTGCTTCAGCCTTACTCTCTCCCCCGGCAACGGCCACTACGAGCTTAAGTCTGGCCAGTTCCTCGAGGGTGGGGCCAACTGTAGGCGTGGCAAAAACCACTGTGCCATCTGCAGCAAAATAATTGCCGAACGCCTCACCGACAGGTTTTTCGTCGAGGGAATCAAGCATTTTTTGCCAGTCAAAATCGCGCCTGGCTGCCATTATCTGAGGAGCGCCAATACCGTGGAGCAACAGATTAGCTCCTTTTGTCAAATTGATAACCTCCTGCACCCTATGATCGAGCAAAAGCCCTTCCAGCGCTTCACTCTTTACACCATCCGGTACAAAAAGCAGCCTATATGAAGCCCCTAAGCGATGTGCTATTTCCGCCGCAATGGAATTGGCCTGGATTTCAACCTCTTCACCCAATCCCCCGCGGGCAGGAACAACCAATGCCTTTGATTTTCCGGAAGTCCTCGGAATATTACGGGCGACCTCGGCCATTGTCGTTCCGCCGGTAACTGCAATCACCCATTCCTCACCGATAGTGTCCCTGATGAATCCTCCGGCAAGTTTGCCAAGCTCGCGAAATGAATCATGATCCCTGTCGAGGTCACCGGCAATAATAAGTACTTTCTCTAGTGACAACCTCTGGGCAAGATACCTTTCTAAAGAGACCAAACCCCGTAATTTATGCACGTATTCACCGAGCTGGATCAGCAAACGTTCACACTCCGGCGCTAAAGAAACCCCTGCTGCCTCAAACACCAGGAGTTGTTGGTTTTTAAAAAAGTCAAGCTCACTGCGGACAATCCGTTCCCCCAGAGAAAGCTTATCAGCCAGCAAGCGCCGGCCAATAGGCTGGTGCAAACTGATAGCCCGCAGTATATTATACCTTCTTTCGATCAGAACTATTAACTCCGGAGCAAACGTTTTCAATAGATCGATCCTATCTTTCAATAAAACCACCTCGGGTCATTTTATGTCCCGCTATTCAATATTCCGTCCCGCCAATAAAAGTATCCGCCCTTACAGATAACTTTAACAAAATTATCTGTGGTATACAAGTAAAATTCTTGAAATAATAGCCAGTAACTGGCAATATCTTTTGCCTTTACTGGCTATTACGCTAGTGACTATAACATTATTTTTAGTATCTGCGACGATAGACGGTATTCGGAATCCCTAATTCCTCACGGTATTTTGTTACCGTTCGGCGCGCAATTAAAACTCCGCGTTCCTGCATGATGTCGGCAAGCTTTTGGTCGCTGTATGGCTTAGCTGTATCCTCTGTCTTAATTATTTCCTGTAATGTACGCTTAATAATTTCGGAACAGGCGCTATCCCCTTTATCCGTAGTAGTAAGACCGGGATTAAAGAAAAATTTATATTCAAAAGTCCCATGCGGTGTCTGCAGATATTTATTGGAAGTAGCCCTGCTCACAGTCGATTCGTGAACATTAATCTGTTCAGCCAACTGCTTTAATGTCAACGGCTTAAGGTATTTCATCCCGCAATCAAAGAACGGCCTTTGTAAATCCACTAACGCGCTCGTAACCTGGTAGATTGTCATCCTGCGCTGTTCGATACTGCGCAGGAGCCAAAGCGCCTGATTAAGCTTATTCTCAACAAAACTGCGCGTTTTATCATCGGCTCCCCTTTTGCTGTCAAGGATAGCCTTGTAAGTATTATTGATAGTTAAATGTGGAATACGGCTATCACTAATAACGATTATATATTCATTATCCATACGTTCAACGATAACATCGGGTACAATATAACGGGTTTCACTGCCGTTGCCAAACGACGCCCCCGGTTTGGGGTTTAAAGATTTGATAATGTCGGCAAGCTCCTGAACCCTTGATACCGATATACTTAAAGACTGGGCTACCCTATTCAACCGCCCGGAAGCTATATTTTCGAGATGGTTTTCAACAATGTCAATCAATTCCTGATCATTGATGTTTTTCTGTTTAAGCTGAATAAGAATACACTCGCGGAGAGAGCGGGCTCCTACTCCGGTAGGGTCAAAGCCTTGAACTATCGAGAGCGCCTCTTCTACCTTTTCAGGAGAAACTTTTAAATCATGCGCCGCTTGTTTTATTGTCACGACAAGATACCCCGAAGAGTCAAGATTGCCTATCAAATAACGCGCAATCCTGTTTTGAGTCGCACTTAAAGACATAAAACCTAGCTGCGAGAGCAAGTATTCGTGTAGATCCGTACCTTTAGTAATTAAATTTTCAAGCGGGAATTCTGCTTTTACTTCTCTGGGCAGACTACGCACAGATAAGTCATGCGTTCCCCGCAAATATTCTCCCCAGTCTGGCAAGGGCGCCTTTTTCTCAAGGGTGACAGGTGGTGTCTCTTCATTAATATCAATCAAGGGATTTTCTAAAACTATCTGATTGACATATTCAGATAATTCAACCGAAGAGAGCTGGAGAATCTTTATGGCCTGGCGCAACTCCGGAGTCATGATTAACTTTTGTTGTTGTTCTAACCGCAGATTATAACCTAAATCCATATACTTTCTCCTTTCTCATTATTTTTATTACTATATTTTTATTTGTATTATTCCCCAGGTTATCGCGGACAAAGTAAAATCATTTTGGTAGTTTTTGTCATTATATTCTATGCAGACATAAATATATTATATCACTCTTTTGATATTTTTGCTTATTCTAAATTTAACGTAACAAATGATTTATCAATTTGTGTCGAAAAAAGAGAATAAAAAAAGGCACTTTGCTTTAATCAGCGCCTTTTTCTATTCTTAATGTTATGAAAGGTTCAACTACTCCTGCTCTGGCGCCCCGACAGGACAAACATCAGCGCAAGCCCCACATTCGGTACATTTTTCCGGATCAATCACATACTTGCCATCACCCTCGCTAATAGCGCCAACAGGGCATTCGGCCTCGCAAGCTCCGCAAGAGATGCACTCCTCACTAATCAAATAGGCCATATCATTCACCTCCAACTTAATTACTCCTGACTCATTAATCAATTATACTAAAATACTTTCTAAAATACATCACAATCTTGTTTTTTTATCTATTTTTTCTTTATTAACAAATTCACCGGTACATTTTCTAAGCTCCTCAGCTAATTCCTCAATTTTCCTCATACGATGATTTACCCCTGATTTTCCTATCGGCGGTTCCATTATCTCGCCTAATTCCTTCAGGCTGACATCGGGATTAGCCAGGCGCAATCGGGCAATGTCCTGCAGGCGAATCGGCAGCTTATCCAGACCAATCAACCCTTCCAGAAACATGATGTTATCAACCTGTTTCAGCGAGGCATCCACAGTTTTATTGAGATTGGCGGTTTCACAGTTGACAAGACGGTTTACTTGATTACGCATGCCTTTGACTATTCTGGTATTCTCAAAATTGAGCAGAGCCTGGTGAGCACCGATGATTCCTAAAAATGATACTATCTGTTCACTTTCTTTCAAATAAACAACGTTCCATTTTTTCCTGCCGCTCACCTTGGCCCGGATATCTCTAAACCTGTCAATAAGCGCTACGAGGGCTTTGGCGTATTCTGTGCTGTTCGTAATTATTTCCAGATGATAATTGCCCTCCGGGCTGTTAACCGAGCCTGCGCCGAGGAATACCCCTCTTAAATAGCTGCGGCGGCAGCACTGGCTGCTGATGAGGGATTTTTTTATTTCAGCCATGATAGTCCCGTCTGCTCTTAAAATACCAAGCTGCTTAAGAATATCATTCATATCCGGGTGAGACAAAAGATGCACGTGATATAAGTTATTCTTCTTCAGACGTTCTCTTTTTTGAATACGTATTTCAACCTCGAGCTGAAATACCTGCTTGGCCAGACGAAAGATTTTTCTTGCCACAGCAGCATTTTCCGTATTCACATGCAGCCCTATTTTGTGCTGCGGGCTTATCGTGATTGTACCATCCATCCTTACGAGAGCTGCCAGCTCTGCTAGCTGGCAACACTTCTTCTCCGGAAATATCCTGGCAAGCTCATCTTTAGTCAGCGTAGAAAAAGACAACCTGAACCCCCCTTACGTTATAGGTATCTTCGCTTACCCGTTTGGGCCAGATTTGCTCCTTTATTATTGACAATCTCTTTGATGATAGTATCCGCAAGAACCTCAGGATTATGGCGGATATAACCATTCTCACTGATTAGCGGTGCGGCTATTACCCTTACATCCATGTTCCTCAACGCTTCGCTGTCGGTCTCGACAGCTTCGGCCCTTTCGCGGGCATATTTTTCTTTATAGCATGAGGGTATATGCCCGTTGTTAACTATAACTGCCTCTACCAAAGCAGGTTTTGAATGATAGTATATTGCCCTAAGATGGTCACTCGCCTTATACCCCGTTGTCTCTCCAGGCTGTGTCATGACATTGCAGACATATATCTTTAATCCCTCAGCCTTTTGTATAGCTTCAATAATCCCTGGAACAAGAAGATTCGGAATGACACTTGTATATAGACTTCCGGGGCCAAGAATAATCGCGTCTGCATCAAGGATAGCTTCGAGTACTTGCGGCAGCGGTGTACAACTGGCAGGAACACTGTAAACCCTTTTGATAGGTTTTGTTGACTTCGAGATATTGGACTCACCCTTAATGATCGAGCCATCCTGCAGCTCCGCCGCCAAAGTAATGTTCTCTAGCGTCGAAGGCAGCACACGGCCGCGGATAGCCAGAACCTTACTTATTTCATTTATGCCTGTTTCAAAACTGCCTGATAAATCCGCCATAGCTGCAATAAGTAAATTCCCCAGACTATGGCCGGCCAGACCATCACCTTCCTTAAACCGATAATTAAAGATCCTTTCCATTATCGGCTCGGTATCGGCCAGCGCTACCAGACAGTTGCGCAGATCACCCGGCGGCAGGATACCCAATTGTCCGCGCAAATTGCCGGAGCTTCCTCCGTCATCGGTGACGCAGACTATAGCGGTAATATTCGATGTGTATTCTTTTAACCCCCGCAAAAGAACAGATAAACCTGTACCGCCGCCGATTACGGCAATGTGTGGCCCTCTTTTCAGGTAATGCTCCTCGTAAAGGTTTTCTGTCCGGTGGTTTAATAATTTCATATATTCTCCCCTTCCGCGCCTGACTTCGGCAAATCGCGGTGTCTGACTGTAACCTTGTATTCACTGCAAAAGAGCATTTCCGAAAGACTGTTGGCAAGCATCACCGAGCGGTGCTGTCCCCCTGTACAGCCAATAGCTATAACCAGATGGGTTTTGCCTTCTTTTAAATAATGTGGGAGAAGAAAGGTCAGCAAATCGCTATACTTTTTGAGAAATTCAGTCGTTACCGGAGATTGCATGATATATTCACGGACTCCTGCGTCATGCCCGGTTTGCTCTTTTAAAAGCGGAATATAAAAGGGATTTGGTAAAAACCTCACATCCATTACGAGGTCAGCATCTAACGGCAGCCCATACTTATAGCCAAACGACATCACCGTGATATGCATCCTGACTTTTTCATTCTCAGGACCATATAGATCATTGATTTGTGTCTTTAATTCGTTGGTCGTAAGATTCGAGGTATCGATGATTTTGTTGGCTATACCCCGCAGCCCTTCAAGACGCTGGCGCTCGAGCAGAATATCCTCAAGCAGGCGGCCGTGATTGGAGAGGGGATGTCGCCGCCTCGTTTCCTTAAACCTTTTTACGAGGACTTCCGTGCTGGCTTCCAAGAAAAGAATCTCGTAATGCTGTCCCTGAGCCCGCATATCAAGAAGGGCCTGGGATAAATCGTCAAAAAACTCCCCTCCCCTGGCGTCTATGACAATAGCCGTCTGTCGGATTCTCCCTTCGGCGCTGAAACAGAGCTCGGCGAACTTAGGGAGAAGTGAAGGGGGCAGATTATCAACACAAAAAAAACCCAAATCTTCCAGTGCGCGTATGGCGTGAGTCTTGCCCGCACCGGAAAGGCCGGTAATAATTAAATAGGGAGCGCTTTGCTGTGTTATCACCGGAATCCCTCCTACTCCATAGCATTAAGAATACGCTCAATGGGCACCCTTGCTTTCTCTAATATCTGGGCGCCATATTCTAAACGCCCCACTGTTTCTGGAAAATGGGCGTCACTATTTACAATAAAATCAACACCAGACGCTGCGGCTTCCAGTATTTCTGAAAATCCTGGATGTTTATGCCCGGTGTTTATCTCCCACGCTGTATTCCTGATTTGACAAGCCCGCGCTACCTCAGGGATATCTATCTCCATTTTTAAACCGGGATGAGTGACAGCCAGCACCTTATAGCGGTATACCGCCCCTATCAGGGCTTTAGTATTCTGGTTTCTTATCCGGCTCTTATACCTTCTTATTCCCGCAACCTGATTGCCGATAATCCAACTCAATCCTGCGCCCCCTTGAGGGATGACATAGGGATGCAGTCCGACCAGGAGATAATCAAGCCGCGCCAGCACATCTTTTTCAACATCTATAAACCCGTCAGGACTGACTATATTGGCTTCCACTCCACCCAAAAGCTTAATGCCCGGATTTTGTAATCCCAACTCCTCCAATTCTGTTTGGATCTTCAGCAGGGTCTTCCCGTTCTTAATACCGGTCCCGATATTAGCGGGTCCGTGGTCGGCGAGCCCTATCTCGGCAAGTCCGCATTTGACCGCGGCCAAGACCATTTCTTTGACCGTCCCGTGCCCGTCGCTATATGTTGAATGCGTATGGTAATCCCCGCTGAATTTCACTGTCAGCAGCGCCTCCGTTAGCAAACTCGCCGTAAATATACCCGTACAAATAGTATGAGAACTGCCTCTTTTTTCATACGTCTGATTATCTTGTGCTGCTTACATTATAAACCGAAGCAGGTGCCCTTGTCAGTCTTTTAATTCACACAGTTCGATGGTGCGCACTCTCACTAGCCATTATATCAAAAAAGCGCCCCGGATGAGGGCGTCTTAAGCTTGTATTTCTCGGCAATTTTTACCGGAACACATATGTTTAACGATCAATTTATCAAGCCGGTTGCTAACCTCGCAGACCTCTCTGGTGGTAAGCAATTCCTGTCTGCCATTGACTGCGATATACAATTCTCTTCTTAATAGCTCCATGTCCCTTTGTGTTTTACGCGAAATCTTTTTGTTCATTTTTTTATCACCGCACAAACAACATATTTACATTACTGACTTATTTCGACTTAGAAATTCAAATTCCTGCTATATCTAGATTTTTTTATGGATAAATTGTTAAATATTGTATATTACAACGCCCATCTCTCAATCGCCTCTGCTACACCGTCATCATCGTTGTTCAGCGTTACATATTTTGCTATTTTTTTTATCTCCGGCATAGAATTCTCCATAGCAACGCTAAAACCCGCATACTCGAGCATATCGAAGTCATTCCAACTGTCCCCAATGGCCATAACCTCACCGGCGCAATAACCGAGACTTTCGGCAAGGTCTCTGAGCGCTAAGCCTTTGGAAGCCTCAACATGACCAATTTCGAGAAAATACGGCTTTGATTTGGTAATGTTTACAATATCCCCAAACGCATTTCTAACCTCACAAGCCAGTACATCAAGCTGGGGTTCTTCGGCAATAATGAGCAGCTTTGACGGGTCCACGTTAATATTATCCACGAGATTCTCCTCAAGGTGTACCGGCACTTTTGAAGTGTTAACGTAACGGCGTCCCTCGGGTGAATCCTTGTCCATATATAGTTCATCATTCATATAAACGTTTAAATGATAGCCATACGGCAGAATAAACCTGACAAGCTCCCTGGCTAGCTGTTGCGGCAAAGGCTTATGGTAAACAAGACGCCCATCGGCATATTTGACGAGCGCACCCTGGTACGTAATCAAAGGCAGATTAAGGTTAAGCTCTTGTGCAAAAGGCAATGCCGAGGCGTACATCCTCCCGGTAGCCAGCGTAATGGAGATGCCTTTTTGAGCTGCGCTCATAATCGCGTTTTTTGCGCGTGCAGAAATTGTTAAATCCGTGCGCAGCAGGGTATCGTCAAGATCTATCGCTATTAGTTTAACTTTAGGCAATGTTATAACCTCCACGTTCTTCGCTTAGCGGTTCTTATCTTTGACCAGCGACGTCAAAAGCGAACTGGTTAAAGATAGTATGACCGACCCTAGCAGGGCTGAAAAGAAGCCATCAATCTCAAAGCCGCTGACAACAGCCGCAGCCAGCATCAGCATAATTCCATTTACTACAAAAGTAAATAGCCCCAGTGTCAGTAAGTTAAGCGGCAGCGTTAAAAGAAGAAAAACAGGGCGGATAATCGCATTGACGATCCCTAAAACCAGTGCGGCGACAAGTGCAGCGCCAAATCCGCTGATTTCTATCCCCTCAAGCAAATAGGCTGTAAATACCAAGGCAATCCCATTGAAAAGCCAGCGTATCAATAATTTCATTTTTACTAACCTCCCCACCCCGAAAGAAAAATATTAATTTACCCTTTTTCTATCGGATAGATTATTGTTTTACTATCCCATAGCTTATTGTATTTCCGCCGGATGAAAATAGTCCCAGACTTGCCTGGCTGTCTCATTATTTATACCTTCAACTCCGGCAAGCTCCTCGCTGGAAGCCCCTGCTATTTTCTTTAGCGAGAGTCCAAAGTGTTTCAACAGCGCCGCTTTGCGTTTTGGTCCAATCCCAGGTATTTCATCGAGAGCTGAGGACAGGCTGCGTTTCCCTCTCAGCAGGCGGTGATAGGTGATGGCATACCTGTGGGCTTCATCGCGTATGCGCTGCAAAAGATATAACCCCTGAGAATCACGCGGGAGAATAAGCGGATTGGGATTACCCCGGACAAAGAGCCATTCGTTTTCCTTGGCGAGCGCAGCCAGCGGCAACGCGCCATAGCCGAGACCTTCCATTACTGCAAGTGCGGCGGAGAGCTGCCCTTTACCGCCATCTACAATAATCAAATCGGGCAACGTCTGGAATTTTTCATCACCCGTGCTTGCTTTGCTGAGCCTGCGCTTAATTACTTCAGCCATCGCTGCAAAATCGTCCGGGCCATCGGTTGTTTTGATTTTAAAACGCCGGTACTCTGCAGAAGCAGCTTTCCCGCGTTCAAAAACAACCATTGACGCAACAGTCTGAGTTCCCTGGATATGTGAGATATCATAACACTCGATACGCACAGGCTCGGTCGGCAGAGCTAGGGCTTGGGCAATTTCGCTCAGAGCTTCCCGGCCCTTTTTGTCCTGATGCCTTTTCGTCCTAAATTCCTGCTGCAGACTTTCTTGAGCATTTTTACCTACCAGCTCAAGCAGGTCGCGTTTATCGCCTTTTTGTGGAACTTTCAGGCTGACACGAGCGCCCCTTTTTTCCGCTAACCAGGTTTCAAGCACCGCTTTCTCTTCAACTGTCTCCGGAAGCAATACTTCCAATGGAACATACTCAGTCCTGCTGTAATACTGCTTCAGAAATGCCGTGAGAATTTCCTGGCCGGATATACCTGCCGGCCCTTCAATAAAGAAATGATCGCGCCCGAGCAGCTTGCCTCTCCTGACAAAGAAAATCTCGAGACACGTCTCGTTTTCATTCCTCGCATAATTTATTACATCCATATCAACAAGGCGTTCGGAGATAATCTTTTGCTTCTCGATAATTTTTTCGATAGACTGCAACTGGTCTCTGATTTCAGCCGCTTTTTCAAACTGCAGTTCCTCGGCGGCCTTTAGCATACGGAGATTAAACCGTCTGATAAGGTCTTCCTGTCTACCTTCGAGAAAAAGGATCACTTCATTGATAATCTTCCGGTAGTCTTCGTTGCTGATTAACCCGCAGCACGGGGCCTGGCACTGTCTGATATGGGCATTCAGGCAAGGCCGTTCCTGGCGCGTGAAAACAGCCTGTTTACAGGAACGCACCGGAAAAATTCTTTTTAAAAGCTTCAATGTCTCATTGACCGCGCCGGTGTCGGTATAAGGTCCAAAATAACGGGCGCCGTCTTTTTTGATAGAGCGCACAATCTCAATGCGCGGATACGCTTCCTGCACTGTCACCCTGAGGTAGGGATAGTGCTTGTCATCAGTCAACCGGATATTATACTTTGGTTTGTGTTTCTTGATGAGGTTGCTCTCGAGAATCAGAGCCTCGACCTCGGTATCCGTAAGAATGCATTCAAAATCACAGATGTTTTGCACGAGTAATCTGGTTTTCGGAGAATCTGCATGCTGTGAAACAAAATATGATTTAACCCTGTTTTTCAGGTTGATCGCTTTGCCGACATAGATAATACCGCCCTTGTGGTCTTTCATGAGGTATACCCCAGGCTTATCCGGCAGGTTATTCAGCTTTTCTTCAAGCATGCTTTATTCACCACCATTATGTTGCAGCGTTAATATATTATTGTTCTAACATGTTACAGATCTAACATGTTGCATATCTAGCATATTACAGTTCCGGCATATTGCCGCTCTTATTATAGCTCTAACTTATTGCAGAGCTATCAGTTCACAGAGTTATCGGTCCGGGTTGAATAACCTCTTTCAGATATTCTCCGGTATAGCTGTCCGGGTTTTGGCAGATTTCCTCAGGCGTCCCGGCAGCTATGACCCTGCCGCCCTTTTCGCCGCCCTCCGGGCCTAGATCGATACAGTAGTCGGCGGTCTTGATGACATCAAGATTGTGCTCGATAACTAAAACCGTATCGCCGGCCTCGACAAGCCGGTTTAAGACCCCGAGCAGCTTGTGAATATCGGCTATATGCAAGCCTGTCGTCGGTTCATCGAGGATATACAGGGTTTTTCCGTTGGTTCGCCGGCTCAGCTCAGTAGAAAGCTTGACCCGCTGGGCTTCGCCCCCGGACAGGGTAGTCGCCGCTTGTCCTAAATGGATATAGCCAAGACCAACGTCCTGCATAGTCTTGATTTTGCGGTAAATCTTCGGGTGGTTCTGAAAGAACTCGGCAGCCTCATCAACTGTCATTTCGAGGACCTGCGCGATCGATTTCCCCTTATATCTAACCTCGAGCGTCTCGCGGTTATAGCGCTTACCCTTACAGACCTCGCAAGGCACATAAACATCCGGCAAAAAGTGCATCTCAATTTTAATTATCCCGTCGCCGCTGCATGCCTCGCAGCGCCCGCCCTTGACATTGAAGCTGAAGCGCCCCGGTTGGTAACCCCTCATGCGGGCCTCCGGCGTTTGCGCAAAAACATCGCGGATCGCGTCAAAGACCCCGGTATATGTGGCCGGGTTTGATCTCGGCGTTCGTCCGATAGGAGACTGGTCGATATTGATAACCTTATCGAGATGTTGCAGCCCCGTAATGGACTCATGCTCGCCTGGTTTTGTCCGGGCATGCTGCAGTACCTGGGCAAGATGCTTGTACAGAATCTCGTTGACGAGCGTACTCTTGCCGGAACCTGATACTCCGGTTACACAGCTGAAGACGTTAAGAGGCACGGCGACGTCGATATCTTTGAGATTATTCTCTCTGGCCCCCTTGATTTCGAGCCATTTGCCGTTAGGCTGCCGACGCACCGGCGGTAAGGGAATAGACCTCTTGCCGCTCAGATATTCTCCGGTGATCGAGCCGGGAATAGCCATTATTTCTTTAATCGTGCCCTGCCCGACAATATATCCGCCATGGATTCCTGCTCCCGGACCGATATCGATGATATGATCTGCCGCCTGCATGGTATTTTCGTCATGCTCAACAACGAGCACGGTATTTCCTAAATCACGCAAGGACTGCAGCGTACCGATCAGCCTGCTGTTGTCACGCTGATGCAGCCCAATCGACGGCTCGTCAAGGATATAGAGGACGCCGACTAGACTCGAGCCTATCTGCGTCGCCAAGCGGATACGCTGGGCTTCGCCGCCGGAGAGTGTCCCGGCTGAACGATGCAGCGTCAGATAGTCTAAGCCGACATTCACGAGAAACCCGAGCCGGCTTTTTATTTCCTTGAGGATCTGACGGGCAATTATCTGTTCCCTTTCGGTCAGCTTTAGTGTATCGAAGAAATGCAGGGCTTCGCCCACAGAAAGGTTGGTTGTTTCCCAGATATTTTTCTCCTGCACAGTCACAGCCAGGCTTTCCGGTTTCAACCGCGCGCCGTGGCATTCGAGGCAGGAACTGCTGCTCATGTATCCTTCAATCTCGCGCCTCATATAATCCGACTGCGTTTCCTTATAGCGCCGTTCGAGGTTCGGGATGACCCCTTCATAGACAGTATCGAAGACCCGCAGGTCACCCTGAGCATTGCGGTAGCGAGAACGCACTTTCTTATTCCCGGACCCGTACAGAATCAGGTTCTGCTGTTCGGCGGTCAGCTCGGCAAACGGTACATTGAGCAAAAACCCATACTGCTCGGACAGGGATTCGAGCATACCCATGTACCATGGGGAGGGGCCTTTGCTCCAGGGTTCAATAGCGCCATCGAGCAGCGTCTTCGTGGGATCTGCAACAACGAGTTCCGGATCTATTTCCAGCTTGAAGCCAAGCCCGGTGCAGGATGGACAGGCTCCATACGGATTGTTGAACGAAAACATCCGCGGCGCCAGCTCCTCGAAGCTGATCCCGCAGTCAGGGCAGGCAAATTTTTGGCTGAAGAGGAGCTCCTCGCTGCCGTTGACATCAATCGTACAAATACCGTCGCTTTGATTTAAAGCCATTTCAACAGAATCCGCGAGTCTTTTCTCGATATCCGGTTTGATAATAATCCTGTCGATAACTATCTCAATCGTATGCTTCTTGTTCTTCTCGAGCTTGACATCCTCAACAGTCTCCTTGACCTCGCCGTTAACCCTCATCCTGACAAAGCCGTGTTTGCGCATATCCTCAAAGACCTTCTGATGCTCGCCTTTGCGGCCGCGCACGAGCGGCGCCAGCACCTGGATGCGCGTACCTTCAGGGTAAAGCATCAATTTATCGACAATTTGTTCCACTGTCTGCTGCGCAATCGGCTTGCCGCAGATATAACAGTGGGCCTTGCCGATACGGGCATACAAGAGGCGCAGGTAATCATAGATCTCCGTTACCGTTCCTACCGTCGAACGCGGATTGCGGCTTGTTGTTTTCTGGTCAATTGAGATTGCCGGAGAGAGCCCTTCAATATAGTCGACGTCGGGCTTGTCCATTTGTCCGAGAAACTGGCGCGCGTACGCCGAGAGCGACTCGACATAGCGTCTCTGCCCTTCGGCATAAATGGTATCAAACGCGAGCGACGACTTACCCGAACCACTTAGTCCTGTGATCACAACAAGTTTATCGCGCGGAATATCTACATCTATATTTTTTAAATTATGGGAGCGGGCTCCCCTGATGATAATTTTGTCTTTAGCCATGTTGTTACTCCCTTTTTAGAATATTTATCCGTATAAGTATCTTACAGCTCACTTTTCAGCTCAATAATCAGATCGCGCAGCTCGGCCGCTCTCTCGAAGGCCAGCTCTTTTGAGGCTGAACGCATCTCTTTTTCGAACCTCGCAATCAAGGACCTGATCTCCTCTTTGGACATCTTACCGCCTCTGGCGCTGTACGCAGCAGTTGCTTCCGCTACTCCGGTGGCTTCGAGCAGGTCGCGGACACCCTTTTGCACGGTCTGCGGCGTGATATTATTGCGAAGGTTATAGCTGTGCTGAATCTCTCTCCGCCTGTTTGTTTCGTCAATGGCCGCTTTCATCGAATCAGTTATCCTATCTGCATACATGATCACCCGCCCGTTCAGATTGCGGGCGGCGCGGCCGCTCGTCTGGATTAGCGCTCTGGCCGAACGCAGAAATCCTTCCTTATCCGCATCTAAAATGGCGACAAGTGAAACCTCCGGTAAATCCAGGCCCTCGCGCAGCAAGTTTATACCTACGAGTACGTCAAACACGCCGAGGCGCAGGTCGCGGATAATCTCCATGCGTTCGAGCGTCTTGATCTCGGAGTGAAGATATCGCACTTTGACCCCTGCCTCACGCAGGTAATCGGTCAGGTCCTCGGCCATCTTCTTCGTCAGCGTGGTTACAAGCACGCGCTCTTTCCGCTCAACACGAGTCGCAATTTCCTCGAGCAGGTCATCGATCTGCCCTTTAATCGGACGCACGGATATCTCCGGATCAATAAGGCCGGTTGGCCGGATAATCTGTTCAACTATATTCTGCCCGTGTTTCAGCTCGTATGGTCCTGGAGTAGCCGAAACAAAAGCAACCTGCCTAATGTTTTTTTCAAACTCCGAAAAACGCAGCGGCCGGTTATCGAGCGCTGAAGGCAGACGAAAACCGTACTCAATAAGGTTTTCCTTGCGTGACCTGTCGCCTTCATACATGCCGCCAATCTGCGGGATGCTCGCATGCGATTCATCTATAATCGTCAGAAAATCCGGCGGGAAATAATCGAGCAGGGTGTAGGGAGCCTCGCCCGGAGGACGTCCGGTCAGATGGCGCGAGTAATTCTCTATGCCCGAACAGAACCCTACCTCTCTCATCATTTCCATGTCGTAAAATGTCCGCTGTTCGAGCCGCTGGGCTTCGAGCAGCTTGTTTTTACTTCTCAGTTCCGCCAGCCTTTCGGCAAGCTCTAGCTCTATATTGACGAGCGCCCGCTCCATTTTCTCTCTGCCGGTAACATAATGACTGGCCGGAAAAATGCTGATATGCCGGCGCACACCCAGGACCTCGCCTGTAATCGTGTTTACTTCCACAATCCGTTCAATCTCATCACCAAAAAGCTCTACGCGGACAGCGCTTTCGCCGTAGGAGGCCGGAAATATTTCAACAACGTCGCCGCGGACCCTAAACGTACCCCGGATAAAATTAATATCATTCCTGTCATATTGGATATCGATTAAACGCCTGAGGATATGGTCGCGTTCGATAACTTGTCCGACCCGCAGCGATAGTGTTTGTTCGCGGTATTCCTCCGGCGAGCCCAGCCCGTAGATACAGGAGACGCTGGCCACAACAATTACATCCCTGCGCTCAAAGAGGGCGGCCGTAGCAGAGTGGCGCAATTTTTCGATCTCTTCGTTTATCGAAGAGTCCTTTTCGATATAGGTATCAGTATGGGCTATATAAGCCTCCGGCTGGTAGTAATCATAATAGCTGACAAAATACTCGAC
>DIVP01000147.1 GCA_002422465.1 Peptococcaceae bacterium UBA6129 | reverse complement strand
TCTTGGCCCGGTGGTATATCCTCCCATAACAAAACTTCAGCTAGTGCAATATGCAGGTGCTTCGGGAGATTTTAATCCCATCCATACAGTCGAAGAAGTGGCGCTGGAAATGGGATTAGGCGGAGTAATTGCTCACGGAATGCTTATTATGGCTTATGTAACAAGGCTATTATGTTCTTGGGCAGATGAAAAAGGAACAATCCAACAAATAAAATGTCGCTTTCACGGTATGGTTTATCCTAACGACATAATAACTGTCGACGGAGTTGTTTTAGAGATCTCGCCACACCAGACGGGGAAGCTAGTCAGCTGCGAGCTTTGGGCTAATAACCAGAATAGTAAGAGGATAATAGCAGGTAAGGCAACGGTTTTATTTTAGCAATATCTCAGGGGAGATTTTATAACAAAAAGATAAATAATAATTTAGAGGAGGCAAATAAGTTATGAGTAGTGCTTTAAAAGGGAAGTTGAATGTTTGTTTAGTGGTATTGTTAGTACTCGTCATGGTGTTTTGTTTAACTGCTTGTAGTGACAGCGGCGCTAAGGATTCCGCTGCTCCGGATGCTTCTGCGGCAAAGCCGGCGTATATTTCTCTTGCAGGAGGTCAGACAGGAGGAACATATAATATATTGGCTTCTGGTATGGCTCAAGTAGGTAATAAGTATATGTCCGGTGTTACAGTAAATGCTGAAACCACAACGGGTAGTACGGAGAACATGAAATCACTTACCCGTGGCGACCTTGATTTCGGATTTGCAACTGTAGACTCTGCATATTATGCCAGACTTGGAACACGTGATTTTACTGAAAAAGGCGAGATCGAAATGATAATGTCTGGTTATGAAATGTGGACACATATATTTGTTAGAAAAGATTCGAAGATAACATCCATTGAACAATTAAAAGGGAAAAACATTGGGAGTAACCCCGGCGTCATGGCGCAGTTTTACATTCCTCAAATATTGGAAGCGTATGGTTTTAAGACAGGGGATTATAAACAGACCTTTTTGTCTCATGCTGAGTTGGCAGACGCAATGAGGGACAAACAAATTGATGCGATAATACAGATGGCAGGAGTACCTACCTCATCGTATACCGATCTTTCAACTACGACCGAGTTAGTTGCATTACCTATTGACAGCGAACATTTAGCTAAAATACAAAAAATCGCACCATATTTTAGCGGAGCTGTACTTAAAGCAGGTTCTTATAAAGGAGTCGACCAAGACGTAACAGGAGTATCTGTTATAGTAGGAGTATTTGCAAAGAAAAGCGTCAGCAAGGATGTAGTCTATCAGTTTACCAAGGCAATATTTGAGCACACAGATGAGCTTAAAGTAATACATCCATTGGGTTCAACATTTACAGCCCAAAACTTAGCAGCTTTTGCTAAAAGCGGTATGGTACCTATACATGAAGGTGCTCTTCAATATTTAACGGAAAAAGGATTAAAGTAAAAGAATAATTGGCATTTGACGAACCGTCATATCCAGACCGCTAATTCTTGTGCCTGAATAATTGGCGGTTCGTCTACCTCCCTGTTTAAATAACAGTGACAAATAGCTGGATTAACATGTTTAAAGAGGCTTTACATATTTCTTTCAAATTATTGCAGAAAGGAATGGGCAACAATGAGTACCATGAATTTAGAAATGCTTTTTTCTCCAAAGTCGGTTGCAATTATTGGTGCATCAGATAGTACTTCAAAAATCGGGGGACGGCCTATCAGTTACCTTCAGAAATTTCATTATAACGGCCAGATAATTCCCATTAATCCCAAATATCAAAACATAGGCAGTCTTAAATGCTATCCTAATTTGCAAAGTGTTCCGGGGGATATTGAAGCGGCTATAGTTGCAGTACCTAGCCATAAAGTATTGTTGGAACTTCAAAACTGTGCTGCAAAAGGTATTAAAGCGGTAATAGTCTTTTCATCTGGTTTTGCCGAAACCGGAACTGACGAAGGGAAAGCCATGCAAACACAAATCAAGCAATTGTCCCAGAAATCAGGCATGCGTATTTTGGGACCTAATTGCTTGGGCATCATTAATTTTATGGAAGGGTTCACAGGTACATTTTCTACGAGTCTTCCACGAATAGATAACTTTCAGAATGCCAAGAGAAGTGCTTTTATCACGCAAAGCGGTGCCTTTGGCATTATGATACACGCCTTGTTCTATGGGGAAGGTCAAGGGTTTGGTTATTTTGTAAATACAGCCAACGAAGTAGATGTCCAAATAGCGGACTGTATTTCCTATTTTGTAGAAAAAGATTTGGTTGATGTGTTAGCAATATATTGTGAGGGTGTAAGAGATAAAAGTCGGTTTATTAGTGCTTTGACTAAAGCAAGGGAAAAACGCATACCAATAGTGGCTGCAAAGGTTGGTGTCTCAGAACTGGGAGGGGGGGCTGCCAACCTTCATACTGGAGCAATTGCAGGTAGCGATGAGGTTTATTCTGCGATATTTAAACAATATGGTGTTGTAAGGGCGGTAGATACAGAAGCGGTTTTTGATTTTGTAACGCTAGCCAGCATAGGACGTTTCCCCAAAGGGCGTAGGATAGCTATCATAACCAATTCAGGTGGCGCAGGTGTTTTTATTACCGACAAGTGTGTGGAATATGGATTGGATGTACCGAAGCTACCTGTTTTAATAAGAGCAGAACTGGATAAAATACTTCCTTCATTTGGTTCTTCGATGAATCCGGTTGATTGTACGGGGCAACTAATTAATGAACCGGAACTATTAGAGCGAGCGCTTTCTCTATTGGCCGAGGCCGAGAATATTGACGGGATAATAGTTTTCATCGGTCTTATGGATGGTTATGAAGATACGTTCATTGCGACGCTTCAAAAAGTATTGCAGAAGACGGATAAATATCTAGCTTTAAGCTGGATGGCTCCACCTGCTGAGGCTGTCGAAAAGGCGCGAAAAGTTGGCATTCCTACCCTTACTGATCCAGCCCGAATGGTACGAACGATTCAAATGTTAGTTGAATACAACGAGTCTATCGAAAGTACTACTGAAGCTTTAAAATCAAATAGTCACAGGAACAATGGAAAGATAGTTAACATAAGGGATAGAATCGAAGCTTATAGAAAAAGCGGCCGTTATATACTGTCTGAATACGAAAGTAAGGCTATACTAAAGGATTATGGTATTCCCGTTCCAATAAGCGGGTTGGCTACTGGCGTGGATGAAGCAGTAAAGATAGCTGAGGAGATTGGGTACCCAATTGTTATGAAAATTGAGTCTCCTGATATCCTTCACAAAACAGACGCGAAATGCGTCAAAATTGGTATAAAAGATTCATCCGAATTTAGCAAATCCTTCAGCGGGATTTTAGAAAATGCCTTCTCCTATAAACCTGATGCAAACGTACTTGGAGTTAATATTCAGGAACAGGTTTCCGATAGTGTTGAAATAATTGTAGGAATCAAGCAAGATCCCGTTTTTGGTCCATGTATCATGTTAGGTATGGGTGGAATCATGGTGGAACTAATCAAGGACGTCAGTCTTAGGGTACTTCCTATAACGCATGCCGATGTAAAAAAAATGATTTCGGAATTAAAGACATCCAAACTACTATATGGATATCGTGGTAAACCAGCTGCCGATATTGATGCTTTAGTTGATGTAATTATGCGTTTCGGAGAGATGGCCTTAGATTTTGAGGATTTAGTTTCTGAGATGGAAATAAACCCGCTCTTTGTCACACAACATGGTGTAATGGCCGGAGACGCCATCATTTCGTTAAAAGAATAATCCAACCAAATATGGAGGGACTATTATGAGTCAACTTGTATTACATACCGAAGAAGATAAAATTGCAATCTTAACTCTTAACAAACCTAACAGCTTTAATGCCCTTGATATGGAAATTACCGAGGAGTTTCTGGAAAAATTAGATTCCTGTATCGCCTCTTCAACTATCAGGGCAATAATCATAACAGGAGCAGGTAAGGCCTTTTGCGCAGGAGGAGATCTGTTAAAAGTCTGTGAGGCAGCAGTACCCCCATCCGAAATACTAGGCCAGATGGTAAGATATCTTAACCTTGCAATCATGGATATAAAACGATCAGACAAGCCAATTATTGCTGCAATTAATGGAGTAGCTGCAGGCGCAGGATTAAGCTTGGCTTTAGCCTGTGATCTGAGGGTTGCTTCATCAAAAGCTAAATTTCGTCAGGCGTATACTAGCGCTGGATTAACACCTGATGGTGGATGGACTGTTTTTGCTCCTGCTCAGCTCGGGTTAGGGCGGGCAATGGAGCTAGTCTTGCTTGATCAGGCGATTGATGCAGAGACAGCATTATCCTGGGGTGCGATAAATAAAATCTGTCCAGAAGATCAAGTTATGAATACGGCACTTGAATGGGCAAAACATATAACCAGTGGACCTGCATATGCTTTTGCTCAAGCAAAAAAACTCTTAAATCGGACAGCATTACCTAATCTTGAGAGTTTCCTTGAAGATGAGCGATATTCAATGATAGCTGCATCAGCATCTGAAGATGGTCTGGAAGGGATAAATGCCTTCGTTGAGAAACGTCGGCCTGTTTTTTGTAAAAACAATAATGGACATCAACATCCAAATAGGCAAACGCCTTTTGAAAGTTAGCGGTAGTCTCATACAGAAAGGATGGCAAAGATTGAAAAATAAACTTTGTGATCTTCTTGGAATTGAGTATCCCATTATACAGGGTGCTATGCAGTGGCTTTCTGTACCTGAGTTGGCATCCGCTGTGTCAAATGCAGGAGGCTTGGGAATTATAACTGCAGCAACGCTACCTACTAAGGAAGCTTTGATTAAGTCAATACAAAAAATGCGAACTCTAACAGAGAAACCGTTTGCGGTGAATATTTCTTTCTTACCAACATTAACTTCTGCCAAGCAAACAATGGATTTTGTCGATGCTGTCATTGAGTCAAATGTTGCAATTGTAGAAACCTCTGGAAGTAATCCAGAGGTATATTTGGAGAAATTAAAATTCGCAGGCATAACTGTGATACATAAGTCACCTTCTGTGCGTTTCGCGAAGAAGGCGCAGAATCTTGGCGCAGACGCAATTACCATTCTCAGCTATGAAGGTGGTGGTCATCCCGGAATGGGGGAGGTCACTTCAATTGTGCAGATTCGTAAGGCGGTTCAAGAGCTGTCAGTGCCTTTGATTGCAGCTGGTGGTATTGCAGATGCAGGAGGCCTAGCGGCCGCATTGGCGCTCGGTGCAGATGGCGTTATGATGGCAACTCGATTTGTCGCATCAAAGGAATGTTTAATCCATCCGAATTTTAAAGAGGTTATCCTAAAATATAACGAAAATGATACAATGATTGTCCAGAGAAGCATTAAGAATGCTCATCGCATTTGGAAAAACACAGTCTGCGATAAAATTGTAGCGATGGAATCCAGAGGAGCTAAACTCGAAGAGCTTATGACCGTAATTGCAGGAACGATTACAAAAAACTGTTATAAGTCGGGTGACATCGAGGGATGTCCCTTCCCTATTGGACAGTGTATTGGTCTTATCGGAGAGGTTAAATCGGCGGCTGAGATTGTACATGAAACAATGGAGGGTGCACGTAGAATAATTAGAAATCTCAACGAAGCTATTAATTAATCTACAATACAATAATTAAAAGCCAGGCGTTCGCGCCTGGCTTTTGAGCTTCAAATCCTAGAGGATCAGCGGCTATTCAGACTTCTTTCCGCAAGCTGGATAGCTGTTTTTACCATGTTACCACAGTCCCGTGAAGAGACGCTGCCAAAATCGCCATCTGCCTGAACCTGGTTATATATGCCCAATTCTTTCGCGATTTCCATCTTCAGGGCATCTGACATAATACTGCGCTGCCTGCTCATGGATTAATCCTCCTTTGAGAGTATTTTTCAGCTCAAAGATTATGATGCTCCGATAAAATTAAAATATTAAATTAATATTTCCCAAAATTTCCACTTACTTTTGCCGGGATAAAAGAAAATACAGGAGGCCATAATAAGATTAGCAAGTATTTAACAGACCGGATCAGGAAGTGATAAAATGGTGGATTCTTTAAGCTTTGGCAGTATTTTTATGATAATACAAATATTTTTTATAATAGTGATTGGGTTGTATTTTTTCAACCTTTTACGTGGGCAGCAGGGTTCAAAGGTAGTTGTCGGAAAGGAATCAAAAAAAGAACTCGAAAAGCTTGAGAAAATGAGACGAATCAAGTTGAGTGAACCGTTGTCGGAACGTACCAGGCCAGGCAATTTTGAGGAAATCATTGGTCAGGAGGAAGGTATCCAGGCTTTGCGGGCGGCTTTATGCGGCCCTAATCCACAGCACATCATTATCTACGGGCCGCCGGGAGTCGGCAAGACCGCAGCAGCCCGTCTCGTGCTCGAGGAAGCAAAAAAAAATCCGTATTCCCCTTTTAATAGTGATTCGAAGTTTCTCGAAGTTGATGGGGCTACCTCGCGTTTTGATGAAAGGGGCATCGCCGACCCGCTCATTGGCTCTGTCCATGATCCGATTTACCAAGGGGCTGGGGCGATGGGTGTCGCCGGTGTTCCGCAGCCAAAACCGGGGGCGGTCACAAAAGCTCATGGCGGGATTCTTTTTATTGACGAAATAGGCGAGCTACATCCTATCCAGATAAACAAGCTGCTCAAGGTGCTAGAAGACAGAAAGGTCATGCTTGAAAGCGCTTATTATTCCTCCGAGGACACAAATATTCCGACACACATTCATGATGTTTTTCAAAAGGGTCTGCCGGCCGATTTTCGTTTAATTGCGGCAACGACCCGTCAGCCTGAGGAAATCCCCCCGGCAATCAGGTCAAGATGTGTGGAGTTATATTTTAAGGGCATTCTTCCGCATGAGATAGCGGCGATTGGCGCCAATGCGGCTAAAAAGATCGGCATCCCGATCAGAAAAGAGGCGCTCGATGTACTGATTCATTATGCGACAAACGGTCGAGAAGCCGTAAATATTATCCAGATAGCTGCCGGTATGGTCTTGATGAAAAACGCTAATGAGATAAAGACCGGTGATATAGAATGGGTTGTTAACTGTGGCCATTATCCGGCGCGTCCGGAGAAAAAAGTGCCTGCTTCACCTCAGGTTGGGCAGGTTAGCGGACTCGCAGTTTACGGCCCTAATATGGGAATGCTCTTGGAATTAGAGGTCTGTGCTATCCGCGTTGAGACTAACCGGGGGAAAATCATTATCACGGGAATAGTCGAAGAAGAGGAAATGCGCGGTATGGGAGGGCATACTATCAGAAGAAAGAGCATGGTCAGGGACTCTGTCGAGAATGTCCTGACAGTATTGAAACACACCTTTGCTTTAGAATGCAGGGACTTTGATATTCATGTAAATTTCCCTGGAGGTATGCCGACTGACGGACCATCTGCCGGAGTCACTATTGCTACCGCGATATACTCGGCCATCACAAATAGCGCGGTGGATAACCGTGTTGCGATGACCGGCGAGGTCTCTATCAGGGGAATAGTCAAACCGGTTGGCGGTATATTGGCTAAAGTCGAGGCCGCCCGGCTCGCCGGGGCAAGCCGGGTCATCATACCAAAGGATAACTGGCAAAGCGTTTTTAATGACACCAAAGGAATCAGGGTGATTCCGGTCGAGCATATTGAAGAAGTAATTGAACAGGCGATTATCTCGCCACAACAGGGACATGTCTGCCCGATGATTTCGTAGCCTTTGATCAATTATTCCCTGGCCGCGGCAGCGGCTTTCTTTCTGTTATTATTTATGGTAAACTCATCCTTGAACAGAATAAGTCTGCGTAATTCCCCCGTCTCTTAGGCGGGTGTTCGGCGCTGTTTGAATCGGTCCTTTGCTGCAAATTTCGTTTGGTATAAAAGGAATCGCCGTATTTGTGATATAGAAGCTTACTACAGGAGGTGTAGTTTATGGTAACAGAAAGCAAGCAGAACACTAGAGATATACCTCTGCTTCCTTTGCGCGGAGTTTTGGTTTTCCCATATATGGTGATTCATCTTGATGTTGGCAGGGAAAAATCAATTAACGCCCTTGAGGATGCGATGATTAATGATCGCGAAAT
Organism: Peptococcaceae bacterium UBA6129; assembly: GCA_002422465.1. Classification (GTDB taxonomy): domain Bacteria; phylum Bacillota; class Peptococcia; order DRI-13; family UBA6129; genus UBA6129. The sequence continues at coordinate 12,155 of DIVP01000147.1, read as the reverse complement.
ATTCCTGGCCACACAAAAAGACGCCCAAAAGGATGAGCCTAAACAAGAAGATATTTATGAAATTGGTACTATAGCCGAGATAAAGCAACTACTGAAGCTTCCGGGCGGGACTATCCGTGTCCTTGTTGAGGGGCTGCGCCGCGGCGAGATAAAGGAATATCTGGAATCGGAGCCTTTCTACCGCATCAGAATCGTTGAACACGAAGAAAAAACAGAAAGGACGCCGGAAATAGAAGCCCTAATGCGTAACCTGGTCTTTCAATTTGAGCAGTATGTCAAACTCGGCAAGAAAATTGCTCCGGAAACAGTCGTTGGGATTGTTACAATTGATGATTCTCATCGCTTGGCTGACCTGATAGCCGCACACCTGAATCTGAAAATTACTGAAAGACAGGCCTTGCTTGAAGCCGTTGATATTAAGGTACGCCTCGAAAAACTATCGTCTATCATTGCGGGTGAAATAGAAATTCTCGAGCTTGAGCGCAAGATCAGCATGCGCGTGCGCAAACAAATGGAAAAAACACAAAAGGAATATTATCTGCGTGAGCAGCTCAAGGCTATCCAGAAAGAATTAGGCGACCGGGATGATCGTGGCACGGAAATTGAGGAGTACCGAGAAAAAATTAAAGAAGCTGCTCTCCCGGAAGACGCCCAGGAAAAAGCAATCAAAGAGTTAGAACGGCTTGAAAAAATGCCGCCGATGGTAGCAGAATCAGCTGTTATTCGTACTTATTTGGATTGGCTTCTGTCTATACCCTGGAATAAAAGAACTTTAGACATAATTGATATTAAAAATGCGGAGGCAATACTTAACGAGGATCACTACGGATTGGCTAAGGTTAAAGAAAGGATATTGGAGTACCTAGCCGTGCGCAAGCTCGCTGAGAAGATCAAAGGACCTATTATCTGCTTTGTCGGACCTCCGGGTGTCGGCAAGACTTCGCTCGCGAAGTCGGTTGCCCGCGCGCTCGAAAGAAAATTTGTCCGCATGTCGCTCGGCGGTGTCAGAGACGAGGCTGAGATACGCGGGCATCGCCGTACCTATGTAGGAGCGATGCCGGGGAGAATTATCCAGGGCTTAAAAACAGCTAAAACAAAAAATCCTGTTTTCCTTCTCGACGAGGTAGACAAGATGAGTACCGATTTTCGGGGCGATCCTTCCGCTGCGTTCCTTGAGGTCTTAGATCCTGAGCAGAACAACACCTTTAGCGACCATTACATTGAGACGCCGGTTGACTTATCTGAGGTATTATTTATCACGACCGCCAATGTTCCATACAACATCCCTCGGCCGCTTCTCGACCGTATGGAATTGATTCCGATTTCCGGATATACGGAGGAAGAAAAACTTAACATCGCGTTGAGATACCTGTTGCCGAAACAAATCAAAGAGCACGGGCTGCATGAGGATCAGATTGAGCTTGGCGCCAGCGTTATCCTGACTATTATCAGGCGCTATACAAGAGAAGCGGGCGTTAGAAATATGGAAAGGGAACTGGCCGGATTATGCCGTAAAACTGCAAAAATCATTGCCGAAGGAACTCACAAAAAGGTTACAATTAAAAACAGCAACATCCAGAAATATTTAGGTATACCGCGTTATCGCCACGGCCTCTCTGAAAAGGAAAGCCTTGTCGGCATTGTGACCGGCCTGGCCTGGACAGAGGTAGGCGGCGAAGTTTTAAGCATTGAAGTAACCCTGCTCAAGGGGAAAGGGAAATTAACTCTGACCGGGAAGCTTGGCGATGTCATGAAGGAATCAGCCCAAGCCGGGTATACGTTCATCAGGTCGAGAGCACAATCGCTTGGAATCGACGAAGACTTCCATGAACATTATGATGTGCATATTCATATACCGGAAGGCGCTATTCCGAAGGACGGACCTTCTGCCGGGATTACAATGGCCACTGCGTTGGCCTCTGCTTTAAGCAACAAAAAGGTGAAAAGGGAAGTAGCGATGACCGGTGAGATTACCTTAAGGGGACGGGTCTTACCTGTCGGCGGGATCAAAGAAAAAGTTCTTGCCGCGCACCGCGCCGGCAGCAGGGTCATTATCATGCCGGAAGAGAATAGAAAGGACCTCGAGGATATCCCCGCCAATATTAAAAAAGACCTGCGCTTTGTATTTGTAGAGCATATGGATCAGGTTCTTGCCGAAGCCCTTGAGGAAGCCCCTGAAAAAGAGGAGACGACATCATGAATGGCGAACCTTCAAACGAGAAGCCCAGAATGAAAATTACGGAAGCAGAGTATATCATCAGCGCCGTGAGCGCTAAACAGTACCCGCCGGAGAATGAACCGGAGTTTGTACTGGCCGGACGCTCCAACGTCGGCAAGTCCTCTTTGATTAATAAAATTGTTAACCGTAAGTCGCTGGCCCGGACGAGCAGCCAGCCAGGCAAAACACAGACCCTGAATTTCTATCATATCAATAAAGCCTGGTATTTTGTGGACTTGCCCGGGTATGGTTATGCGAGGATATCCAAAGAAATCAGAGCTACCTGGGCGAAGTTTATCAATGATTACCTGGAGTTACGGCGGCAGATAGCCGGCATTATTCTCATTGTGGATATCCGACACACACCCTCCGCTGACGACAGAGCGTTGTTTGAATGGCTTGGTCATTCAAACATACCCTTTTTAGTTGTAGCCACTAAAGCAGATAAAATATCCCGCGGGCAGTGGAGCAAACACAAGTTAATGATTCAGAAGGGTCTAAATACTGATCCGGAGGTTCCGGTGGTAGTGTTTTCCACGCAATCCGGCGTGGGACTTGCGGAACTGGACAGCTGGATTGAGGGACGAATAGCCGATTATCTGGAGTTTACCAAGGAGCCAGATAACCATTTATATGCTGATCAACATATATTAAAGAAAGAATGAGAGGTGTATATCTATGCCACAAAACCTGCATAAATCACGGACGAACAAGGTGTTTGCCGGCGTGTGCGGCGGTGTTGGCGAGTACTTTAATGTTGACGCCACTATAATACGACTCGTCTGGGCGCTGGCATTTTTTCTGGGCGGCACCGGTTTTATCCTCTATATCCTTGCAATGATTATCATGCCGGATGATCCTGTGACGTTGCAAAAAAAGCAGACCATGCCTAAAACAATTGTAGCCACCACGACACAAGAGGACGAGAGTGACAGCGGGACAGAGGACGACGCTGAGCCAAATGAAGCAGCCCCCAATCCAACTAACAAAAACTCGGGAGAAGATAAAAAAAATCAAATCTTTGGCCTGATTCTTGTAGTTCTTGGCGGCTATTTCCTGCTCGAACGCTATATCCCGTTTTTTGAAATTCGCCACTGGTGGCCAATGGCGCTTATTATTATCGGACTCTTTGTTATATTTAAGGGGAGGGGAGGATCCCGCTGATGAAAGGCAGGAATATCTTTGGCGGACTCTTAATTATCCTTTTGGGCATTTTGTTCCTTTTAAATAATCTCGGCGTGATAGGCTGGGATATCTGGTGGGTGTACGCAGATTTTTGGCCACTCATCTTGATAGCCTTAGGCATACGCCTCATATTCAGAAAGAGCGAAGTAGTACAAATTATCGTATTGATTTTGATATTTATCTTACCGTTATTATATTATTTCGGTTACGGCAGCAGCTCTTATCCGCGTTGGGTTGATTCCGGAGGCATGCGGAATTATGAAACCTCAAACTGGAGTCTTACTAAGAATACGGACATAGCCACAGGAGATTTGTCAGTTCGCGTTGGCGCTGGCAAGATCAGTCTCAAAGCCTCCGATATGCTCGCCACTCTAGACGCTAAGAGCTATAACAAGCCTGAGATTAACGCAGAAAACCACGGTAATAATCAATCCATTAAAATATCTCAAGAATCCAGGAGATTTCCGATGCCTGGCGGGATGCATTTTATGGGTGAGGAATGGACGTTGGGACTTGGCAGGGACATCATTTGGAACCTAGATATCGATACGGGAGCTGCCACAGCTATCTATGACCTCCGTGAAATAAAATTCTCCAAACTGGACATCGACAGCGGGGCGGGGCAGTTACGCATCGTTATTGGGGATTTGGGCGTATCCGGCGATGTGGATGTGGATTGCGGAGCCGGTGAAGTTACACTCGTAATCCCGGAAAGCATCGGTGTCGAAGCTAAGCTGCATACAGGTGTAGGTAAAAAAAATCTCTCCGGCCGTACCTGGACACAAAAAGAGGAAACCTACACGAGCAGCAATTTCGCGGAGGCCGCAACGAAGCTGAAGGTTTCGCTTAATGCGGGCGCGGGTACTGTCTCGATTGTAACAGGATAGAAAAAGAATATTTTTAAGCTAAGTAGGCCTGTTGAGGCCTACTTTTTACATAATATAACAGACAATCTACAACTTGACATAAAGTTGCAGGAATGATAGTCTAAATAATGTAAAGTTTATTATAGGGGGTGATAATGTGTTTTATAGAAACGGAGTGAAGAAAAGGAGTACAATCCTCGGATTATTGCTAATCTTTGTACTAGTTATAGTGGGAACAACCGCCTGTACTAAAGAAGAGACTGTAGTAAAAGAGAAGCCGACCCTGGTTTTTGCCGATGCCGGCTGGGACAGCATCCGCTTCCATAATGATGTGGCTAAAGTAATCATTGAAAATGGGTACGGTTATAAAACTGATGTTCTGACCGGTTCGACACCCGTAACTTTTGAGGGGCTAAGACGAGGGGATATAGACATTTACACTGAAGTCTGGACAGATAATCTTGAAGTGTATCCGGAAGCAATTAAAAGCGGGGATATTTTAGAGGTTTCGGTGAATTTTGACGATAATATGCAGGGTATGTACGTCCCGACATATGTGATCAAAGGAGATTCGGCAAGAGGGATTAAGGCTCTGGCGCCGGAATTGAAAACAGTTGAGGATCTGCCGAAATACTGGAAAATATTCACTGATCCGGAAGATAAAAAGAAAGGCCGTATTTATGGCGCGATTCCCGGCTGGGCAGTTGATGAGATAATGACTGTCAAGATAGAAAATTATGGGCTCGATAAGACCTATAACATTTTCAGACCTGGGTCGGAAGCAGCTCTTACCGCTTCGATGGCGCAAGCTGTAGAAAGAGGGCTGCCGTGGATTGGATATTATTGGGAACCAACCTGGATTATGGGTAAATATGATATGACGCTAATAGAAGAAGCTGCCTACGATCAAAATTTATGGAAAAACGACTATACATGTGCTTTTCCGCCGGTTAAGGTGACGGTTTGCATTAATAAAGAAATGATACAGGAGGCTCCGGATGTCGTGGAGTTCTTAAAACACTACCAGACCAGCAGTAAGATAACAAGTGAAGCCCTGGCGTATATGCAGGATAACAATGTCAGCACCGAGGTAGCCGCGAAATGGTTTTTAAAAAATAATAAGGAAATATGGGCTAAGTGGGTGTCTGCAGATGTCGCAAAAAAAGTAGAAGCAGCTCTGTAGCAAACAAGTTCCGTAGCAAACAAGAACTGCTCAGGAATGAGGTGAGGTGTTGCCGCGAAATTGAAGCGGCAGCCCAAACATATGACAAATTTTCCAGCAGCGATTAGTTTTAAGATAGGGATATATGTTGAGTATTTCGTCAAATGGCTTATGAAATATTACGGAAATGTATTTGATGCTATTGGAGCATCAATTTTATGGTTTCTTCTGAATATCGAGAAGTTTTTAATCTGGCTTCCCTGGTGGATTTTTGTTCTTGTCATTTTTATCATGGGCTGGCGTATCAAAAAATTTATGGCAGGATTACTATATGCAGCGCTGTTAATACTGATAGGAGGATTTGGCTATTGGGAATTGATGATGTCCACATTAGCGGTTGTCTTAATCTCAGTAGTAATATCAGTGGTCATCGGTATCCCGCTGGGTATTTTTATCACTTACAACGCCAAAATTGAAGTCTTTATGAAACCGACTCTGGATGCCATGCAGACTATGCCCAGTTTCGTTTATCTGATACCTGCGCTGCTGCTTTTTGGTCTTGGGAAAGTTCCGGCTGTATTTGCGACAACAATATATTCACTGCCACCGATGATTAGGCTCACTGAGCTAGGTGTACGCAATGTACCGAAGGAAATGGTAGAGGCCGCTCATGCGTTTGGTTCATCAAAATGGCAGACGCTCGTCAAAGTTCAGCTGCCGCAAGCGCTGCCGACAATTATGACAGGGATTAACCAGACCACGATGATGGCGCTGGCCATGGTTGTAATATCTTCGATGATCGGCGCAAAAGGGCTGGGAATGGAGGTTTTGATTGCCATCAGCAGGATTGACATAGCTCGTGGTTTTGAGTCAGGATTAAGCATTGTTATCCTGGCGATCATAATTGACAGGTTGTCGCAGGGAATTGCCAACAGGTATAAAATCCCGGAGAAATAATGCGGACTGATCTTCGAACAGCTAAACTAGAAATGGGTGTATAGAAATGACAGTAAAAATACAAGTAGAAAATTTAACAAAGATTTTTGGCCGAAATCCCAAAACAGTCTTAACCAGGCTGAAGAACGGCGACTCCAAAGATGCTATTTTCAAAGAAACCGGACATACTGTCGGCCTAAATAATGTGTCTTTTGAGGTAAATACCGGCGAGACATTTGTCATTATGGGTTTGTCCGGAAGCGGAAAATCTACGCTGGCACGCTGTTTAAATCTGCTTAATACACCAACTGAGGGGAAGATACATGTAGACGGCTCCAACATTGTGGAATACAACAAGAATGAGCTCAGAGAGTTCCGACAAAAAAAAGTAGGTATGGTTTTCCAGCATTTTGGGCTTTTCACGCATAGAACCGTTATCGGCAATGTTGAGTATGGGCTTGAGGTGAGAGGAGTATCAACCCAGGAAAGATCCGAGATAGCTAAAAAAACCCTTGACACAGTCGGACTGGAGGGCTGGGAGTATAGGTACCCGCGGGAATTGAGCGGGGGTATGCGCCAGCGTGTGGGATTAGCAAGGGCGCTTGCAAACGACCCGGATATACTATTAATGGATGAACCATTCAGCGCCTTAGATCCTCTGATTAGGCGGGATATGCAGCTTGAGCTCTTGGATATCCAGGCAAAACTGAAAAAGACAATAGTTTTTATCACTCATGATGTCAATGAAGCCTTTAAACTCGGGGACCGAGTAGCAGTTATGAAAGATGGAGTAATTGAACAGATTGGGGTACCGGAGGAAATCCTCGCACAGCCGGCTAATGATTATATAGCGGATTTTGTGCAGGATGTCGATAAAACTAAAATTCTCCAGGCTAAAAATATCATGGTCAAACCCAATGCTCTTGTCTCACTGAAAGACGGGCTGAAGGTCGCTGTTAAGGAGATGCAGACTAACGGTATTTCCAGCGTTTTTGTCGTAGATAGTGAAAGAAAACTCCAGGGACTTGTAACTATTGACGATACCATCGCTGCAATAAAGGAGGGCAAAACGCTCAAAGAGATACTCATTAAGGAGTATGAGACTACAAGCGCCGGGACGTGTATCCAGGAGCTCATTCCTATTGCTACATATAAAAAATATCCGATTGCAGTCGTGGATGAAGAGAACAAATTTATGGGCATAATCATGCGTGTTTCCGTTCTGGCAGCATTAATCTAGAGTATAAAAACACTATTTGAATACAAAAAGCCAGTCTCATTTCCCGAAGAGACTGGCTTAAAAATATGAATAGGGCCTGAATAAGGATTATTAGAGCTAGAGCTTGCGTCTTATCCCCATAACTTTACCGACAATCTTTACTTTGGAAAGCTCCTTGCCCGCAAAAATAAGCGGTGGATAAGCCGGATTAGAGGATTGCAAGACAATGCTTTTTTCTTTTTTGAAGACCCGGTATATTGTTCCAGGTTCGTTGTCCACTATGACCAGACCAATCTCGCCATACTCCAGATGCGCTTGCTTCTTTATGAGAGCGTAATCCTTAGACAGTATGGCGTCGCCGGTCATAGAATCGTTGTTGATTTGTAACCAGAAAAGGTCGATCTCTGCGGGATTATACGTAGTGTTACTTTCCGCTGCAGAGTCAATTTGATAAGTTAAGCCGTTGGGCGTATTCAGGACAACCGCCACGAGCGGAATACCGTCATCGTCATCAAAGGCATTAGCCCTTGTGTCATAAAGCGTATTGCTCTGATTAAAGTCAAAATACCGGCGTTCATCCGTATGACCCAGCAGGTAATCAATAGAAACCTGAAAATAATGAGCGAGTTTGCATAAGATCTCATAATCAGGCGACCTTTTGTCCGCCTCATAGAGCGAGATAGTTGACTCAGCTAAATTAAAACAGGCTCCCAATTGTGACTGTGTCAGTCCTTTTTCCTGGCGCAGTATTTTTATTCTAGTCCCTAATCTCATATCCGGCATCACCTTCCAACCCCATTATAGCTTTACTAACTGTAAAGAAGGGATAAAAGTTAGTAAATTTGCATAATGCAGAGATAAAATATTTACTTGACAAAACGCAATTAAGAAATGTAAAATATCTTGAAGTCAAACAGAGGGATCGTTACGCTGGAGAAATAGAAAAAAAGCGAGGGGGGAGCGGTCATGCAGATTTTTGGGTCTTCGCAGAATATGGCTTTATTCCGAAAAAACATATTAAATGTTCTCGAGGAAGCAGGAATGGATTGTCCGAAAGCGTTGCCGTTTTTAGAAATATATCTGGGCGCCGTATTTTCAGCTGAGGCTGCATCGGCAAAGGATAACCAGATTTTCGAAATGGACATGGAAAGCTACTATGAACTCTACGGGGGAAAAGCTGTCGCGGCTAGTCTGAATCTCTATTTTTGGCAGAAATTAGGCCGGATTGTTCAAAAGAACTACCTGCCGCCCGGCTCTGACAGATGGGAGGAGCTTGAGGCGCTGCTTGGCCATCCGCTTGATTTTAACGAGTATTACTGCGGCGCTGAGGCGAACTTACATATTCCTGCCGAAGAGTTGGTTATAAAATTATTCAGGCATGCTATTTTCGGGGATAAAGAAATTGTTCTCGTGCAGATGGCCGAGGTAAGAAAACAGTATGTCGAAATGTTGAAGCGGGAGGTTTTCGTTCCTGGCAGTGTTCATAAAAAAGAGTATCAGTTTAACCCGCATATATGGAGAAAGTGGTTCTATGGTCTTTGGGGACAGGCCTACGAATGGGGCTGTTTTCAGTTGAATCACAAAACGGCTGAGGCAAACGGCAAGTATTATCATTTTAGTCTGCCCCCGCAGCTTATCGATAAAACAAGTTTTGTGCCGGTCAAAGAATTCTTAGAAGCGCATGATTTTCGCATCAGATATTCCGAGGAGGGTAAAGTTGAATACTGGAAGTAGATTGCCCGGATCACCGCGCGTTTTCAAGGGCTTTTTCGGCGAAAGTATTATCCATCAGTTTGTTCAGGTTGGGTTTAACAATCAGCTCATTTTCTAGCTGCAGGATATCCTGCAGTTGTTCAAAAGCCTTATTATCCATTAACGCCGTAAGAGGCCAGCAGCCCAGATTTTTATAGCGGCTTACGGACCTGAGCAGTATTTTGGCGTCTTCTTTGGGGAAATAGCCTTGAACTGCTGAAACAATTTCCTCGGGGCTATGCTCGTCGGTCCAGCCCAGACCCTTCTGAAAAGCGGTAACGAAACTCTGGCAGGTTTCCTGCCTTTTTTCCCGAAATTCGGACATGACCATGAAGGTTGAAGTAACTGCAGGTCCGGAGGTGAGTTTAAGCGCAGCTACTACATGACAGTTATTATCTTTTTCCATTTTTGTGGCCAGGGGTTCGGAAGCAAGCAGGAAATGGCCCGTACCTGACTGAAAAGCCGCCTGGACGGAGGCGTATGGAAGGTTGTGAATGATATGGACATCGTGCAGCGGGTGAAGTTGGTTTTCCTTTAAGACCAGGTTAAAGATTATTCCCGGAAGCTCGGCAGGGTGAGCGCTGATTACTATTTTGCCTTTCATGTCCTGCCAGACAAAAGGTTTATCATTATTTCGCGCAACTACAAAATATCCTGTCGAAGATGTTGCTTGCGCGATTTGGATGAGGTGAGTCTTGTTTTTTTGCTGTGCGAGACGAAAGGTTATTTCAGGACCGCCGAGCAGAATGTCACAATCACCGGATAATAACAACGCGAGAGCTTCATCTTGGGATGACGCCGTTTTAAGGGTCACGGCCAGCCCTTCGTCTGTAAAAAAGCCCTCATTGATCGCAATATATAAGGGTATATAAAGAGCAGAGTTATCATCCAGAGCCAAGCTTACTTTTTCAGGTGCGGCGGTATTGTCATGCGGGGACGGAGTTGAGCGAGGCCACGGCCATAATAAGCCCCGGTGGCCCAATATAAGAAGAAACAGAAGAACGGCTGCGATTATAGCATATCTCCACCACTTGTTAATTATCACGTTCCGGTCACCTCCGGAAGAGCTTTTTGCTTATTTTTATATCTATTCACGGGCACCGCCGGATAGTATTTTTTAGGTTGGTCAGAAAGAAGTAATATGTTAAGATAAAAAGGAGAGGTGGATGCTGCAAGAATTAAAGAACGAGAGCGCTTAAGAAGGGGCAGCCCATGGCTCAGCCCTTGACAAATAAAACATAAAAAGCTAACATTATTACCAGACAATGTCATTAAGGCAAAGAGCCTGAAAAAGGGAGAAGGTCCTATAATCCTTTTCAGAGAGGTGAACCTTGGGCTGAGAGTTCACTAAGGCAAGTATAGTACGTAGTCGCCCTGGAGGCGTGGTGATGAAAAAGAGTAGTTACTGCCGGGTAAGCCCGTTATAGCAGGATGAGAGCCCTTTTGGGGAACTAAGGTGGTACCGCGGAAACAACCCTTCCGTCCTTTTATTTGGATGGCAAGGGTTTTTTATTTGTCTAAGCGGAGTTTCATTTGATAAGGAGGTTTCCTCTATGGGTAAAACACAATTACCAACATCGTATGATCCGATGAGAGTCGAAGAGAAATGGTATCCTATCTGGGAGAAAAGCCGTTATTTTCATGCCGAAGCCAATGATACTGTTCAGAAGGAAAAGGACAAGACGTTCTCTATAGTCATGCCTCCTCCGAATGTGACCGGCTCACTGCACCTCGGGCATGCCCTCGATAACACCCTGCAGGACATCCTGACGCGCTGGCGGCGTATGCAGGGCTATAATACGCTCTGGGTACCCGGCACTGATCATGCCGGCATAGCTACACAGGCAAAAGTAGAAGAGCAGTTAGTCAAAGATGGGCTGTCCAAACATGACCTCGGGCGGGAGAAGTTTGTCGAAAGGGTCTGGGAGTGGAAAGCGAAATATGGCAGCAATATCACACGACAACTGCGCAAGCTGGGGACATCCTGCGACTGGGAACGTGAGCGCTTTACCCTTGATGAAGGATGTTCACGCGCTGTGCTTGAGGAGTTTGTGACGCTTTACAATAAGGGGCTCATCTACCAGGGGAACTACATCATCAACTGGTGCCCTAAATGCCAGACAACCATCTCCGATATCGAAGTGGAGCATGAACCGCGTTCCGGCAAGATCTGGCACCTGAAGTACCCTGTTCTCGGCAGCGATGAGGCTGTCATCGTAGCTACAACCAGGCCGGAGACTATGCTCGGGGATACGGCGGTGGCTGTCCATCCCGAGGATGAACGCTATGCCCATCTGATCGGCAAAATGGTCATGCTGCCGTTAATGGACCGGCCGATACCTGTTATTGCCGATGAATATGTTGATAAAAGCTTTGGAACCGGAGCTGTTAAGGTGACTCCGGCCCATGACCCTAACGATTTTGAAATGGGCTTACGACATAGCCTTGAGCAGATTACAGTTATGGACAAACAGGCCCGTATGAATGAAAATGCCGGGAATTATCAGGGCATGGACAGGTATGAAGCCCGTGAGAGAGTAGTTCAAGATTTACAGGCTTTGGGTCTTTTAGTCAAGGTCGAGGACCATGAAAACGCGATAGGTCATTGTTACCGCTGCGACACTGTTGTCGAACCGATGGTCTCGAAGCAGTGGTTTGTAAAAATGAAACCGTTAGCCGAGCCGGCTATAGAAGCTGTGCGCGATGGGAGGATCAGGTTTGTCCCCGAGCGGTTTACGAAAATATATCTCAACTGGATGGAGAATATCCGGGATTGGTGCATCAGCCGTCAGCTCTGGTGGGGACACCGCATCCCGG
>DIVP01000012.1 GCA_002422465.1 Peptococcaceae bacterium UBA6129 | reverse complement strand
CTGTTCCCACTGCCGGATTTTTTCTTCCATGGGCACCGGCGCATTTCGTCTTCTCATGGGCACGATCCAACCTGCCTGCATGGCTTCAGCAAGACCTACGGAAAAGGAAAGATGGTTCTTCTTGGAAAATTGCAGGCATTCCCTGGCATAGTCATCAATAATCGTCAGATCTGCCCCCTGGACCTGAAGGTTCCACATCAGGGGTCCGTAAGAGAGACCTGCGTTATACAGATCTCCGCAGTTCTTTCCGCATTGGATCGCCTTGCGACAATACTCCACAATCTCACTCGGGTGGTTTCGCGAGTGCATATTGCACCAGGCGACCCCGTTCATACCGCGGGTAGCGCCGAAAGTATTGGGGTATTTTGCAGACAGGGCGTGGGCAAGGTCTTCGTATCTGAAGGCCAGTTGGAACTCTTCCTGTTCTCCCAGGAGAAGCCCCATAATACTGAAAGAATAAATTACAGATACATCCATACCTCCTGACAGGCAATACTGCGTCGACTGCGCGGCCGAGAGATAGAGCTGCGGAACAAGGCCGGACATATAGAGGTCGGGAATAAGCTCACTATAAAAGGCTAACTCAATTTTACTCTCTCTATCCGTGGCAAAGGGCATATTAAGGATGGCTTCCCAGACATCAATGTTCCTGGAAGCAATCTTGGTCATCAACTCCCGGCATCTCCTGTCCGCTTCATCCGGATCGTCAGGGATGGATTTTCCGAAGTAAGCCAGTCCCTTGTTGGCCGTCTCGATAGCCTTGATAAAATCACCTATGGATGACAGCGAAGTCGTCTGTTCCGCCAGACATTCCGCTCTGTCCAGATCGGTTTTGGCATGATCCAACAGATAGTTGAGCAATCTTTCCGATGTAACATAATTGCCACACATAAGCTCAGTCTTGGCTACTTTTTGAAATATCCTGAAGGTGCGCAGGTAATGATCATTTTCCCAGCAATTATCCGGAAGAAGGTTTCTGCTCAGGGTGAAGTACTCATTAGCCGCCTCTGTCGCAAGAGAATCTAGGGCCTTATTGCCGGCGTGGTAGTTCATATTAGAGAGGAAATACGCTGTCTTATGGTCCAAGAATTCGTCCTTTCCCAGATTAAGATGGGAAACAATAGTAAACAGATCATCGAGTTTTTCGATATCGATGGAGTCCTCCGGCACAGACGCAAGAAGGTAGTTGCCCAACTGCCAGTGAATCCGGCGCCGCCGCTCAAGCGGTATGGCGGATAACGCCGCCTCCTGGACCTTATCATGGATAAATCGCAGCTGACCCTTGCTTTCTATCAACAGTCCCTGCCCAAGAGCAGGCTTCAGCGTCTTAAAAGTCTCTAGAGGGGTCATCTCCCTGATCGCTGATAAAACAGCAGGAGAAAAGGTATTCCCCATGCAGGCGCAATATTCAAGCAGATTTATCAGTTGGGTTGGAAGGTTTTTGATCTTGGAACAAAAAAGCGCAACAATACTGGTCGGCATGCGGGATTGGCGGATTTTATCCAAATCCCAGCGCCATTGCCTGTCCTCATCGAAAAAAAGAAGATCTTCATTATAAAGATATGATAGGCTTTCGCTTAGAAAAAGCGGGGTTCCTGCACTCAGTGAGCTGATGAAATCGGACAGTGTCTTTGTTTTAGAAAGGGGGGAATCCAAGATGTAGGATATCATTTCATGACTATGCTCAGGTTTCAAGGGTTCCAGTCTGATTTCCTTAAATGGCTGGTTCCCTTCCTTCGCGCTTCTGATGAGCCTGAAAAGGGGATGAGTGGGATCAACTTCGTTATGACGATAAGCCCCTAAGAAAAAAAGATACGGGTGATCCATGTAATTAGCGAAGATATTTGTCAGGAAATCGAAGGATGCAGTATCACACCACTGGAGATCATCGATAAAAAGAGTCAGAGGGTTTTCCTCACTGGCCAGACAGCCCAGAAAACGGTCAAAGAGGTCACGAAACCTGTTTAACGATTCTACGGGAGGAAGCTGTTTCACCTCAGGCTGTGGGCCTATCAGAACCTCTAATTCCGGGAGGACATCTGTCAGGACCTTTCCATTTTCACCCACGGCTTGCAGGATTCTGTATTCCCATAAGGCAACCCTCTCGTCGCTTTCAGTGAGAAAGGTGCGCAGCAAATTTCTGAAGGCCTGGATAAGCGAACTGTAAGGGATGTTTTTTTGGTAGACATCAAATTTTCCTGATGTGAAATAGCCCCTGTTTTCGACAATTGGCTTTTGCAGTTCCTGGATCAAACGGGTCTTACCGATTCCGGACAAACCGGAAATGATCAAGGAACGATAGGCGCCTCGGGCCACTTGTTCGTATTCTTCCAGGATAATTTGAGCTTCCTTATCACGACCGACCATCTTGGAGATGAAGGTAACCCTGTGTGTGTAAACACAGCTCTCCAGCGGGAATTCGCGGATCATTCCGGTGGCTGCATACTCATCCCGACAGCGGATAAGATCGGTCAGAAGGCCTTTTCCGCTCTGGTAGCGTTTTCCCGGCTCTTTAAGCAGCAATTTGACAATTATATTGCTTAAAGCCAGGGGAATGTCAGGATTTACTTCATGAACACGGGGAGCTTCTTCGGCAAGATGGGAATGAATTAATTCCAACGGATCATCAGATAAGAAGGGGAGACGTTGGGTCAGCATCTCGTAGAATACGACTCCCAAGGAATAAAGATCAGAAGAAAAAAACACCCTATGGCTGATGCGACCGGTTTGTTCCGGGGTGGTGTAAGATAGTGTTCCCCTGATAAAAGACCGGTCATAAATAAAATGACTGACATCTCTGACATCAACCGTACTGATAAAATCGATCAGACGGATGTCGAGCGTGCCAGGATGGACAAGGATATTATGTGGTTTGATGCCATTGTGAATAATTCCTGCTTTGTGGACTTTATCCAAAGCCTGTGCCAGTTTGCATGCTATGGTAAAATAATCGTTTAAAGAAATACCTGACGGGGCTTCTATCAACTTATTCAGAGGGACCCCGTCAAAATAGTCGCAAGTTATGAAGCAGTTTGCATCTTGTTCGCTGAATAAAATAGGTGTGATAATATATTGATCATTGATTACGCTGAGATGTTCGATCCTCTGTTTAAATCGTGATTTCTTATATTCAGACATATAGGTCGATTTCAGAATTTTAAGCGTCAGCAAGCGGTTCGGAGCTTTTTTGTGGTACGCCTTAAATATAGCAGCCTGTTGGCCTTCAGCTATTTTTTCGATTATTTCATAATTCGGGAGTATCATGTTCTCACCCCAGCATTTACTGGGTAAATTATAGTCCAATTCACATAATATGACAATATTTTTTTATCCCAGCTCCGTCTGAACCTCGTGAAAAAGCCCTTGCCGGGAAGGGTTGAAAGCGCCAAATAGTTATTATGTAGACAACAACGCAAGAACCGGCTATTATTAATAGTCGGTTCTTGTATAATCATCATATCTGCAGGATATCTTCAATTGCTTTCTTAATTCCGCTCTTCTCACACAAGCGCGTGTGCAATATAGGCCTTTTGTCAAGATCTCTCAAGCCCCGATGAATTGGAAGCTTCGTCAGAGCGCTTAATTCTTCAAGAATTAAGCACTCATCTTTTCCGCGGACTGCCTCTTCGCCCCTTAACGCCCGCAAAACACTGGAGTTAAATTTGAACGGGCTGGCTGTGGCAACAATCACTGTTTTTGTAAGGTCGTCCGTACTGTCCCGGTATTTCTGATAAACGGCCGCTCCGACAGCCGTATGGGTATCAAGTGTATACCCCGTCCTTGTGAAAACTGCTTTTATCGTAGCCAGCGTTTCCTCTTCGTCGGCGAAATCAGCGGCTAGTACCAAGTTAATGTCCTGTTTAGTTTTATTGTCGATTCGAAAAACGCCTTTTGTATTTAAATCGTTCATCCAACCGGAAATCCTTGTTCCGTCACGGCCAACCATTTCATAAAGGAACCGTTCGAGATTGCTCGAAACCAGAATATCCATCGAAGGGCTGCTGGTCTGCATGAACATGCGATTTTTGTCATATACCCCGGTATTAAAGAAATCCGTCAGTACTTTGTTTTCATTCGAAGCACAAACCAGTTTATGAATGGGTAAGCCCATTTTATAAGCATACCAACCCGCCAGGATATTACCAAAGTTACCGGTCGGAATAACAAAATTTATTTTTTCACCGTCTTTAATCTCCCCGTGTTTCAAGAGGTTCAAATAGGCGTGGAAATAATAGACTATCTGTGGTAAAAGCCGTCCCCAATTGATGGAATTTGCAGAGGATAGTTCATAACCTTTATTTTCAAGTTCAGTATTATAAGACCTGTCCCCGAATATTTCTTTGACCGCATACTGGCAGTCGTCAAAATTTCCTTTCACTGCAACTACATAGGTATTATTTCCATCAGTTGTACTCATCTGGAGTTCCTGTATTTTACTGACGCCCTGATAAGGATAAAATACTATAATTTTGATTCCCGGAACATTTTTGAATCCCTCGAGGGCAGCCTTCCCGGTATCTCCGGAAGTAGCTACGAGAATAACTACTTCTTTCTTCGCTTCCGCTTTTTTTACAGACAGGGCCAAGAGCGACGGCATAATCTGCAGAGCCATGTCCTTAAAGGCAGCAGTCGGACCATGCCAGAGCTCAAGGATATAGGTATTCTCATCGAGCTTTTGCAGCGGGGCTATCTCGTTGTGACCGAATTGCCTGCCGTTATACGCCCTTTGCACGCTGGATTCTATCTCTTCCTTAGTAAAATCATCAAGATACAATGAAAGTATTTTCGCGGCCAGCTCCTGATAGGATTTACCCTGCAAAGACATCAGTTCTGTCGGCGATAAGACCGATATTTTCTCAGTTACAAAAAGACCGCCTGCGGGTACCATCCCCAGCTTTATGGCCGTGGATGCCGAAACGGTTCCATAATTATCTCTGGTGCTGATATACATAACACTTACTCCTTTTGAGTTTAACATTTTTGTCTATTGTACCCTTTTCAGAGATTTTTTCAAGACTAATATTGAATATTCTTTTCTTATTGTCCAAAAATTAATGTGTTTGCAGTCCTTTTTATCTTCTCACGCATATATCGTATCTGTAGAAATATTGATTACAAGCTCCATACTATCCGGTATTTTTATAGGGATACAGAATATCGTCTCTTTTTGACTGACTTTTATATTACAACCTTCAATAATTGTAGGACTCGTTATGCTGATATGTGAACCTTGATTAGCAAATATCGTAGCTGTCGAACCTAAAATCATATTACATAATTCGCCAATCGCGCTTTTTGTAATTTCGTCAAAACCAACCGTCCTACCCCCGGACATTTTTGAAGCAATTTTTATACAACTATTCTTGTCCACAGTTACCATTACTTTTCCGTTCATTATTCCGGTTACTCCAATGATGACGAGCAAATCATCAGCTATAAACGGCGATTCTTTGATAAAAGCTTTATCAAAGACTGCCTCGGCATCAAGCGCCTGTTCAATAATATTCCTTGCTGCAGATATGAACGGTTTGATATAAGCGTTATCCATCATATTTCCTCCTTAATTTAAATATTATAAGCTATAGATGTACTCCTGTTCATAGCGGATAATATTTAAATTTACAATCTTTTAAACTTGATTAAATTATATCAAATTTTTCGACATTATCTACTCTTTTTTAGCAAAAAAAACAGGACATCGCTAAGCCCATGTCCTGAAATATCAATCTAGCTAAATGGCGGCTAATAATATGGACAAACACTCACTTCTGATAAGGAATATCAAGTAGTTCCGGTATCGTCACAAATTTATACCCATCTTTTTTTAGTGTTACGATAATATCCTTTAAGGCTGCTACCGAACCGGTAAGGTTCTCCTTAGCACTGCCGGAGGAATGCTGGAGGATAATACTGCCGGCCTTGACGTTTTCGAGAATATTTGACTTGACCTGCTCAGCCGTAAGGCTTTTCCAATCGAGGGAATCAACATTCCACGCTATTATTTTATAGTTTAAGGCCTCAATATCTCTCACCTTTTCCGGGTCAAGCGAGCCATACGGTGACCGGAATAAAGAAGTACGATAACCTATCAGGGCAAGTAAAGCCTCTTCCGACCCTAATATCTCCTTATCCGTCTGTTCTTTGTTGAGCTTCATGATGTTCGGGTGGTTTAACGTATGATTCCCAACTATATGCCCTTCCTGCACCATTCTTTTGACTACGTCCGGGAAAAGCGCAGCGCGCTTGCCAATAAGAAAAAATGTGCCCTTAATTTTCTGCTCGTTCAAGATATCAAGTATCTGCGGGGTGTACATACTATCCGGCCCGTCATCAAAGCTCAGAGCTATTCTCTTCTCTTTGGTTGAACCCTCTCTGTAAAAAAGCTTCGGAAACATCGAAGTCAAATCAAGAATCTCACGCTGCGGAAATCCTCTGTTGTCTCGTTCGGAACCCCCGGCCAGTTCAAAGTCATTATCAAGCTCCTTTGGTGAGGGCTGTACTGTTTTAGGCCGCAGATCCGGTTTGTTCGGTACGAGTCTTAATTCATACCCACTTTGGTATAAAATTACTGCTAAAACTCCGATTATTAGAAGCGATGATATAGCTATTATTTTTTTCTTCATTTTCTCACCTCACTCATATGTTTACCATGAGAGAGATGAGTTATTACATAGAAGTAACGTTTATTCTTGATAACAATAACAAATAACACCCCGAGCTATTAACTCTGGGTGTTGCCGGGGCAGTTTTAGTCATGCCCGGGACTGACCATCTCTTATTCAAATATACCATCAAATGCTTAGTACTCTCAGATTGTTATGTATATAAAGTCGTGATGTATTATATCATATCGTACAAACCTGCGGCATGGGCGCGCTCCAGAGCTTTCTTCAAATTAACCCTTTTGGGTCCCCGGCGGGTAATCCGAATAGTAAATTCATCACCTTCACTAAACATGACTTCCCGTTCCCCATCTAGGGCTAGCGTGCCTTGTCTTTCCATCTTTATAACAAAATTCTGGTCCAGCAGTACTTTAGTTTGGTTTTTTATATGTACCGGAACGATTAAACCGGCAGCCATCGCTGCCTTTTTATTTGGTTTATCCAGCGAAAACTCCGCCATTATTCCGAAGTCATCAGTACGCTTAACTATTGCACTGCACCCAATCATTGCCGAGAATCCTATCGTCGCGGGATGACACTGGGTAGCAACAATCCGGGAGATATCCTCAACATTCCATAGTGCCTTTGCACCTAAATAATTCTGGGATGATACAACCAGATCAATTAGGGCTATATCCACTAATTTTTCATCCTGGTAAATTTCGATCCTTTTGCAGGATTCGCAGCATTCTTCCGGCCTAACCATACCTGAAGCCAACGCTGCAGCTGCCATCCCTACCACTGTGCCTTCGACCATTTCAGGGAAAACATTATTAGTACCGGTAGATACAGGAATCATCGGGATATCTCCAATAGTTTTAGCGGCAGCCCTGGAAGTACCATCTCCTCCTAAGACCACGAGAACGTCTACTCTAAGGTCATTCATACTTTTAACAAACCTAATAGTATCGTTGACATTATTCTCAATAAGCATATCCAGGATATGAATATTTTGCCGGTCATTCTTTTTATCCGCTAGACCGTATACTGCCGACGGACCTAGATTATCCCCATCCGGCATAACATAAATATCATGCTCCCCAAGTCCCGCGATAACGGACACAATTCTTCCGACGATGTTGCCCTTATCCTGATTGGTAAACAAAGAGGCATGAGAGACCAAACGCCTGATATCCTTACCGGAAGCCGGGTTAGCGAGAATCCCTACAGTTCCCATTATTTTCACTCCTTAACGTTGAAGCGCCCAATATACTTATAGCTATCGGATAAATACCGTTATTGCAGCAACGGCAATGACGATCTTATCCCCTTCTCCCATTGCAGGCACATGTAGTCCTTTAACCTCCATTCCTCCCTGCACAACCTCGATACTGATGTCTTCATAAAAAGAGAGCTGTTTTAAAACCTCATTCCGGTCTAGTTTTTCCGGATGCGGACAGCCAATTTTTACTTCTAAACGCACTTCACGCAGGTCTCCAATTTCTACGATTTCCGAAATCCCACAAAGACAGCAATGAGACATGGCGTCCTTAACTGCCCTTTGTGCAGCCTCTGTTACATTGCCGCCATGCAGATCAGCTCCGGTTCCAAATTCAACAATAAAGCGTTTCATAAACTGTGCTCCTTCCTATTTTTTTATAATTAATCGTATTTAAAGTAACTATCACCATTTGTTTACGTTTGAATACATTCTCAAACGGTTTCCTACACATACTAACAGTACTCTAAATGAAAGGATTGATTATGGAAATGGCTAACCAACAAATTGGCTGCATAGTCGGCGACTGTTACTATTATGCAAAAGGCAACAAATGTCAGGCGGATAATATCCTTGTCACGACTAACTCCTTTTCCAAAAACGCCCAAGAAGCAGACATAGGCTTCGAAATGGCCAGTGAACTGAGCCCCCAAGAAGCCGGTGCCTCAAGCAAAACCAGCTGCCTAACCTATAAACCCAGAAACTCAAGTGATGTACCGGTAGGCGGGGCCTGATATTACTAAGAGGAGGTGAACTCTGTGCAAAAAAACACCACGAGCTGGATTGTTACCGGAGTGGGAGCTGCTGTTACCGGGGTAGGGGCTATGCTCGGAGGTAATCTTGGCGCCGGTGTCGCCGGGTTTGGAATCGCCCACGTGGTTTTGGGCATGCTGGACAATTTTAGACCGACGATACGTCACTAGGAATAAAAGTATAGCTCTGTCTCATACATTAATAAACGCAGTGGTGTTTTTGTGCCGCTGCGTTTACCGTTAGTCAGCAAGTAGAAGTTTCTACGGGATGCAATGCTCGCAAGGGACGTCAGTCTGGCATTTCCCACAGCCATAGCGCGGATTATATTTTTTAAGTACAGCATCAACAAAATTAGAGCAAATAGTATGATCCTTACCCTCTGCTGTAATGGCTTGCGGCGGACAGCGGTCAATACAGGCGCCGCAATTATTGCAATACTCGTAAATATCCTTGTAAAGCCGCGGGGTTGGTTCATATTTCCGATTAACGATGACGCTGCCAAAACGCCCGGCACAACCCTTTTGCGTTATTAAAGATTTGCTTAAATTGAAAGTGCCCAGTCCGGCAATATAGGCGGCATGTCGTTCCGACCAGTTACTCCGTTTTTCAATAACTTTAAAGCGTTTATCAAGACTTGGGGCAATAGCATCGACGCCGTTTTTTACGAATTCGTCAAGCAGATACTGGCAGAGCGCATTATTGCAGATTTGTCCTTCGATTCGCGCATAAAGCCATTCTGTCGACGGATCACCCTCAGTATAGTTCGACTCTCTTACGCGAGTAGTAAATGGCAGGAAATAACTTATCACTGTTTGTGCTCCCGGCAACCATTCTTCAGGAATCATGTGATGGGGTCCGACAACATCCGGATTCTTCAACTGCAGAAAAAGTGGGTCAGCAGCGTCTGCGATACAGACAAGCGGCTCCTCGTAAATCTTCAGGTCCTTAAGCTCATGGACAACATTGAGCGAAGTGCCATTTATAAAATCCCTGGCCTTCAGAATTATCTCGTCTAAATCTTTCATTGTCATCACTCTTTTCTACCTCTAATTTTTCATAGCTGTATGTCTGCATTTACATTTCTAGATTGATATCTATTTGTTATTATTCTGTAATTTAGACAAGAATCCTGCCCCAGAAATAAAAAAGGCAGCGCTTCGGAGGTACAAAATACTTCCAAGACGCTGCCTTTCTTTGCTAGAATTTGTGACCGCAGAAGGGGCAGAATTTTGTATTCGATGGGACAGTTTCCCCGCATGGGCATTTTTTTCTTTTCTTTTTCTCTTGAATCTTCGCATCAAGAGAACTGACTTCGTTCTGCATGCCTTCTATTTTGCGGCAGAATTCCTCTGCGACCGTTTCGACCTCTTGAAATCCTTTGGTATTCTGGTAGTTTTCAAAGATTCGCTTCCCAAAATTATAATATTCCTCTTCTATTTCCGCCCTTGTTCGCCCTGCCTTTAGCCTGAAACTACTCACATCAACTGTCTTTTTAACATTAATCCCGGTATTCTTTATCCCGGTCTTCAATTTGCCGAAAAACTCGTTCATCTTTTCATCCCTCCTTCTTTTTTACTACTACTTATTGAACTTATGTTGAAAATATTACATATATGAGGGGGATTTTTTCAGCGGCACGCACCCTGAAAACAGCACGAACCTCGACAAGGATTCGTGCTGTTTTGTTTATAAAATTAATTTTTTAGACCATTTATATTTAATTATTTAATAATAATCAGGCATCCGCTTTATCTTTTATTCTTTGGGCTAATGACGTGTTGCGAAGCTCAACCTTGTTGTTTTTCAACGCAATCGCGATAGCCTTTTTAGTTCCAAGTAAAACCATAACCTTTTTAGCTCTCGTCACACAGGTATAAAGCAGGTTTCTCTGCAGCATCATGAAGTGCTGTGTCACAAAAGGCGCAATTACTATCCCGTATTCGCTGCCCTGACTCTTATGGATTGTAGTAGCATAGGCCAGGACTACTTCATCAAGCTCCGTGCTATCATAAAGAACCTCATTGTTATCAAACCTGATTACTACCTGCCTGTCCTCAGCATCTACACTTGTAATAATCCCAATATCTCCATTAAAAACATTCTTGTCATAGTTGTTTTTAATTTGCATGACCTTATCGCGCAATTTATACTTAGTACCGTTGTAGTTCAGACAGATATTGCCCGGATTTAAGGTTTCCTGCAGAACCTCATTGAGATTGCGGACACCTGCCTCTCCCCTCTGCATAGGTGTAATTACCTGGATATCGTTAATTGGATCAACCTGGTAATACATCGGCAACCGCTTGGTACACAGCGTTTTTATCTGTTCAACGACCTCTTGCGGATCATTTGCTTCAATAAAGAAAAAATCACCTGCCCGATCTCCTTTGAGTACCGGGAATTCTCCTTTGTTTATCCTGTGCGCATTCGTTATAATCAAGCTGCCCTGCGCCTGGCGGAAAACCCTGGTCAGCCTGACAACATTGACACAGCCCGAATCTATGATGTCACGCAGCACATTGCCCGGTCCGACAGAGGGCAGCTGATCCACATCGCCGACTAAAATTATAACTGCTTCGTCCGGCACAGCTTTGAGCAAATTGTACATGAGAATAATATCAACCATTGAGGTCTCATCGATGATCAGCACATCGCAGGCCAGTGGGTTCTCGGCATTTTTCTGGTAACCCTCGGGCGGTTTGAATTCGAGGAGCCGATGAATTGTTTTGGCTTCCATGCCTGTTGTTTCCGACAATCTCTTGGCCGCACGTCCGGTTGGCGCTGCCAGATGCACTCTGGCCTTCATCTTCTCAAAGACCTTTATTATTGCCAGCGTTGTCGTAGTTTTACCGGTGCCGGGGCCACCGGTTAAAACCATTATTTTTGAAGAAACTGCCTGTCCAATCGCCTCGATCTGAACGCCGTCATATACTATCTTGTTCTCCTTTTGTACCTGTTCGACAATAGTATCGATTTCCTGAGTATTGTACTTACTTATGCTATTTAGGATATCGTGTATTTTTTTAGCAGTACCGACTTCGCTGAAATAAAATGCCGGTAGATAAATTGCCTCTTTTTCCTGTATAATTGAACTATCTTCGAGCATCCGGACAAGCGCATTTTTAATAACCGCTTCTTCGGCATCGAGGAGTTTGACAGCTGCCAGAAGAAGCTGGCCGCTCTTTACATAACAATGACCCTCGTTCGATAACTGGTTTAAAACGTACAGTATACCTGAACGGCAGCGGACATAGGAGTTTTTATCACAACCCATTTTTGCCGCAATACTGTCGGCAGTAATAAAGCCAATCCCCCAAATATCGTCTGCCAGCCGGAAAGGGTTCTCACGGACCAATTTAATACTGTCATTTCCATAGGTCTTATATATCTTGACAGCATATGTAGCCGAGACCCCATACCCCTGCAGAAAAATCATGACATTCTTGATTTCTTTCTGTTCGTCCCAGGCTCTGGTGATCATCTCAATACGTTTTCTGCCAATGCCCTCGGCTTCAATAAGACGCTGCGGTTCTTCTTCAATTATCCTGATTGTATCTTCCCTGAATCTCTTGACGATTCTTCTTGCATTTACAGGACCAATCCCCTTAATCAGACCGCTGCCAAGGTATTTCTCTATGCCGGCAACAGTGGCCGGTACCGTCTCAGTACACAACCGGACGTTGAATTGCTTGCCAAACTTGCTGTTATGAGTCCACTGGCCCTTCAGGCTGACAACTGAGCCGACGTTTACATAGGCCAGGTTACCAACAACTGTCACAAGCTCCGAATAGCCGCTGGACTTGATTTTTATGACGCTAAATCCGTTTTCTTCATTGACAAAGGTAATTCGTTCTACTATCCCGCTTAAATTATCCATGTTCCTCCCAGCCAACGTTATTATTCATAAAATCATTTTACCAGTTTTACGGATGTTTGGGGGCAGGAAAAAATATTATCAGGAGATGATAAGAATAGACCGCGACTTGAACGATTTAGACAATTTTATTACACGAGACGCCTTTGCAAAATATCTTGGAATTGAGGTCGTCGAATTTTCCAAGGGCGCTGCCACGGCCAGATTGGATATCCAGGAGCATCACTTAAATAGCCATGGCACAGTTCACGGCGGGGTGATCTTTAGCCTGGCCGACAGTGTTTTTGCAGTAGCCTCCAATTCACATGAAGGATTAGCCATGGCCATCAATGTAAGCATTTCCTACTTTAAGGCCGTGAAAAATGGAACTCTGACAGCTATAGCCACTGAAGAATCAATTAATCAAAAACTGGCTACATATCTGGTAGATATTTCTGACGACGCCGGCAATAGGGTTGCCCTGTTCTTAGGCACCGTTTACCGTAAGCACATTATTGACCAATAATTAATTTCCTATCAATTTCCAGAATATTTTTCTTGTATTGTTGTTATTTTTTGGTTATACTAAGAACGCTCGATAGTGCTTTTGGATATTCACAAACCTTCTCGATTACCTTATGCTTGGGAAGTTTTTGGAGTTACCCTCGGCATTGGGCAATAAATATTTTTTGGAGGTTTTTTAATGTTTAATGACAAAGTCCTAGTTTGTAAAGATTGTGGCGAGGAGTTCAATTTTTCTGCTTCCGAGCAAGAATTCTACGCTGAGAAAGGCTTTACGAACGAACCAGGTCGCTGCCCACAGTGTCGTGCAGCCAAGAAAAACCAAATGAAGTCAAACCGTGGCGGCGGCAGCAGCAGCTTCGGACGTAGTACGCAGCGTGAAATGTACGCCGCTACCTGCGCAGCATGCGGCAAAGAAACAACAGTGCCTTTCCAACCAAGTGGTGAAAAGCCAGTCTATTGCAGAGATTGCTTCCAACCGCGCGGACGCCGCTAGAAAACAACGAACTTCCTGACCACATAACTATATAAGTAGAGACTATTTCGCCGCTTGTAGCCGCCCTGGTTACAGCGGCTTTAGGTCGTCCTGATCTTTTATTATTGCAACAGCCCTGACAGGCGAGCCATCTCCGTCTTTAATTTTCAAGGGCAGTCCATAAAATATAAAGGAATTTTGAGTTGGTAACTGATCTAGGTTAACCAGGTTTGTGTAGGTCACGATCCCTGCTTCAAGCAACGCTCTTTGCAGGTCTTCGGAAATACTGCCGCCAACAAACGGCGGCTTGGCAAAAAGAATCTTCGCGAGCCATGTAATATCTGTGTCACGCCGGAATAAAAGCCCGATTCTCACGGGCAAAAGCCTGTCCTCATCTATCAGACAAGCCTCACCGCAAAAATTCTCTAAAGGAATCTCGTCAAGGGTTTTTCCCTGAAGGACCATATGTGAGAGGGCATCGACATGTGTCCCGGTATGTGTGCCAAGTACAAGCCGACGCAAAAGCCAGGGTTTATTGCAGTAATTATGTACAATCTCTATGGATACCTCCGGGTCATCCGGATAGGCATCCATCCCTGAATATATCGGTACGGATAAATCAACAATTCTCAAAACATACACTCCCTCTAAAAACAGAGCCTGTTAATCAGGCTTTGTTTCGTTCTCAAGCAAAGCCAAATAGGTATAGGCCTCGTCAAAGGTGTTTCCGCACATCTCTCTTGAGGGCTTCAGCTTACTACAGACCGGCGGCCTTTCTGCGCTGCCAAACAACATGCACCTGTTCGCAGTTGTCAATTGTACGCATCTAGCCCCTGCAGGTTTACCATTAGGCATCCCCGGTATAGGTGACGATATTGAGATAGCAATACAACAGGCTCCACATCCTGCCCTGCATTCCACGGAACACCCCCCTCCTTATTCAAGTATAAAGAGCCCTGTAACCGGATTATGATCGCTGTTCTCAAAGAACAACTGTTCACCCTTAACATCAAGAATTTTAATGTTGTCCGAAACTAAAAAGCCGTCGATAACAGCAGTAAAATTTATTTTCTCCTGATATTTGTCTGCCAGGTTCCTTACCGTGGGTACTGTCTCATCGCCAGCCCATTGAAAGCCTTCGGGTGTGAAGTCTTCGGGCAAATACTCCAGCCAAAAAGGCCAGCTTTCCGACGCCTCGAAGCTTGCCGGGTCACTCCCCGGCAGAACATGATTCCAATCCCCGCCAGCTATGATATAATTCCCTTTCCCGGCCTCAGCTGTTATATGTCCTTTTAAATATTCCAATTGGATTTTCCGGATCTTGCCGCCCTCGTCAAACGCCGAGAGATGGGAGTTTATTAAGACCAGCTCTCTGCCATTTTCAATCGGGATGCGGTTTTCGATAAAACATCGGTCCAGCTCAAAAATCCGCCTGGGCCAGTTTTCTTCCCCTGGATACCGATAACGATTTGAACCGGTTATATTAAACCTCGAAAAAGTCAGCAATCCGGAATTAACCTGGCCCATTGGCTTCCTGAAAGGTATAGGCACCCAAGCAACCTTGTAGTTTAGACCAAAAACCGAATTGTACTCCGGCAACTCCTTTGTCAGGCTTTGATATTGGTTGATATGAAAGCTCCTTGTTGAATCAACATCCACTTCCTGCATGAGGATAAA
The DNA here is from genome assembly GCA_002422465.1 of Peptococcaceae bacterium UBA6129. GTDB lineage: Bacteria > Bacillota > Peptococcia > DRI-13 > UBA6129 > UBA6129. The sequence goes on along the minus strand of DIVP01000012.1, from coordinate 4,633 downwards.
ATCCGGTTTTTCTTGTCGCAAGTAATCGTAAACAGCCTTCAGGTTAGTGAGGGTTTGTTCCTTGCTGCTGGAGCGGGATTGGATTCCCCCATCCATAAAAAAGTCCTGTTCCTTATCCAGACCGCAGTAGCCTATGTTAAATGTTACTATCGAAAAGGAAGTATTTATTGCAAGTGTCCCTCGCGAATTGTTTTCTGTTGGCAAGGCCTCAACCTCCGCCGGCTCATAATCCGTCAACGTCATATATGCCATAAACCCACCTAGGCTGAGGAATAAAATAATTATGAAGAAAGCAATGGCAGTACCGAGTATTTTCATCACTCCGTTCATCCCCTCGACATATCATCTGCCCAATGTACTCTTCTATTAACTTCGAACAAAATATTTTAATTCCTGCTTTTTACATTTATTAATATGAGCTAACCTGCGTAAGGCTGTCAGCTTGTCCGTATTACCAATTTTCGCTCGCTCCAGGGCTTCTTGCAGGACTTGGATGGATTGTTCAAGATCACCGCGCTGCACGGGAAATGGGAACCCGTCCTTGCCTCCATGGGCGAAAGTATAACGAACCGGGTCCTCATAGCTGGTTTTAGCCCCGTGCGTTACCTCTGCCACCATAGCCAGAGCTCTTAAAGTGCCCGCCCCAACACCTGTGGCTTCCAAAATTCCTTCGTAGCTGCCCGGAGGCTTTTCGTAAAGCTTATAGAGTATTTTGTTCAAATAATTCACGCGTGGGATAGGATGAAAGGAAGGCAGGGACAACCTTGGATATGGAGTTTCATCCCATAAACATATCTGCTCAGAATGCGTCAGCTCTTTTGTTTTATCAGCAATTCTGTTTAGAATCTTTACAATCCCCTCGGGTTTTTCATAACATAACTCCACCGAAGCGGCTCTCGTGGCTTGATTCTGTGCAGAAACCAGATTCAAAACCCCGTCTGTGGGCAGCCCTGCGATCGCTTGATGTGGATCCTCGACAAAGCTTTGCAGTCCTTGACTTAGCCAATGATATCTTCGCGCATAGCGGTTAATTTCATTCATTCCTTGTTGTACAACAGCCCAATTACCCTGACGATCGAAAATGAAAAAATGATGATAGAGCTGATAACCGTCCTGCACCGCTGCCGAATCGACCTTGGCCACCATCCGGCTCGTGCGCTGCAAGCTAATCAGATCATTTGACAAACCGTATTTTTCTCCGGCCTCGCTAATTTCCAGCGGGGTCCGGCGAGAGGTCTTCCCCTTCCCCCCGGCCAAGAACAAACCCAGCTCCCCTTGCTTGTTGCGCACGCCCTCCTTTAGAGCCCCACAAACCACCGTAGTCAGACCGGAGGAATGCCAGTCAAAGCCCAGCACACAACCAAGGGTCTGAAACCAAAGCGGATTTGCAAGTCTCCGCAGTACCTCCTGGGTTCCGTATTCATAGACGATAACCTGAATTATAGCAGCGCCAAGCTGCTTCATTTTCTCGAAAAGCCATGGCGGACATTGACCGCCATGCAACGGTTGCTGCACGATACCGGTACGCATATTTTCAGCTCCATTACGAAATATTATTTATTACTTATCTTCATAATAGAACATATGTTTGGTTTTGGCAAGACCTCTTTCCGCTCACTGGTAAAAACAAAAAACGTCTCTCAGCAGAGAGGCGTTTTGTCTCATCCATAGCCATCATTTCTAGGTCATTATTTTACAGATATTCTTGGTAAATTCCAGGGGGTCATTTACGGGCAATCCCTCAATCAGTAAAGCCTGATTGTATAATAAATCCGTATAGAGCTGCAGTTTTTCCTTGTCCCTTTCATAAGCATCTTTTAAAGCCGCAAAAACCTCGTGGTTGCTGTTGATCTCGAGGATCTTCTCAGCCTTGATGTCTTGCGCATTTGGCATGGCCTGCAATACCTTTTCCATTTCAATGCTTACCTCACCCTCATTGGTAAGACAAACCGGATGGTTCTTCAGCCTTTTGGATACCTTGACATCCTTGACTTTACCCGCCAAAAGCTCCTTCATATATTTGATGAGACCCGCATTCTCCTTCTCTGCGGCTTCATCCGCCTTGTCTTTTTCATCGGTCTCCAAACCCAAGTCACCGCTCGAAACAGATTTAAATTCCTTCTCCTGATAATTATGCAGGATTTTGATAGCGAACTCATCTACATCATCGGTGAAATAAAGGATTTCGTATCCCTTTTCTACAACCGCCTCGGTCTGCGGCAGCTTTTCAATCCTTTCGATAGTCTCACCGGAGGCATAATAGATGAATTTTTGATCCTCCGGCATCCTCTTGACATATTCGGCCAGCGTGACCGGCTTTTTCTCATAAGAGGAATAGAATAATAAGAGATCCTGCAAAAGCTCCTTATTGCTGCCAAAATCACTGTAAATCCCAAATTTCAACTGCCGCCCAAAGGATTTATAGAATTCCTCATATTTTTGTCTCTCTTCGTTTTGCAGATTTAACAGCTCGTTCTTGATTCTTTTATGGAGATTCTTCGCAATGATCTTCAACTGCCGGTCATGCTGGAGCATTTCCCGAGAAATATTTAACGATAAATCCTCCGAGTCCACGAGTCCCTTGACGAAGCTGAAATAATCGGGCAGCAGGTCAGGGCATTTATTCATAATCAGGACGCCATTGGAATATAGCTCTAAGCCCTTTTCATATTCCTTGGTGTAATAGTCAAACGGTATTTTCTCCGGAATGTACAAAATAGCATTATATCTGATAGTCCCCTCGGCGCTTACATGTACATATTTGAGCGGCTTGTCAAAACCATAACGCTTTTCGGTATAAAAATTGAGATAATCCTCCGGCGTCAGCTCGTTCTTATTCTTCCGCCAGATCGGAACCATGCTGTTGATGACTTCTTCTACGGTGTAGTCTTCATATTCCTTATCGCTGCCTGCCTTTGGCCGCCTATTGGTGATGTCCATTTTAATCGGGTATCTGATGAAATCGGAGTACTTTTTGATAATAGACCTGAGCCTGTATTCCTCAAGATACTCTTCGAAGCTTTCCTCCTCACTGTTTTCTTTGATCCGGAGGATAATCTCGGTTCCCACTGAGTCTTTGTCACCGGGCTCTATCGTATAGCCATCGGCGCCCTTTGATTCCCATTTGTAAGCCTCTGCGCTGTCCAAAGCCTTACTGATTACTGTGACTACATCCGCTACCATGAAGGCCGAGTAAAAGCCTACGCCAAACTGTCCGATGATGTCATAGCCATCCTTCACATCGTTTTCCTTTTTAAAGGCGAGTGACCCGCTCCTCGCAATTACGCCGAGATTATCTTCGAGCTCCTCTTTTGTCATGCCTATTCCCGTATCGGAAATCTTCAGTGTCCTGTTCTTCTTGTCAGCCTCGATCCTGATATAGTAGCTATCCTTATCAAACCTTATGTTTTCATCGGTCAAAGCCCTATAATAGAGCTTGTCAATGGCATCACTGGCATTGGAGATAAGCTCGCGCAAGAAAATCTCACGATGCGTATAGATGGAATTGATCATTATCTCCAGCAATCTCCTGGACTCTGCTTTAAACTGTTTTTTGGCCATCAATACCGTTCCTTTCCATTTTTCTATTTAACTTTCTTCGCAGGGTTGATTTAGTGTCGTTTCATACCGTTTTATCATAGCTTGAATCTCACTGTAATTTTTATGACCTGGAATCGAATAACTAATTCCTGATTTTATCAATTCCTTCTCGAACCCCCATTTAATTACTTGTTGGTCAGCTTCGTATTCACACTTAGAATCTTCTGAGCAATGATAACTATGACCTAAAAAAGCATGAGCAAATTGATGGGCTATCGTATATATAATTTTTGGTTTTGATTGCTTACATACGTCTGAGACAAAACATATGTAAATTTTTTCTTCTACCGTTTCTTTCTCTGCCGTATCACTCCTATTGTAAGTTATTTTTGTAGGGAATCTCATCACCGTGTTAGAGCAAAATTGCATAACCGTTACCCCTAAATCGTACATCAAGTAGTCCCGGTCTTTTTTGGGCAGTCCTGCTAAAGTGTAAAGAACATAGTTTTCTAGCTTGCTATCCATTGGAAACCCGCCGGAAATCACCTGATAATGAATTTCTTGAACTATCTCTTCCAAATCTTCTTTGTTTTTCATTTGCTACCCCTCCTTATTCAAATTTTAATAAAACTCCTGCTACAACATCTACTACTTCTAATATAAGTTATATTTAACTATTGTTTGTAAGTCAAGTATAAATAAAAAAAGCCTCGAAAGGCTTAATATTGTTGGTGCCCGAGACCAGACTTGAACTGGTACGAGGGGTAAACCTCGCGGGATTTTAAGTCCCGTGCGTCTGCCGATTCCGCCACTCGGGCATAAATGAACTGTTTTGGAGGTGCGGGTCGGATTTGAACCGACGGATGGCGGATTTGCAGTCCGCAGCGTTAGCCTCTTCGCCACCGCACCTTGCTATTGAAAAGTAATGCACTAGTTATTCTATCAAATCGGTAAACCTTCGTCAAGATGAAGTATTTACCTGATAAAGAATTTTTCTAAGTCCCACCGCTTGATATTGTCATCACAAAAAACCCGGTTCATCACAGAACCGGGTTTTACTTTTGCTTTATGGAGCGGAAGACGAGATTCGAAC
>DIVP01000122.1 GCA_002422465.1 Peptococcaceae bacterium UBA6129 | reverse complement strand
TGGGAGTTTGGCTAGCAAGCCCTAACTAGTAATGAAGAAAACTTATTAAATGGAATTTATAGAATTCATAAAATACATAATTACTCTATTTCGGTGATGTCAATCGTTTTAAGAATGCTTAATAAAACGATTGACATATTAAACAACGACTTTGTAGGATTTTTAAAATCTCTATGTAAATTTATGATATCTGGATATAATATAAGTATTGTAAAGCAAATACGAAGTAATACTGGTATAAATGATAACAACGACATGATGTAGACATAAACAAATTAATATGAGGATATATGACGAAACTCCAACATACAAACACCTTACCGCATAAATTCTAATCGATTCTGGGGCATCCTGAGCAGAGGTATTTTTAGGCTATTTTGACGAGTGAATGTCAATAAGGATATTAGGTAATGAAATATGGCTCGATGATGATTTCGCAATGATGGGTTAGGATTATACGAGATTTCACGTTGTAACGGGATAATAACAAAGCAGGTTAATGTTCAGAGTGAAATGGATAAGCCACTAAAACCGGAGCTGCATCACCGGTTTTAGACTAAATATAATTAGAGTTAACATAATGTCCATTATCGGAAGTAATAAAAATATCAGAAACATCGAAAAAGCAACTCTAAGAAATTCTAAGCGGCTTTAACCGGCACCAATACATTGACTCAAAAAAAATAGTTCTTTTTGAACTATTTTTTGCTCATACTCCCTTCTATTATCACTCTGGTCATGTTTACTCTCCTTCATTGGGCATATTTTTATGTTATAGAGTCGTGCAAATATCCTGCGGGTTGGCACACACAGCACTACCCGCAGGATATTTGCACGCGAAAGAGTATCGGACAGGATACCCTTTTAATATTCCCTTTTTAAGATACTAGCCACGGCGACTGCGCCGTCACCGGCGATGCCGCCTCCGGAACTGTGAGACAAGCCTACGCGGGCGCCTTCCACCTGACGCTGGCCGCACACGCCGCGCAGTTGCCAGACAAGCTCGCAGACCTGGGCAACTCCGGTAGCCCCAATGGGGTGACCTTTAGCTAGCAGTCCGCCGGAAGGATTGATAGGCCGCTTGCCGCCAATCTCGCACTCTCCGCTTTCAATTGCACGGTCATATCCGCCGTATTCGTAAAAGCCCAAAGCCTCTACTCGCATAAACTCAGCGATGGTGAAGCAGTCGTGGACCTCGGCGAAGTCCAAGTCTTCCGGTCCGATGCCGGTCTTTTCATAGAGCATCTTGCCACAGCGCTGCGTGAGCTGATTAAAAGTGATGTCCCGGCGTGGGTCGTAAGTACCGGTGGAAATACCGAAGCCGCAGATAGTGATAAACTTATTGGTATAATTGGCGGCCTTATCTTTTGCGCAGATAACTAAGGCGGCGGCGCCGTCACTCATAGAGGAGCAGGAATAGTTAGTCATGGGGTAAGCAATCATCGGGCTGTTGAGTACCTCTTCCAGGGTGACAGCCTTTTGAAACTGAGCATTGGGATTGTAAACACCATTTTTGAGGTTCTTGACTGCGACTTTGGCAAGGGTCTCAAGAGAAGTGCCTACCTGTGCCATACGTCTGACGGTACGCAGACCCCAGTGAGCGGGAAAGTTGACGCCGTTAGCCAGCTCCAGCTCCACGTCGCCCGCGCCGGCCACAGCGGCGGTGGTCTTCAGGGTATCATTCATGAAGCATTTTTCCACGCCGCAGACGATCGCAATATCGCAGCGGTCGGCCTGAATGGCATAATAGGCTTCCAGAATTGCCGAGGCACCTGAACAACAGGCATTCTCAACGTTGATGATGGGGATACCGACAATACCTACCTCGCGAAGCACGACTTCGCCGATTACCATGGTCTGACCTGTGGTGACTCCGCCGATGGCATTGGCCACAAAGCCGTACTGGATGTCCTTGGGGCTCACGCCTGCGTCCTTAATGGCCTCCCAGCAAGCGGCCCGGCCTAAATCCTTTAGGGTCTTATCGGGATGCTTGCCGAAACGTGTCATGCCTGCTCCTAAAACAACAACATCTCTCATGCTCTGTTCCCTCCGTCAGTGAAAATAGGTTTAAATTTGTACCCCACAATTTCGCATCCGTCGTCAGCATGTCGCAACACATCCACCACAAGACGAACCTTCTGACCAAGCGTGAGCTCATTATTGCGGGCGGGATCCCAGTCCAGCTGCGCTGCCAGGCGGGAGTCATCAAGATCAATCCAAGCCAGCAAATAGGGAGTCTTAAAACCGGGAACTCCGCTATACACGGTGGTAACACTATAAATGGTTCCTTCGTGGCTCAAAGACGCATTTTCAAGCTCCTCACTGTAGCAAACTGTGCATAGGGTAGTAGTTGGGAAATGGAGTTTTCCGCATTTTTTACATCGGGAACCAACAATATAAGGTTCTCCATTTTCAGGGAAGGCAATGATACCCGCCTTTGAGAGTCTTTGATTTTTGTCGAGCTTGGTTATGCTCATAATAATTTGACCTCCTATTTTGGAATTCTTTGAGACAGTAAGAGTGTAGCAAATATTTGTGCTGGTATTGTCTCTCGTAGGAGTCGTATCGCTTAGATTGGCCACAGGAGCATTACCGCAGTGACAATAATGAACCAAAGAATCAAGGTGATAACGCAGTAACCCATGATATCCTTTATCTTGAGATTAGCGATACCCAGCAATGGCAGCGCCCAGAACGGTTGAATCATATTAGTCCAGGCATCACCATATAAAACGCCCATAGTAGTCATAGGTAGGCTAGCACCCAGCTTAGTAGCAGCATCCAGGAAGATGGGGCCTTGTACGTTCCACTGGCCGCCGCCGGACGGGATGAACATGTTGATGAAGCCTCCAGAGATGAAGGCCATCCAGGGCAAGGTTCTCACGCTGGATAAGGCCACAAAAACGTCTGCGATGACACTGGCAAGCCCGGTCGTGACCATTATTCCCTGAATACCGGCGTAGAGTGGGTATTGCAGGATAATGCCGCCGCAGGTACTAACACCCTCAGCACAGGTTTTGACGTACTGGATGGGGGTGGGAGTGAGCAGGAGGCCGACCGCAAGGAAGATCAGGTTGAAAGAGTCAAAGGTCAGGCCCCCGCCATTGATAAAGTAATAAATGAGATAAATGATAACGGCGATACCAAAAACTAGATTGAACAAATAGTTGTTCTCGCACCAGGTGTTGAAAGGAAGACCCTTCAGACTGATTTTTGGGGCTTTTTCAACGGCTGCTGCGGACTCATCCAATGAGTAATTAAGTTCGATGATCTTTTCGCTTTTACTTGGTGCCAAACGCATCATGATGATGGGAATGACGATAAAGCCGGCAATGATGAAGATGGTCCAGTTCCAAGGGGCAAACGCAGTTGAACTGACTGGGATTACTCCGTAAAGTTTGTCGGACCAAGTTCCGGGAGTCGCCGGCTGAAGAAGAGCGGCGGTAGGGCCGCACTGGAAGGTGACCCATCCCGAGTAACAGGCAGCCACGAGCAGGGGATAGTGAATGCCACGCACCTTTTGAGCGAGTTTCACCGCGATTAAACCGCCGCAGATTAATCCTCCGGACCAGCTGAACCAACTGAGTCCGGCGGTAGCAGCAGCAGCAACAAAATAGGCCTGAGCAGGAGAATGTACTTTGCGGCAGATAGCGTCCAGAAGTTTATCTACGGCTGGGGTTTTTACGAGAGCGTAGCCGAAGACCATGGCCGTACAAATCTGGGCTGTAAATGACAAGAGTCCCCAGATGCCTTTACCCCACGCCATCATAGTGGCATACGCACCGCTTTCAGTGAAAATCAAAGCGCCAACAAAGCAAACAACAGTCAGTATAACAGCAAATAAGAACGCGTCGGGTATAAATCTCTCAACGAATCTTGTACAGGCGTTTGCAAATTTTTTCATAAGTGCTCCCCTTCTTTCTACTTTTAAATTATTGTGGATATTACGTTTATTCTCTTTATATCCCTCCTCTACCGTGGCTTTGTCCGCCACGTCTAATGCTTACACCATCACATAACCGCCGTTAATATCGAGAGTTACGCCGGAAATATAGTTGGAATTCTGTGAAACGAGAAATAGCACGCCATACGCCATGTCAATTGGTTGCCCGTTGCGCTTGAAGGGCAATATTTTTGGATCGAATGGGTTTTCTTTGGTCAGCTGCTTTTGCATATCGGTTTCTGTGGGGCCAGGACAAATGCAGTTGCAATAGATGCCATGTGCTGCGCCGATTCTGGCAATATTGCGACTGAACACATTAACCGCCGCCTTGGAGGAAGCATAATGAAGGCCGGAAAACATAGGAACCGCGCGGGCGGCCTGAGAGCCGATATGAACAATCTTGCCGTAATTCGCCAGCTTCATCTTTTTATAAACAGCCTGTGTAATCAGGAAGGTCCCCTTGACATTCACGTCATACATCAGATCCCAAAGCTCCTCTGTTATATCCTCAAAATTTACCATAGAAGTCAGCCCTGCACATGTTACCAGAATATCGATGCGACCGTGCTTCTCATAAATATCGTCTACAATCTGGAATACATGATTTTTGTTTGTAACGTTGCACTGGATTAGGTCCTTCTTGGGATCACTGGGCGCCAGATCTAGTGCATATACTTTGGCACCATACTCTCGCAGTAGCTTGACGGCGCCTTCCCCGATTCCTCTCGCACCGCCGGTGATGATAGCAACTTGCCCGGTCAGATCTGACTCTTTGCTCATAGGGGCAATAATGAGGTCTTCCATTTTTGCATTCCCTTCTTCTTATTTATAATCAGGCAGTGCTAAATCCGCACGGTAGGCTTCTACAAGCGCGAAATCGGTACCGCCGCTCCTTATAAGTGGACCAGCTTTCGGATAACACCGTAATTATAGGATAATTCGATATTTATGTCTTGCTCCTTTGCGAACAAATAGTTTTTCAAAACGAAGACTCTCGAATACACTATTGAAGTCTTATTCCAAATAATATATCTTTAAACTGTATTAATGTAGCATTTACACAGAACCGCAGAAAATAGGCAATGAAAACCGCACCCATGGGTTGTAGAACAATAGAAAGGAGTCCCGCTATGTACAGTTATTTGCCAGTGCCTTTTCAGAAGTGGTGTTCAAGTGATTTTTCACCGGAAGAACAATTTGGCGCGTGGAATGCTGCGGCACGCGAATCGTCTTGCAGATGGGGGTTTAACAAGCCCAAATTCGCTCCATATAATTTTACGTTAGAAATGTCTGTCCTCAACAATGTACGATTGCTAAACTATGTGGCGGACCCCTGTCAGGGCTGGCTTTCAAAGTCTGATATTAGCCTGACCAGCCCTGCTTATTACGGCTTTACGATTATCTACGAGGGACAGCAGACCTATGAATTGGGCGGTAATAACATTGTAATCGACAAGGACCATGCCATACTTTGGGATTCAACTCAACCGATGGAATTTCTTTTTGGTGAGGGACTCAAAAAAATAACATTATTAACACCACAAGATCAGCTTAAAAAAAAGTGCTCTTGCGCGCAGGAATTCGTCGGCAAAGCAATCGATATGCAGAGTGGGATCGGCAAAGTAACAGCAGATCATATAAAATCATTGGCGAAAAATTCTCAGGATGGCAATTTTGTCACAGAGTGGAATTCCATAATTAACCTGTCTCAAGAACTGATAGCGTGTTGCCTTGAAGCGCAATTTCCACGGGTAATGACGAAGTCGCGCAGAGAAATGCTTTTAAACATTAAGCATTACATCAACAATAACCTCGATGCTTCCAACCTTGGGCCAAACAGTCTTGCCGAAATATTTCACATATCGGTCCGCTATCTGCAAATGCTTTTTCAAGACGAGGGCAACTGCGTTTCGAATTACATAATGTGTAAAAGGCTGGAACAATGCCAGCGGGAGCTGACGCGCAGTTTATTTACAAAGGATAAAATATCTGACATAGCGTTTCGCTGGGGCTTCACAGACCTATCCAGTTTCTCCAACGCGTTCAGGAAACGTTACGGCGTATCGCCCCGGGAATACCGGGACGAGATAAATAATGCGACGATTATTGATACCAACAAATAATCTGTATTCAGATTGAAAATGACAAGATATTTACCTGCAAACCCAAAAATCCTGCAACCTCAAGGGTCACAGGGTTTTTTATTTAGGGGATGCTGAAAAATCCCTAATTTCAGGGAAAAGTCATTCCATGCGGATTTACAAGTTGTTCAGCAGCCCCTACTTAACATACTTTTTAATATCTTTTTCGTCCGTAACAATTTTAATGATCTCAATAGCATTGAAATCAGCCTCATCAAGACACTTACAGCAATTATCACAGACCTTTACCGGGTCTAAATCACAAAATAAACACTGCTTGCAATCATCACATATTTTGTTTTCATCAAGTTGACATATTTTGTTGGCCATAAATACCTCTCATACTATATTAACCATTATTACTTAATAGTAAATATAGAATTACAATGAGTCAAGAAGATATTTATTCCTACTGCGGCTCTGGAGATTGCGGCTCTACTATCGCCTAACGAAGAAGAATTAGTAGATAGGTATGTTCAATCTCTGACCAGGTTGTAGCGCAGTGTCATCAAGTTTGTTGTATTTTTCAATAATGTAGATGTATTTTCGCAGGTCCATTTTATTATTATCGTAGCGGTCAGCTATCTCCCAGAGCGTATCCCTTTTTTCTACAATCACCTGGACTACATGCAACGGTTCATGCGCATCGATCGTCGGCGGTTTTACCAGCTGATAGGCAAATACTAATATTATTAACATAAGAACCATAAAGAAAATGACTCTGGCTTTTTTCCTTTTTATTCTGCGCTCTTGTCTGATCATTTACAATCACCCCAAACAAATGTTCTATATTCAATATAATAGAACATTTGTTTGCTGTCAAGAGGAATTTATCAAAAAATAGCAAAAACACGAACAGGTGTTTGCAATGTTGATATATAAGTGCTATAATGCAGATAAAGAAAATTATTCCAGCGATAATCTATGTTTAGGGAGGCCTTTAAATGTACGAGGATTTGACTGAGAGACAGATCGCCATACTGAATTATATTAAGAAATCTAAGGTTAAGAAAGGGTATCCTCCGGCCGTACGTGAAATCGGGGACGCTGTCGGATTAAGCTCAAGCTCTACTGTTCACAGTCATCTTAATCAGCTCGAGAACAAGGGATATATCAAAAGAGATCCCACTAAACCTAGGGCTATCGAGGTTATGGATGGTATATCGCGTACTGCCAAGGAGGTCGTCGATGTTCCTTTGCTTGGTCGTGTTACTGCCGGTGTACCAATCCTGGCAGTTGAGAATATTGAGGATACCTACCCCCTTCCTCTCGACTTTGTCCGCGATGATGATGTTTTTATGTTAAGGATTCAGGGAGACAGCATGATAAACGCAGGTATTCATAATGAGGATATGGTTGTAATCCGCAAGCAAAATACGGCGCATGATGGAGAGATCGTTGTGGCGTTAATGGAGGACGAAGCTACGGTAAAAAGGTTCTATAAAGAAAAGGATCATATCCGGCTTCAGCCGGAAAATGAAAACTATGAACCCATTATCACTCGCGATGTCATGATCCTTGGCAAGGTAATCGCCCTGATAAGACAGTATTAAACTTTAAACTATTTAAGGAGAATATATAAAAAACGACAGCGGCCGCTGTCGTTTTTTGCCGATTAAAATTCATGCGTTGTGCTATTGCGGTTTTTTTCCTCATAACGTTCCTGAGCAAACTGCACCAGCTTAGCCGTCAATTCATCAAGAGGTATTCCGGAGTGCTCCCAGAGTTTAGGAAACATACTTATCGATGTAAAACCCGGGAGGGTGTTGATTTCATTAATGAGAATCTCGTTTGTATCATTTACCAGGAAGAAATCGATGCGCGATAAACCGGAGCAATCCACGGCTTGATAAGCCTTTTTGGCAAGCTCCCGGATTTGTGTAATCTGAGCTGCTGTTAGTTTTGCCGGGATGATTAAGGCTGAGCGGTCATCCAGATACTTGGCGTTATAATCATAAAACTCATTGCACGGAACAATTTCTCCGGGCAGTGAGGCCTCCGGCTCGTCGTTGCCGAAAACACTGACTTCAATTTCCCTTGCTGATACGCCCTTTTCAACAATGACTTTGCGGTCGTACCGGGCTGCCAGCAAAAGGGCATCTGATAATTCCGAGCTGTTGGAAGCCTTAGAAATGCCTACACTCGAGCCCATGTTTACGGGTTTTACAAAACAGGGATAACCTAGTTTCTCTTCAATCTCATTCATTACCGACTGCTGCTGTGTCAGAATGCTCTTGCGCAAATAATATAAATACGGAACTTGTGGCAGCCCCGATTGTTCGAAAACCTTCTTCATGATTATCTTATCCATACCAACCGACGAGGCCAGAACTCCGGCGCCAACATACGGGACGTGGGCAAGCTCTAAAAGGCCTTGCATCGTACCGTCCTCGCCAAATGTTCCATGCAGTACCGGGAAAAATACATCAATCCTCGTAATAGGTTCCAGGTCAGGCAGACTATAGATTGTACTGTTGCTTTTTGGGTTGGGCAGTATCGTGATACAGCGGTCCCTGAAATTATCCGGCGAGAAACCGGCCATTTCAGAAATGGGAATGGGTCCGTACCACTCCCCTTCTTTCGAAATGCCAACAGGGAAGACGTCATATGTCTTTTTCAATGATGTTGCTACTGTAAAGGCGGAATTCCGAGAAACCTCATGTTCGCCTGAGCGTCCGCCAAAAAGAACTGCGATTTTCAATCTGGGCATTTTTGACCCTCCACCTTTCTTTCTTTAAGTTAATCCTATGCCTTTGCCGTTAGCTAGATTATTGTTCAGTTATTATTTTATAATATTACCTGAAAGAAAAACATAGTAGTTATGATAAGTGCGAAGGCAAATTTCACAAAATTCCCGATTAATATTCCTATAACGGTTGCCAAACCAGTTTTCGAGGCTTCCGACAGCTTTTTCCCAAACAACAATTCACCGGCCATCGCGCCGATAAACGGGCCAATAAACAAGCCGAATGGCCCAAGTATGAAGATGCCGAAAAACCCTCCGAGTAAAGCGCCCCAGACACCGGCCTTTGAGGCGCCTGTTCTTTTTGCAGTGTACGGAGCGACAACGTAGTCCAAGAGCATACCCACTGCCGCAAGTACCAGGGTTATGATAATCATAAACGTGTTGACATTGACAAATCCTTCATACCAGCCGTAGGCAATAACCGCGATGGCCATCAAAGCAAGCCCCGGCAGAAGCGGCAGCAAAGTTCCAAGTGTACCGATGATGAGAACTGCGAACGTGAGTAGTGCCCAGATATTTTCCATACTTATTTACCATTTTCCGTTAACAGTATTTCATTGGCAGCGAGGGCTAGTCCGACCTTGATATGTCCAAGAGATAAACCACCCTGCAAAAAGACGTTATAGGGCGGGCGAATAGGCGCGTCTGCGCTCAACTCGATTGAGGAACCCTGCACGAAAGTACCCCCGGCCATAACCACGGGGTCTGAATAACCAGGTAAGAATGCCGGTTCGGGCTTGGCATGAGCATCCAGTGGTGAGGCCTTCTGAATACCGCGGCAAAAAGCTACAATGCGCTCGGGGCTGCCCAATTGGATGGCCTGGATTATATCAGTACGATATGCATGC
>DIVP01000119.1 GCA_002422465.1 Peptococcaceae bacterium UBA6129 | reverse complement strand
CTCTGCTCTACCAACTGAGCTACCGAGGCATTGGTTAGCCTTAAGTTGACATCTGCTATTTTATCATGGATTTTATTAGGCTGTCAACTTCTTTTTCCTACCAATATTGCTATCGTTTACTTCGGGACAAAGGCCAGCAATGCTTCTCGCACAAGTTTCGCGGCCAGTACGGAAGTTATCTCGGAATCATCATATACCGGAGAAACCTCAACGATATCAAGTCCAACCACATTCAACGGCTTCATCGCACAGACAGCGGCCAGTATTTCCCGGGAAGTACAACCGCCCGGCTCCGGCGTCCCTGTGCCCGGAGCATACGCGGGATCGACAACGTCAATATCAAGGGTAATATAAACCGGTTTCCCTTTCAGCTCTCCAATCACATCATTCAGAGCTGGGAATATCTCATCAACATACATCTTGGTATGCTCGCGTGCGTAAACAAACTCTTCCTTAATCCCGGAACGTATGCCAAACTGGTAAACCCGCTTTTTACCGAGCAGCTTGACTACTTTTTGCATCACTGTGGCATGGGAATTGCTCTCGTTAAAATATTGTACACGTAAATCGGCATGGGCATCGAAATGCAAAACAACGAGCTCAGGATACCTTTCATAACAGGCTTTGATCAAAGGAAACGAAATCAGGTGCTCTCCGCCTAAGAATATAGGAAATTTCTGGTCAACAAAGACTTGTCCCGCTATTTTTTCGATCATGCTGAGGCTTTCACTAACATTGCCAATCGGCAGCATGATGTCCCCGGCATCGTAATAACAGATGTCCTCCAGGCTCAGGTCCTGATAAACGCTATACGGTTCCAGCGCATAGGAAACAGTTCTGATCTGCTGCGGGCCGGTTCTCGTACCCGCCCGGTTACTTACAGTATAATCCATTGGGACACCTACCAGCACGGCCTTAGCCTCAGTGTAGCTTTCCTGGGCCCCTAAATAACCGGTCATCCTGAATAAATGCTTATTCAAACTCATCCACCCCGTTTACTCTAATATATTGGCAAGAAAATTTGGCAGCGCAAAAGCAGAGAAATGAATCTTACTGTTGTAATAGCGAGTCGGCATATCCTGGATATCATCCTGTTTTACCAAAAGCGGGTCATGCTTTTTTGAGGCCAGCGTAAAGCTCCATAACCCGGTAGGATATGTTGGAATCGAAGCTAGATATAGTTTAACCAATGGGTAAAGTGATTTTAAATCACTATGTATCTGTTTAATTATCTTATCGTGTAAATAGGGCGATTCTGTTTGCGCTGCCATAATCCCATCTTCTTTCAGCGCGGCATAAACATCCCTGTAAAAATCGAGGGCGAACAAACCAACTGCCGGACCAATCGGGTCAGTCGAATCTACTAAGATCACATCATATTTGTTATGATTCTCTTGGATATGTTTGATGCCGTCAGCTACTATAAGCCTGAGCTTCGGATTATCGAAGGCAGCTGCGATTTCCGGCAAGTATTTTTTAGAGTTCACGATAACCTTTTCATCTATTTCAACAAGCGTAACCTGTTTTACTTTTGGATGCCTGACTATCTCACGCACCGCACCACCGTCGCCGCCTCCGATAACAAGGACGTTCTCCGGATTTGGATGGGTATTTAATGGTACGAGACTGAGCATCTCATGATAGACAAATTCATCCTTTATAGTCGTCATAACAATATTATCGAGCATGAGCATACGCCCGTAGGCATATGTATCAACAACGGCTAACTGTTGAAAATCTGTTATCTCTTCATGCAAAGTATTTTTTACGCGAAAGGACATAAGCAGGTCTTCTGTCTGTTTCTCAGTTATCCATAGTTCGCTTTTCATATGTTCCTCCTATCACGCTGACACCAGTACCATAAGGTTACGGCAGCCAGCGCACAGCCATACTTTCAACCTTATGCTCAGCCACGGCAATTATTATATCAGCGAGTTTCAGCCCACGGACAGAAAACACCTCTTATATCATCTCGCAGACTCGCTCCTCGTCTTTATACCTGAATGCTCCATAATCACACCATACTATTTTCCGCAATGCCGACCGCGACCGCTGCCGAGATAATCTGCCCCGGTTTTGTTGAAATAATCGAACCATACCCTGTCGGTGTCAAAGAACCGGGCGGTATGACCATATCTGACTTGCAGATAGCTTTCGGTGGTAAAATACTGCTTACCCTGATGAGATTTATATTTCCAATCCCCGCCTTTAATAGTGCTCTGTCAAACGCAGTGAGTTCATTCTTGCCCTCACTGGCTCCGGCTACGACCTTATACGCTGTCGGCAACGGCAACATATACATCTCTCCTCACCATTGGTTTTTCTCACAGTGTTATTATATCAAAATAACACAGGAATTAAAATTTGCTCTGTTCATGTTACATATTTGTAAGCGCTTACAACAAAATGATAAAGGAGAACACAAGGAGGCTGCCTCATAACTTCGTTAGTTATGAGGCAGTCAGACTGTCGAAAAAGTCCGGCTTAGCCGGGCTTTTTCATGTTAAGTGCAGTAAAATTAAATAGGGAAGAGATGCTTGAACGTGAAAAGTTACGCCGTGAAGTAGTGGAATTTATCAATACGGATGAAAGAGTGCCGCGAGATCATTTACTACGGAAGATTGCTGCTGCCGTAAATCTTTGCCGTATATATGACTACGTGGAGGATCTATACTGTGCTGACAACGGACACCCTAGCGTAGATCCGGTGGTGCTGTTCAAAATTGTGCTAATCCAACATCTATACGGAATACGTTCTCTGCGCCAAACAATGCAGGACATTGATATGAACATAGCTTACAGATGGTTTCTTGGTTACACTTTGAATGAAAAACTTCCTCACTTTTCTACTGTAAGCTATAACTTTAAACACCGCTTTACTGAAACAACCATATCGCAAATATTTGCATGGATACTAAACGAAGCGGTAAATGCTGGTTATCTTTCACCAGCGGCGATATTTCTTGACGGAACACATATCAAGGTAAATGCCAACATCAATAAAAAGATTAAAAAGCGCTGCCTGAGGCAGCCAAGCGATACAGCGCAGAACTGATGGCAGAGGTAAACGCGGATCGCGAGGCTCATGGGAAGCCCCCGTTTGACAGCAATGACGGAGAACCACCGAAGATGAAGAAAACCACAAAATCCACTACAGACCCGGAAAGTGGAATGTTCCACAAAGGAGAGCATAAAAAAAGCTTTGCCTACGAAGCCCATACCGTATGTGACAAGCATAATTTCGTTTTAGAGGTTGAGGTAACAGGCATATCTGGCAGGATTATATCGAGATGGCGGAGGATGTCCGCCACACTCCGGAATATAAGTCGCTGTATGAAAAAGAATTGAGCGTGTTTTCGCGGATGCAAAGGAAAAGTACGAAATGCGTTATACCCCCTACAGAGGTCTGACCCAGGTAACAAACTGGGTGAAGCTTAAATTCGCTGCCATGAATTTGAAAAAGCTGGTTACCAGGAAATGGAATACTTCTTGGCCCCTACTTAAAATTTTTCAATTTCATCCCTTTTAACATGATAAACCCGAGTTTTGCTTTCGCTTAACTCGGGTTTATCGACAGTAATGAGCCGGTTCTTTACCAGAACCGGCTCATATTTGCTGTAGCTTATTCTAACTAAATTTTATGCTTTTACCATCTCCAGTCATAATCCATCAAATTGTAGTAATCCCAATCATAGTCAACATCTTTTGTATATTTGTAAACATCAATGTAATCCCACTGTTTTGTCCAATTGCTTAACCCTTCGCTACTCCAATCGCTATTAATCAAATAGGGAGTATCCCAACCGTATATCGGTGAATACATATCCCCAATCCAAGAAAATTCAATTGCCAACATATATTGCGGCACTCCATTAGCTGACACGCTTTCGTACGTATAATAGGTGACTCCAAGATTTTTACTGCCTTGTTCAAGAGCAAAAATCAAATTGCCTCCTATGGCGGAGTATAAATCATTAACTACAACCCCATTTAAATATTTTGAACTCATAACTTCATCCGGAGTCAATTTCGACTTTTTATACACCCAAGAACCTACATAGATGGTGGAGGCAAAAAATCCATTGATTCCCTGTGTCAAAGCAACTGTCCCTATATCCACACCCAGTAACGCCCCTCGTGTTGCTCTGCCTGCGGCAGCTCCAACCTGAAAGACAGCTAATTGTCTAGGCAAGCTCTCTGCCGCAATTTTGCCAGTCCCTCTTAAGGCTCCAAATGCAGCGCCTTGGGCTCCCGTCCATATACCAGATTCGGCCGCCTTTCCGTAAGCTGTTTCCTGAGTTTCACCATTAATCAGTATACCCACCAGGTATCTCGTTAAGAATGTCGTTGAAATATTAAATGCATTGGATGCGCCTACTCCCGGAATAAACATCAACCCCATTGCCACTGTGCAGCCTTCTGTCACATCCTCCTGTAGACCCATGTACTCCATATACACTTTTGCTTCGTCTACATTAAACCCGTAGAAGGCTACTTGATAATCAAGAGTATCTTGTTGCAGACCCCTGTACCAATTGTACGCATCATCAAGCATCTTCTGATGTCTATGTGGATCGTACTTATAATTTCCGCTTGGGTCGCTACTATTAATCGGGTCGTTAGCGCAGTAGGAATACCTGTTCGGACCCTCAAACGAATCGGCGCTGATGAACCTGCCCAGGGCCGGATCATAGAGACGGGCATTGTAGTTATAGAGCCCTGTTTCGGTATCCTCTTCCTGCCCGGTGAACTTATGATCATCCAGCTCATTTTCAAATGAACCAGTGGTATCATCCTGCCCATAGGGCTGATAGAACTGCTGCGAAACCACATTACCGGAGGCATCGGTTATGGCACTGGTTCCGCCCAGGTGATCCTTCAGAATGAAGTAGAGACTGCCGTCCGACTTCTTCTTGACGCTGATTCCGGCGACATCGATGTAGCAGGTCTGGTTGCCGGACTGGTCTTTCTCGTATATACTGCCAATATAGATTTTCCATTGATTACCCGTCTGCTTCTTAACCCGTTCGCTATCAGGTCCATAGATGAAGCTGCTGATGACTCCGGCTTTGTTGATTTGCGTAGGCTTGTTGTCATAGTTCCAGGTATAGTTGCGACCTGCGCCGCTCGTCATATTGCCGTTAGCATCGTATGTGTACGTATTGCCGCCTGCTGTTGTCACGGCATGT
>DIVP01000020.1 GCA_002422465.1 Peptococcaceae bacterium UBA6129 | reverse complement strand
TCCAGTGTTGTTTTACATGAGCTGCAAGGCGCTCCGGAAGGAGTTCCGCTGAGTGAGGAAATGCCTGGGCTTGCTGTTTCCGTAACTAAAGCGCCAGGAGAAAAATGTGAGCGCTGCTGGATATATTCCGAGACTACCGGGCAGAATCCTAAACATGACGGTCTATGCAAAAGGTGTGCAGATGTCCTTGGTTAAACGGAAGGCTTGTGAGCCTGTTGTAGTAATTGGCGGTGGCGCCGCCGGTATAATGGCGGCCGGCCGGGCCGGCCAGTTAGGCGCCCGCGTAGTCTTGCTCGAGAAGAACAAAACTCTGGGCCGGAAACTGGCCATTACGGGTAAAGGCCGCTGTAATATAACTAATACCGGGGATATCAGTGATTTTATCAAAAATTATCCCGGCAATGGGCAATTTCTCTACAGCTCCTTAAGTATGTTCTCAAATCGGGACTTACAAAAGCTGCTCGAATCCTTGGGTGTGCCGTTAAAGATAGAACGCGGAGGCAGGATGTTCCCTGAGTCCGACAAGGCTTCCGACATCGTCGAAGCCTTGCGCCAGTATCTTGCACAAAATAGTGTCGAGGTTTATTTAGAAGAGGATGTTACCGGGATTTGCCGGCTTGAAAACGGTATTTTTGAGGTTGAAACAGGTCGGGAATTGAGAAGAGCTGCGAGTATCATTGTCACGACCGGAGGGAAGTCTTATCCTGCAACAGGTTCTACCGGTGACGGCTATAAATGGGCTGCGGCGTTTGGCCATACCATTGTCCCGCTTTTGCCTGCGCTCGTCCCGCTGAATATCCGCGAAGAATGGGTGAAAAGCTTGCAGGGGCTGGCGCTGAAAAATGTGGAGGTCTCAGTTTATAACCAGGATAAGCTTTTAGGTAAAGAATTCGGTGAAATGCTTTTCACGCACTTCGGTGTTTCCGGACCGGTTATCCTGACGCTCAGCAGACTTGTAGTTAAAAACAAAAGTGCGGCACAACGTTTAAAACTTGTCATAAACCTAAAACCATCTATTGCAGAAGATATTCTAGACAAACGGCTGCAAAGGGATTTTGAAAAATTTCAGAGGAAACAGCTGCAGAACGCCCTGGATGAATTGTTGCCGAAAAGACTGATCGCTTGCGTTATCAGTGAAAGCGGCTTAAATCCCGAAAAACCAGTCCATCAGATAACGAAGGAAGAAAGAAACAGACTCTTGACGACATTGACCGCCCTGACCTTAACGATAGAAGGGCCGCGTTCAATGGCCGAGGCCATTATCACGATGGGCGGTGTCTCACTGAAGGAAGTTAATCCGAAAACGATGGAATCAAAGCTCATCAACGGGCTGTATTTCGCCGGGGAGATACTCGATATCGACGGATATACCGGAGGATACAATCTGCAGGAGGCCTTTTCAACCGGTTATGCAGCCGGCGAACACGCTGCCCGGCAATATAAAGAAAACTGTACCAAGTCTTAGTCGGACTTAGAAAAAGTATACATTGAGCTTAATTATCAAGCTCGATGTATTTTTTTTCCGCGATAAAAATACTGCCCTGTGGAGTTATGACTTGGTATTTTCCGCTTTCCTGATTTACCAATGATTCCGGTTGGTTTTCGAGGTCTTTTAGTATCGCGATTTTTTGCGGGCTATTAATTCCAGGGGGTTTGTATGTCCCGGTTTTTAAGATAAAACGATGCCAGGATTTGCTCCAAAAGAATTCCTCTGCGAATTCCCGTGAAATCTGCAGGTTAAACGCCAACGGTGACGGCAAGCCCTCATTTTGTGCCGCAGCTTCATAATAGGCGAGTTGCCCTTTTGTCTGAATGGTTGGAGTGGGATCGGTCAGATACGAGACGGACAGCTCCCGAACTAGTTTGCTCCATCTTGTCGGCACCGCTGCAGGATTGAGCCAGGTATTGAGCCAGTGATCTTCAGAAAAATTATTCTCATTCCAGAGAACCTCCAGGCTGTTTTTCTCCCACCCCCAAAGTTTGAGGAGGCGAGTTTCATTGTATGAACCTAGACGCTCATCGTGGTACTCTTTTGTAAAAAAGATTTCCCTCTCGTTGAGAAAACTGAGTTTTTCAAGTTCAATTATAGGCAACAGATTATCGCGGGAGCAAAAAAGAAAGTAGCTATTGCTTTCTTTATGCAACACGGTGAGGATGCCCCTATCCGGCGGCAGGGATAAAGAGATAATGACCTCTGGTGTTACCGGGTTTTGTGTACCGCAAAGGTTAGCAAAGAGATACTGGATCTGCCAGGGTTCTTCGCTTAAGTCAGGTACGAAATATTGTAGAAGAGTTTTTTTCATAGCCTCAAGGGCGTCCTTGTTTAAATTAGCGTCGGCTGATTGCAGGAGTTGAATCTGAATGTCGGGGAAAACCGGCAGAGGACCGCTGATTTTTGCACTTGTAAGCGATTTAAAAAGAGCGGTCAGATCAAACCAGAAAAAAGCCAGTACTAGGAAAATAAGTAATTGGGTCAGGAGCTTCTTCTTCATAGTATCCTCACAGTTCATGAGAATTGAGATACTATATCCTATTCATAAAAATCATTATTATTTCAGGAGACAACAACATCGCGTATGGGGCATATATCTTAGTAGAAAGTAATAGAGGGGGATAGGTATGTCCGTAAATATTAAATATGATAAGGAGCATCTTTGGGTGAAGGCGGATGCGGCAGAGGCGGTAATCGGAGTCACCGATTATGGACAGGAGCTCTTGGGTGAAATAATTTTTGTTGAGCTGCCGGATACCGGCGGAGCTATCGAATGCGGGCAGGTATTATGTGTCGTTGAATCATTAAAGACAGTAACTGAGATAAACGCACCCTGTCAGGGACAAATAGTAGAGGTTAATGAAGCGCTCCTTGGCAGTCCGGAACTAATCAATAAGGATCCGGATAATGACGGATGGCTCGTCAAAGTTAGGTACGTTAGTTTGAAAGAAGACCTCATGACGCCTGAGGAATATGAGATATATATTAACGATTGAAAAAAGGCACAACGTCATCCCCCGTTTCATATAGTAAAGGGACGGGGGTGGTCGAGATGCAAAAGGCTATCTTCTTTGCGGGTTGCGGGACAGCCTATAAAACTGAGGTAGCACAACAAAAGGTCTTTGAGGTTTATCCCGAAACAATTCCGGCGTTGCGGTTTTTCACAAGAAGAGGCTTTATCCTTGTGCTCGTGACGCCGGAATATCAGGAATACAGAAAATTGCTTGTTTCGCTCAAAGATAAATCACTCTCGGTGTACCACTGGGACATAGTTAAAGAAGAATTGGCAAGTTTCGTCCGTACAAACTGCATAAATCTTGATGACAGCTATTTTATCACCGACGGGCAGTATCTTAGAAAGATGCAAAACACAGGCTGTAAAATAATTCTCGTTCTTTCCGGAATGGGCTTTTGCCAGCTTGATACACTCGAGGCGGGGGAGGTCCAAGGTTTATCGGATGTCTGCAAGGATATTTACTCGGCAGCGTTTAGTGTCGCGCTAAGCAGATAAGTGCAAAAACCTCTGTAACCTGTTATAATAACATATTATCACTTGGTACAAGCATACATGATTGAGGAGGTATACAACATGGGGACGTTTAAACAGGGACGATCGGATTCCCTGCAGCAGCGTGTGATTATTACGGTAGTCGGACATGACCGGGTTGGGATTATTGCAGGTGTAACCGCTACGCTGGCCAAATATGATGCGAACATTCTAGATATCAGCCAGACAATCATGCAGGATTTTTTTACGATGATTATGATTGTCGATATAGCCGGATGTAAGCTCAGTTTGCAGGAATTGCAGGTTATCCTGAAAAATAAGGGAGCAGAGATTGGCGTTGATATAAATGCCCAGCACGAAGACATTTTCAAATTTATGCACCGGATTTAAGGGGGATAGGACATGCCAATTACATTAATGCCGGAAGAAATACTCGAAACTATTAATATGATCAGGTCTGAGAATCTGGATATCCGCACGATAACAATGGGTGTCAGTCTCAGGGACTGCAGTCATGACGATATTGCCACAACCGCACAGAAAATCTATGATAAGATCACAAGAAAAGCTGAAAAACTTGTCAGAATCGGGGAAGACATTTCGCGGGAGTACGGCATTCCGATTATCAACAAGAGGATTTCTGTTACACCCATATCCGTCGTAGGGGAGAGTTGTACGTCGGGTGAATATATTATTCTCGCGAGGGCTCTGGACCAAGCGGCCAAAGAGGTGGGCGTGAATTTCATCGGCGGGTTCTCAGCGCTCGTTCAGAAAGGATTCACGAAGGGCGATGATTACTTACTCAATTCAATTGCCGAAAGCCTGGCGGTTACGGAAAGGGTCTGCTCGTCAGTAAATGTAGCGACGACTAAAGCGGGAATAAACATGGACGCAGTGTACCGCATGGGTAAAATCATCAAAGATACGGCCGGGCTGACCAAAGAGCACGGAGGGCTGGGTTGTGCCAAGCTGGTTGTTTTTTGTAATGTTCCCGAGGACAACCCTTTTATGGCCGGAGCTTTTCACGGATTCGGTGAACCGGAGCTTGTCATAAATGTCGGTGTAAGCGGCCCAGGAGTTGTACTCAATGCCGTTAAGAGTAATCCTAATGTTGATTTTGGCAGTCTCGCGACGATTATCAAGCATACGGCTTTTAAGATTACCAGGATGGGCGAGTTGGCAGGGCGTGAAGCTGCGAGGAGATTGAATGTACAGTTTGGGATAGTGGACCTTTCTTTAGCGCCGACACCGGCAGTTGGTGACAGTGTTGCTGATATCCTTGAAGCTATGGGGCTGGAGCGGGTCGGTGGTCATGGCACAACGGCTGCGCTGGCGCTCTTAAACGATGCCGTCAAAAAAGGCGGCGCAATGGCTTCTTCCTATGTCGGCGGTTTAAGCGGGGCGTTTATTCCTGTAAGCGAGGATGCAGGCATGATTCGCGGCGTCGAAGAGGGAAGTTTAACCCTTGATAAGCTCGAAGCCATGACCTGCGTTTGTTCGGTCGGACTAGATATGATAGCCGTACCGGGAGATACTACGGCGGAAACGATTGCCGCTATAATTGCCGATGAGGCTGCTATCGGCATGATCAATAAGAAAACAACCGCTGTGCGTATTATTCCTGTGCCCGGCGGTAAGGTCGGCCAGAGGGTCGAACTGGGCGGCCTGTTAGGTACGGCCCCAATTATGCCGGTTCATCCGTTTAGTGCGGAAAAATTTATTCGGCGCGGTGGTAGGATCCCGGCGCCGATTTGTGCGTTGACAAACTAGTATCAGGAGAGAATAAGGAATGTACAAAGATAAAAAACACAGGCCGCTTTGAGGCGGTCTGTGTTTTTTATTCCATTATGTAAAGCTAATAGAATTAATTACCTAAAAAAGTTCTGGAATATCTGGAGAATATGCTTTAATAAGCCGACTTTAACATGGCCTTTAAAGGTGAACTGCTTGTGTAGCAAGGATTTTGCCGTATTTATCCTGCCTTTATATTTCTCGAGGAACGTTGCTTGCATGTTAGATATCTCGGTTTCATTGCCGTTTTGATCCGTTAACCAGACCCTATCCGTGATCATATAGAAACCAGGCATATCCGGGATAGCTAGCGCTCCATCAATGGGTCGCGACGCATACGTGAAAATAAAAAACTCGTGCCAGACCCAGCCTAATTGGTCACCGGACAGATTCATGTGAAAGTTTGAGGCACAATACGCCCCGTCGACAGGGTCTTTGCCGTGGAACATGGTGTTATCAAAGCTTTGATTCCAGTATCGTTCTACAAACAGTACATCCGTAGCAGAAGGGTTTACGGCAGGAAGGGCGGGTTGCCCATAGATAAAGGCTTCCCAATTATCAAAGGTACCAATAAACAGGCGGGCTTTTTCATTGTAGCCATAATCGTCGAACCCGGAAGCGGCAAATGCGGTAGCTGGAGCACAAAGAAGCACTAATACCAAAAAAACCCATAAAAACTTAAACTTCATAAGACACTATCCCTCCTAATAGTATTACTTTATAATGGTTTATTCACCATATAATGTTAAAAACCTTTTTATTATAACATAAATTTTAACATAAAATTAAAATATATAATATTATGACATCAAAAGTCCTCTGCCGGTTGCTCTACTAGATCCTCATAAAAACAAGCCTTAGCAGTATTATAGTATGGAAACAGGTAGAGAAAACCGAGACCAAAGGTTATTAGCCCGAGGATAAACCAGCCGATAAAACTCAGCCAAAAGAAGAATAGCCTGGTCTTATGACCGTACATCAACTCTTTACTTCTGCGGATTGCCTCCATTGGAGTAAGTTCCGGATTATCCCTCATAATGTAAAAGGCCATGGAATATTTCAGCAGGGCTATAAAACCGGGAACGATCAGAAGCATAAACCAAAGTATGGTGAATACAGTAATCAACAGATACAAAACAAAGTTTTTAAAAAACGTTTTAAATCCCGCAAATAAGTCCGAAAACTGTGCTTTCTCTTTTCTGACCAAGTGCAGGAAATAAACGGCCAGACCAAAATTGATAGAACCGCCAAGCAGAAAACTGACTAAGGACGCGAGTCCGTTAAAACTACTGCTGGCGTTCTTGACGAGTTGGCCGTTCTCCCAGATATATTGAGCTGCCTCTTTCCCGTTATTACCGGTACACGCATCTGTTAACAACCATGCCGCCACACAGACCAAAATTGCCATTGGCCAATTGCCCTGTAAGCTATTCTTAGCTAAGACTTTGAGTTCATAGTTGCCTTTCATTATTAAATACCCCCGCACATAGAATTCTTTATTTAGATTATATATTAATTACTAAACATTACCACATTAATTTGATTTCTAAAAAACAACTTAATTGTGGTCGGCAGGGGAATAATAGGCTTGAAGCAGACGAAGCAAGTTGGTAAGGAGTGGGATAGTTTGCCGGAAGAAGGTAATAAAACCGGACTTGAAGCCAAGGTGGAAAAATTGGCTTTAGCGGTTGAAAAAATGAAGATAGCCGAATATGTTGAATACTTAAGCGATATACGCAAGATGCTGCTAGTAAACTTTTTTGCCGGTCTTGCCCGTGGTTTGGGCATGGCAGTTGGTTTTACAATACTTGGAGCTATTCTGATTTATATGCTACATGAGTTAGTTCTTCTGAATCTCCCATTAATCGGTGATTTTATTGCCCATATAGTAAAACTCGTTGATTTCAGCCTGCAAAAAACGCTGTAGCCTCGTGAAGAACTGCTTCATTTACTGTATGCGGACAGTATGTTAGAATTAAGCAAATAGCTGATTCAAATACTGCAATCCGGGAAACGACTGCAAATCTGAAAAATGGTGGATAGAAATATGCATTTGTACTTTATAATGGTGGTAATAGTTTTGGCTATTGACCGAATAACCAAACTATGGATTGTATCAAAAATGGGATTAGCGGAAACAATTCCGGTTATCAACGGTTTCTTTCATATCACTTATATAAAAAACTCCGGGGCTGCTTTTGGTATGCTTGCTAATCGGCAATGGATTTTTATTCTCATTACTATTTTGGTCCTGATCGCCATTTTTTATATGGTTGTTAAGCTACCCAAAGAGGATGCTCTCTTAGCAGCTATCTTTGGTCTAATCACCGGCGGCGCTCTGGGGAATTTGATTGATCGTATCCAGACCGGCCTGGTTATTGATTTTCTTGATTTTCGCGGAATCTGGCCATATATATTTAATGTCGCCGATTCAGCTGTCGTTGTGGGTGTGTGTCTGCTGACCTGGCAGATCTTAAAATCGGATAAGATGCTTTAGAGGTTATGATGGAAAGTTATAGTTTTATAGTTAACGATGAGTCCGGGGGTATGCGGCTTGATGTTTTCGTCAGCCGGATGCTGCCGCAAATCAGCCGTACACAGGCACAGAGACTGATTGATGAGGGTAATATTCTTGTCCGCGAAAAACCGGCCAAAGCAAACAGTAAGCTTACTCCCGGTGAGATAATCATTTGTCGGATTCCTCTTGCTAAACCGCTGCTGGTCGCTGCGGAACCTATCGAACTGGATATAGTATACGAGGATAATGATTTGCTTGTTGTCAATAAGCCACAGGGCATGGTTGTACACCCGGCAAACGGCAATTTAACAGGGACACTTGTAAATGCCTTGTTGCATCACTGCCATGATCTCTCCGGGATTAACGGCATATTAAGACCGGGGATTGTTCATCGCATCGATAAGGACACCTCGGGGCTTCTTGTCGTAACAAAAAATGATTTTGCTCATCGGAATTTAGCACAACAGATTAAAGAACATACTGTGAAAAGGGTTTATATTGCGCTTGTTCACGGTGTGATCAGGGAACCAGGCGGTCTGATCGAGGCACCGATAGGACGTGATTTGCATAACCGGCAAAAGATGGCCGTAGTTCTTAAAAACAGCAAAAATGCAGTTACCGAATATCAGATACTAGAAAGGTTTCAGGATTATACACTTGTGGAATGTCGTCTGAAAACCGGGAGAACTCACCAGATCAGGGTACATATGGCCTTTATTCAGCATCCGGTAGTTGGTGATCCAAAATATGGACCCAAAAAAGTACATTTAGGATTTGTCGGGCAAGCTTTACATGCGAAAACACTTGGCTTTTCACATCCACGCACGGCAAAATGGCTGGAATTTTCTGTGGATCCTCCTAGGCAATTTCATGAAGCGCTCTTGAAGTTAGGCAGTTCAGTTCTTATCGGATAAATTTTGTGTGAGGGGATTGAGATAATGATTAATCAGGAAAAGGCCCAAATACTCGATGAAAGTGGAATCAGACGTTCCTTGACCCGGATTGCCCACGAAATAGTGGAGAAAAACAAGGGCATTAAGGATATCGTTCTCGTAGGGATTAGGCGCAGGGGAGTCCCTCTGGCCGAAAGGCTGGCTGTGTTAATTGAGGAAATAGAAGGGGCTAAGATGCCAATTGGCAAGCTCGATATTACCTTGTATAGGGATGATCTCACTGCTCTAGGCGATCAGCCGGTAGTACACGGTACTGATATCCCGGGGGATATTGCGGGGAAGAAAATCATTCTTGTCGACGATGTGCTCTTTACTGGAAGAACGATACGCGCGGCGATGGATGCTATTGTCGACATGGGACGGCCACAGTCGATTCAATTAGCAGTAATGATTGATCGCGGTCATAGAGAGTTGCCTATCAGGGCGGATTATATCGGAAAAAACGTTCCTACGTCAAAAAAAGAGGTTATCCATGTCAAACTGCGTGAGGTTGATCACGAGGAAAGTGTTGTTATCGTAGATTACCCGGAAAACTCAGGCGAATAGTAAACTGGGAATAAAGAGACGTGTACCGGGGCTTCTTGCTGTCGACAATTAGTGTCGCAGCTTTTTTATTCTTGTAAATATATCTTCGTAAAAAAGACTGAAAATCAATTCAATTTTTATGTTATAGTATTTTTGAATGCTATATTTTACATCAAATATTGAAAGGGGTTAAAATATGACAGGACAGACCCTTGATCCGGGCTATAGGAAAATGATGTATTATCGGTGGATTATCTGGGGAATTCTGATAATTGTTTTTATCATTGCTTATTTTCATAGAATGGCGCTAGGGGTAATCAAGTCCGAGCTCGTTTCGGAGTTTGCTTTGACTAATACCGCCTTTGCCAATATAGGCTCGGCGTACTTCTATATTTATGTATTAATGCAGATCCCATCCGGCCTTTTGGCTGATTCTATTGGAGCCAGAAAAACCGTGGCTTTTGGAACGATATTATCCGGGACAGGTTCAATAATATTTGGTTTTGCTAACAGTATCAGTGGTTTGTTTGTGGGCAGGCTGCTTGTAGGCTTGGGTGTTTCGGTTATATTCATCGCTATCTTGAAACTTATTTCTCAGTGGTTTAAGGAAAGTGAATTTGCTTCTATGTCCGGGATTACCAGTTCAACCGGCTTCGTCGGTTCTATCTTGGCTCAGGGACCATTTGCTTTAATAGTAGGATTAGTTACGTGGCGTACTACCTTTGTTGCAATTGGGGTCTTTTCACTCGTGATGGTAGCTATGATCTATCTCTTTGTCAGAAACACACCGACGGAGATGGGGCTGCCCTCAATCAACGGCAATGTAGAGAAAAAACAAAACGGACAAGAAGAGCATGCCGCCCCACGGTTGCTCGAAGGACTCTTTATAGTAATAAAAAATCCGCGTACATGGGCGGCCTTCTTCTTATTCCTGGGTTTTAACGGAGCGTTTATTTCGCTGACCGGAGTATGGGGCACATCGTATTTTATCGATGTATACGGCTTGCCAAAGGTGACAGCGGCAAACTACATTATGTATGCGATTATAGGAACGGCCATAGGTGCGGTTGTAATTGGAAAGATTTCGGATCACATCAGGAAAAGAAAACTGCCCATGTATGTCTTCGGAGGGATTAATGTCTTATGCTGGTTGGTTCTTGTTTTTATGAACGGCGGCAAGCCGCCGCTTCAGGTTATGATTCCTCTCATGTTTATCCTCGGTTTTACAAGTGTTTCGTATATCTTAAGCTGGGCTTGCTCGAAGGAGGTCAACCCGAGAGAAATATCGGGCGTGTCGACCTCGCTTGTTAATGTCGGCGGACAATTGGGGGCTGCTATTGTTCCGTTGTTTCTCGGTTTGGTTTTTGACCTGTACGGAGGACAGCTGCCGGTAATTGAACTCTATCAAAAGGCCTTTCTGTGTTGTTTAGGTTCTTCCGTGTTAGGATTAATCGCTACATTCCTCGTCAAAGAGACAAATTGCCAAAACATTTATAAGGTAGTTTGAGTATGGAGCGTAGCGGATAAATGAACATAAAAAACAAAGCGCATAAACTAGAGTATTATCGCTGGGTGGTATGGGGAACATTATTTGCCGTCTTCCCGATAGTACACTTTCAAAGACTGGCTCTTGGTGTAATAAGGGATGAGCTTGCCGGAGCTTTTGGTTTAAGCAGTATTGCCTTTGCAAATCTCGGTTCGATATATTTTTATGTCTATGCCTTTATGCAGATTCCGGCAGGGTTTTTAGCCGATACGATAGGTGTCAGGCTAACGGTTACCCTCGGGATGGTACTCGCGGGATTAGGGTCAATCCTGTTTGGGTTTGCTCCGAATCTTTATGCGTTATATGCTGGTCGTTTTTTTATCGGACTCGGTGTTTCTGTAGTTTTTGTTTCGATTATGAAAGCACAAACGCAGTGGTTTCAAGAAACTGAGTATGGCACATTAGCAGGGTTAACAACGTTTATCGGCAATGTAGGCGGTATTTTAGCGCAAACACCTTTAGCATTGCTTGTGGCGCTAATAACCTGGAGGATATCGTTTGCAGCTATTGGAGTGTATACGTTTGTGCTGGCCGTTCTCTGTTATGTTTTCGTTCGGAACGAGCCTTCGGAAATGGGGCTTCCGCCGGTAAATCAGCCAGCAGTGCCGCACGTGAATAATGTCAAGAGTGAGAGACTGAGATTAATCCCAAGCTTGAAAAAGGTGTTCGGGAACCCTGGTACGTGGGTTTCATTTTTCATATTTGTCGGATATAACGCAGGCTTTATCGTGCTCGTCAGCATCTGGGGTACTTCCTATATTGTGGATGTCTACGGGCTTGCCAAGGTGCAGGCAGCAAATTATATTTTAATGATTATGGTAGGCGCTGCACTAGGTTCCATGATAATAGGCAGGTTATCCGACCATGTTCGACGGAGAAAGCTGCCGATGCTCATTTTTGGTGCGGTCAATGTCCTGTGCTGGTTCTATCTTGTTGTTCTTTGCGGTGCCAAACCGCCGTTAGCCAGCTTAACGCCGTTGCTGTTTGTCTTAGGTTTTTCAAATATGGCCTTTGTCTTGTCTCATGCCTGGGCAAAAGAAGTAAATCCGATTGAGTTAGCGGGAACGACAGTGGCGGTCGTTAATGTAGGCGGCTTTTTTGGGGCTGCCATTATACCGCTCATCCTCGGTATTGTTTTTGACAAATATGGTGGTGTGCTTCCTGTAGTAATCGTCTATAAAAGAGCTTTGATGATTTGCCTGGGTTCTTCATTGTTCGGGTTTATCTGTACTCTGCTAATCAAGGAAACTTATTGTAAAAATGCATATAAGAGCAGTTAGCAGGAGGAAAAAGGTAGATATTGTAGAATAGAGTTGAGAGTAAAAGAGGTGATATGAGATGAGTGAAATAACGATTAATGATAAATATCGGGTTGTAAATACTCTGTTTTCTGATCCAAATCAATCTGTCTATTATGTTAATAATAGTTTGTCCGAAACAAAATGCGATTTAATAATGAATGAGATTAAAGATAAAAAGATCGTTTCTCAGTTGATAGATGTTTTTCTGGATAATAATGAAGCCCTCAAGAGCAACTTTGTCGAGTTTTTTTTCAAAGAGTCGAAATTTTACGTGGTTTCGCGGATATCACCCGGTGAGACTCTAGGCAATATTATTCTAAAAACAATTCTGAGCGAGGCTGAAAAGATAGATATTGCCGGTAGTTTTCTGCAGGAATTAACTAAATTAGAGGAATTGCCGCTGTCTATTCAACAGGTCTTATGTAATTTTGGCAATATTTCAGTTGCCGGGAATAAAGATGTATATTTTAACCATTTTCTAAGCTTTACAAAAGAGGATTTCCTTGTTAAAAAAGAGGATATCATCGCGAAAGCAGGAGATATTTTAACAGCTATCTATATGAATTCGCTGTATTTCAGACGCGAAGATATAAATAAGCTGCCGGAGGAAGTTGTCAGGATAATTAACCGCTGCATGAACAGGGAGTATACTTCTATCTCTCAGATTTGCGAGGAGTTCAAAAATAATGTCCGATTGCCGGAAGAGGAACAGGCCGCTTTTGGGCTGGAACACTTGTTTCAGCGCAATAGGGTATTCTTATCACGTAAAGAGAAAAACGATAGAAACAAAAGGAAACAGAAAAAAATCAGACTGTATCTGGAAATTGCCGGGGTGATAGTAGTTATGACGCTGTTGGGAGTAATTTTAAGTACAAAACTATGATAACTTGGTACGGGCGGCAAGAAGCGCGTGCCTTTTATATTTTGGAAAATGAGGGAGATATACGGTGAACAAGTGGGGTAGAGCTAATGACTGGGTGGGACGGCATTTGTTTTATGTTGTGGTATCGGCGGTTCTAATGGGCTTATTTATTCCGATTCCGCAATTGCGCTATACAAAAGAGATTGTCGTAGGAATATTTGCATATATAACTTTTGTCACCTCGCTCGGAACGGGCTTGAAAAAATTTCTGAGCGTGTTGAAAAAGCCAACTATTCCCTTATGGATACTAATATTGGCGCACCTGGTTGTACCTGCGGCTGCGTGGATTTACGGCAGTCTCTTTTATGCAGGGGATTCCATGATGCGGCTGGGGTTATTGATTATTGCCTCAATACCGTTGGCCGTTACGTCAGTTCTCTGGACTTCGATAGTGGGAGGTAATATAGCCGTAGCAATTATGGTTGTGACAATCGATACGCTGATTGCTCCTGTGCTTCTTCCGGTTCTGTTCATTATTTTCGTTGGTACGGATATTCAAATTGATTATATGAGTATGGTTTTACAGCTCTTTCTGATGGTTACGATACCTAGTGTCGCAGGTATGCTTATCACTGATGCGGCTAAAGGAAAATTGGATAATTTTGCTAAAGGCGTTGGTGGGCTGACTTCAAGATTAGCGCTATTTTTTGTTGTCTTTTTTAATTCTGCGGTTGTAGCGCCGGAGATTATTTGGTCGGCTTCGCTGGTTAAAACATTTCTTGTTGTGTTTTTGCTTGTTGTCTCAGGATATGCGATTGGGTATCTCGGCTCGTTTGCCTTAAAAGAGCGCAATAAGGAGATAATAATGACGACGATTTTCAGTGTCGGCATGCGCAATATCAGCTTTGGACTGGTGCTGGCCATAGCATATTTTCCTTCTTCCGTGGGCATCCCTGTGACGCTTGCTTCAATTTTTCAGCAGCCGACGGCAGCGTTGATTTCTTACATATACCGGCGGATTACCAAACCCCGCACGTCCTGATAAAATAGCGGCAAATAAAAACAGCTCCGACCCTTATGGGTTTGGAGCTGCTTTTTCGAGCAAGGATTTGGCGAGCTCGGCGTCCGGGGTTATATAAATTGTACGTTGGTTATCGTAATAAACCATGCCGGGCTTGGCGCCTTTTTGTTTTCGGACATGCTTTTTTAACGTGTAATCAACAGGCACATTGATTGACAGACGTGCCCGGGAGTGATAAGCGGCCATAAGAGCGGCCTGTTCAAGGATGTGGTCAGGAATTGTGAGATCGCGTGGGTTTTTGATGACGACATGAGAGCCAGGTATATCTTTCGTGTGGAGCCACATGTCCTCAGGTTTTGCGATTTTAGTGACGAGTAGGTCATTTTGCCTGTTGTTCTTGCCAACGTAAATCTCCCAGGTATCAAGTGTGACTTTTTGCGGGGCGCTTGCGCTTGGGGCGGCTGCTTTGACCGTCTGGTACTTCGTTTTCGTTTTGCCAGAGGATTTTCGTTTGCTGCCGCTTTGTTTCTGGGGCTGTGTTTTCAGATAACCTGCTTCGATAATTTCTTCGCGGATTTCCTCTGTTTCAGCAAGAGTAGTTACATTCTCGAGAGAAGTGGCCAGGCTGTATAGATAGTTTAATTCCTCCAGCGTTTCCGCATAGTAGGTTTGCGCCTGTTTTGCCGCATGAGCGGCTTTTTGGTAACGGTGGAAATAGCGTTGAGCATTTTCAGCAATTGTCAGTTTTTCATCAAGCGGGATGCGCACAGTTTTAGCTTCGGGGTCGTAAAAGTTCGGCACATCCACTTCCGGTGCGGGAAGAAGAGCATAGATGTTGGCCGTCAGGAGCTCTCCCCATAAACGGTAATGGCCGGATTGCTCTTTTTCCTGGATAGTTTCGAGCTGCAGACCGGCTTTTTTTTCGCAGCGGTCAATCTCTTTTTGGATGAGTGCGGTTAAACCGGCTTTTTTCTGTTGATAGATACTGTCGGTTTTTCTATGACTGTAGAAATAATCGAGGGCTTCGTTCATTGTCGCAAAATCCAGGTGCATTTCAATAGGGAAGCTCGTCAGCGCCAGAGCCGAATAAGTAACCGGCGTATTGTCCCGGATGATTACCTGTGGAGTAAAAGTGTTTTCGCTGATTTCCTGGGCAGATCGCGAAAAAACGCGCCAGAGCTTACTAAGCTCGTATTCGCCAAAAAACTCAATCTGCACGGCAGGTTCTATTCCCGCCCTATAAATAATCTCTTCAACCGTTTGTGGTCCCATGCCGCTGAAGGTTGCGAGCAGCGCCTTGCCGATTGGCTGCGTAAGAGGGCGGCTGAGTATTTTCTCAGCAAACGAGTCGGCATCTGTATCCCAAGGCAGAGACTTGTTTTGAGGCGGCGGAGGTACATAAGCCTGACCGGGCAAAACCAGGCGATAACGGCTCATAGCCGGGGTAACCCTTTGGATGGCATCAATAATTCTATTCTCTATCGGGTCTATAAGGATAATATTACTGTGCTTACCCATTATTTCGACGAT
>DIVP01000092.1 GCA_002422465.1 Peptococcaceae bacterium UBA6129 | reverse complement strand
CAACACCAACACCAACACCAACACCGACACCAACACCGACACCAACACCAACACCAACACCAGCACCAACTCCAACTCCAGCGCCAACACCAGTTGCCGGGTTGACAGCTGACGAACAGACAATGGTTAATCTGGTTAACCAGGAGAGGGCAAAAGTAGGCGTTGCTCCTTTAACAGTTGATATGCGTCTCGTCCAGAGCGCGCGGATTAAGAGTCAGGACATGATTACAAACAACTATTTCTCTCATACTTCGCCAACTCTCGGCAGCTTTGCCGCACTGATCCGCAAGTATGCACCCAACTACTCTTACATCGGCGAGAATCTTGCCGGTAATCGTACCGTGCAGGCGGCCCATACCGCTTTAATGAATAGTGACGGGCACAGGAAGAACATCCTAAACCCAAATTATACTCATTTTGGTATTGGCATAGTCAACGGCGGTCCGTACGGCAAAATGTTTACCCAGCAATTTGGCGGGTAATAGGACAAGATAGATAGAATATGAAGAAAACAGAGAAAGTGCATTCCCAGGTCATGGGAATGCACTTTTTATCATGATTATGAACCGGTACAATATCAAGAAGGCATGTAAAACTTTATACTTATTGTATAAAAAAAGCCACATATTTTAGTCATCCGTCATAAAGAATTCAGGGTTTAATCGTGCTATATTGAGATAGTACATATGAAAGGGGATAAAATGGCAAAAGTTATACTATGCAATGATTGGGGCCATGAACAAGTGGATTCAATTTATTACAATGGTAATTTTAGAACACTCGATAAATCGGTCCCCGAGGCCCAGGCCATTGCTGTTAAAAATGGCATAATATTTAAAATTGGCAGCAATAAAGACATTCTTAATTTGGCCAATACCCATACTGCCGTTATTGACTTGAACAATGGCTACGCTTTGCCCGGCTTTTCAGATAGTCATTTTCATCTTGTTCATTATGCCAATACTAAACGAAAAGTAGAGTTATCGGGAGCCCGATCATTAGCTGACATAATTGATTTGTGTATTAAGGGTCTGCATAAACGGCAGCAAGAAAACGGGTGGCTCTTAGGTTGTGGTTGGAATCAAGACTATTGGCATGATGCGATTTTCCCGTCGAAGGGCGATTTGGACAAGGTATCAACGGAAATCCCCATTGCTATAACAAGGACCTGCTATCATGTCACAGTAGTTAATTCGAAAGCGTTGGAGATTTTGGGATTGGACAAGAATATACCAATTCTTACAAATGGTATTGTTTGTGTCGATGAAAACGGTGAAGCCAACGGGATTCTGCTGGAAAGCGCGCAGAATATTGTATCGAAATATTTGGGTATCCCCGGGCTGGACAAAATCAAGGATATGATTTTAGATGCTTGTATGGATGTTGCCGCCGCCGGCATCACCTCCATCCATACGGATGACTTTGAAGCCTTTTCGGAAAATACAAGTGATTTAATAATTCAGGCATATCAGGAACTCGCTCGCGAAGGGAAATTACCGATTAGAATATATCAGCAATGCATGTTTAAAAAACCGGAATACCTTAAGGAATTTCTGATGAAAGGATATAAAACCGGGAATGAATATGGATTCTATAAAATTGGGCCGCTTAAACTATTAAATGATGGGTCGCTTGGGGCCAGGACGGCATTTCTCAGTCGGCCGTATCGGGATGCTCCCAATCAGAGAGGAGTATGTCTGTATAGTCAGGATGATTTGATGCAAATGATTCAAATAGGGCATAATGGGGGAATGCAAATCGCTATCCACTGCATTGGAGATGCGGCAATTAAAATGGCCATCGGATGTTTTGAAGCGGTCATGATCGCTCATCCCCGTATTGATGCGAGGCATGGAATAGTGCATTGTCAGATTACCGATATGTCCATTATCGAAAAGGTTAAAGCCTTAAATTTGTTAGTTTATGCGCAGCCAATTTTTATGCGCTATGATAGAGAGATTATTCTGTCCCGGGTAGGAGCGGACCTGGCTGCTACCAGTTATAACTGGCGTGCTTATACATGCCGAAATGTTCATCTCAGCGGAGGATCCGATTGCCCGGTAGAAAAATTTGACATCATGCCAAATATTTATTGCGCAGTTACGGGCAAGAATCCCGAAAATAATCAGGACATGGCCTGGCACCCCGAAAACTGTCTTACTTTAGATGAAGCTGTTTGTGCATTCACAATCGAAGGAGCATACGCCTCGTTTCAGGAAAACGAGCGCGGCACTGTCTCGATTGGTAAATATGCCGATATAGTTGTGCTGAATAAAGATATCTATAAAGTCAACGAGGATCAGATTAAGGATATCAAAGTGAAGATGACAATTGTTAACGGTTCTGTAAAGTATCGAAATTAGGAGGGCATGCAATGACTAGCATTTTAGAAGCGGCACGAGGTATTGAAAAAACAATGATAGAAGACAGAAGATATCTTCATGCAAACGCTGAAACTGCTTTTGATTTACCGATAACAACGGCTTATGTAAAAAAAAGACTGCTTGAAATGAACATAGAACCGATGGAAATATGCAAATCAGGCCTTACGGCAACAATAGGGCAAGGGGGGAAGACCATCCTCATCAGGGCGGATATGGACGCTTTGCCGATTAAGGAAAATACGGATGTATCATATAAATCCCTTAACGAAAACAGTCATGTATGCGGACACGATATGCATACAGCAATGCTTTTGGGTGCGGCCGGTATTTTAAAAAACCAAGAACACGAATTGGAAGGAACAATTAAGTTAATGTTTCAGCCTTCGGAAGAATACGGACAGGGCGCCAAAGCGATGGTTGCAGCCGGACTGCTCGAAAATCCTAAGGTGGATGCCGCTATAGCGCTGCATGTAAGCGCAGAAATGAATCCCGGCAAAGTCCGATATTGTAAAGGAATCGCTACATCCGCCATGGATACTTTTTTAGTCGAAATACATGGCAAGGGTGGTCACAGCTCAGCCCCGCAGCTGGCTATTGATCCTTTACTGATTGTTAATAATATTTATATGACATTGAATGGCCTGATAGGCAAGGAGGTCGATCCTGCTGAAACAGCCGTTTTAACAATAGGGAGATGCGGCGGGGGAACGGCTTCCAATATAATTCCCGATAAAGCGGTAATAGACATGGGATTGAGAAGCCAAAATAAAGAAGTGCGCAAGCACCTGACGGAAAGGATTCTTAGAATAATCAACGATGTAACACTAATGTTGAGAGGAACTTATACGATAGAGAGAATATCCACGCCTGCTATATACAATGACCCTATATTATGTGAGCAAATGAACAAGTATATTGCAGAGATCGTAGGCGCCGGGAATATAGAAATAGGGGCAAAACCCTTAATGGTCACTGAAGATTTTTCATACATAAGTGAGAACATACCAACAATGTTTATCTGGGCCGGAGCGGGAAACGAAACTAATTTTCCGTTACACAACCCTAATGTAAAGTTTGAAGAAAATATGATGCCTTTTGGAGCGGCAATACTCGCAAATTGTGCGATAAACTGGCTGAAAGATTAAATAGCATTTTGCATCGTTGAATAAAAGAATAGGTACATAATGAGGGGTGTGTCGCAAAACTACTTTAACAAAGTAGCTAGTGATACTTCCTTTTTTCGTTTACTTCTAAAACATATTATTTTATTGAGACGAAGAAAATGGGTTAACCTATGAGATTTTGCCGTACATGTTGTTACCTTTTTTTATACTTTTCATATTATAAAGTAGGCTATAAATAATAAGGAAAATATTCATAAAAGGAGGAGCCATATTGGAAAAAGTTGATTTTGTTTCATTAGTTAAAGAGGCGTGGACCAGTCCGGAAATACAGGCTCTGGCCAAACGCTGTTTCTTTAAGAAGTTTAACTGCACACCGGTTATCCAGGAGAAGGTATGTGCATCAGGTACGAAATGTTTCCATGATATCCATTATCTTTTTGAAACTGAAACCGGATTACCTATTCCCGCTGATGCCTGCCCGATAAACTGTATTGCCAGCAATCTGGTTATCATCGGGGTCAATGTCCCGGTGCCGCCTGGAGGATTTCCTCCGCGCCGCGTCGGCGACTGTATTATCTTTGTTGTGCAGTACAGAGTAAGAGTATTCTTTGAATTTTTTGATGCAGCTGCCAATAGCCTTGAAGTAGGTTCGGCAGTAGGGGTTTTTGACCGCGAACTCGCTGTGCCTGTGGCGGACTTTGACGGCGGCTGTGTGCTTTGTGAGCCGGAAGCTAATGAAATCTGTGTGAGAAGGATCAATTTTGATTGTATTCGTGCGCTTTTAGTACCGCGTCCCGCAGGTTTTCCGGCCACATTCCCGCCGTTTGCGATTGAAGTAACCGTCGAAAAAGAGTTCTTTGCGCTCGAGTCTGGCCGCTCGATAATTTGTATACCCACTTGTAAAGAAGAATGTATTGATCTGCCGTTCCCAGTTCTGCCGGGCGAATGTGTTCCCTTTGAAAGGCCGTCGCAATGCATGAGCTTCTGTGAGGAAACTGACCTGGAACCAGGACGCTGTGCACAGTGCCCACCTCCTCAACCGTAGACCAAAAACCGAAAAAACATCACCCGCCAGGGGTGGTGTTTTTTTATGGAATTTCTGATGCAAGGACAAGAATCTAAGCCTAACATATTTAGCAATTTAAAAGGTTCGCACCAGGAAGAAAATAAAGTATCGTTTTTTTTGCACAGCAGAAACGGCGAGCGATGCTTGTAGCGTTTATATTTATTTGGCGCACTTCTGCTTTGTCTAACGGTTACAAGCCCACGACAATATTTTTGTAGGGTAAATGATACTTCGGCCTGGTTGGCTGCTTGACCCAAACCTCACAGCCCTCAAAGGGATTAGCCGTTCCTAAATAGAGATTACGGTTTTCGGATAGGAATAGTTTTCTCACCCCGTAGTTATAATTATTGTCCAGTCCATTTAGAGACACCGGTACCCAGTCGACTCCGTTTTTTGTTTTCCAGAGATCAAAACCTAAAACATTCCTTCCGGCAGCAAAAACCAATTCAGCAAACCAAGACCAGACATAGTCCGGAATTATGCCGCCAACCGGGTAGTCGGGCAGCAGCTCTTCGAGAATCTCGGGTAAATACGGCAGAAAAACCGGGATTAGAATAGACCAGCTGAATGTGCCCAGATACATTTCTTTTCCCTGAACCTCAAGCTGCCAGCAGTACGCATTAGAGATATTGCCGAATCCTGATAGATAACCGCTTAAGGGGAAGTCCCTTGTGCCTGTAATAGGATTTGTAGGAACTACAGGAGGTCCTCCGACAATCAGTTCCCAATGATCGTACCTATCTACGCGGATGAGATCAAAGCCCTTCGGGGGCACTATCGGTTCTTCAGGATTAAGGCTCATAATAGCCGCTTCGATAGCAGTACCTACATAAATATGCTCATTGAAAACAGCTAAGGACCAAGGGTGCTCGTTGCGGGCATCACCGGCGCCCCGATCAACGACGAGTGTCCAGTCATCCTTAATAGGGAATGGCCCGTTAGTCCGCCACAATTCAAAACCGGAAGGCAGTCCGGTCCCAACATAGAGGCGATTATTAAAGCTCAATAGTACGTCAATATTCCCGCGCGGGTTTTTATCCGGTTCTCCTTTTAAATCAACTTGCGTCCAGCCGTCATTCTCAGGGTTGGTGCTGTAGAAAAGCAAGGGCTCGGTTAATCCCTTAACCTGAAGGGCCCCCATATAGAGAACGCCATTATGCTCGATCATAGTTCTTGTAGATGACCCCTGAATGTTGGAAACCAGCGGGTACCAATTTGTACCGTCCTTAGATTTAATAATTACAAAGTCAGGTGTCAGGGTCATCAAGCCCGCATATAAGGCTGTCTCCTGTTCAGGTGAGGTGTATCGTTTCATAAAGCGAAAGCCAATCCCCGGCGGCAGTGCGGGGGCTTTATATACCCTCTCCCAGGAACCCGGACAGCTCTTCTTAGCACGCCAGATTTCACCCCGGTAATCCACATTTTCAGGCTCGAGAATCGGGGGTATCGGAATATCTCCCAAAACTTGATTGGCCAGTATCGCATAGATAATATTCCGGGCCGTACCCACATAGAGGTAATCGCCCATTTCCTCCATTGACCAGCAGTAATTATTTTGTTTGGCATTATCAGGATTGGCAACGTCAAAGCCGTTGACGGGAGTAATCTTTTGAAAACCGCTCTGAACGGCAATTTCAGGTAACATCTTCGCATAATCATTCATATAGTATCTCTCCATTTAAATGAGATTTACCATATCTTATGCCGAAGACGGTTTTCTTGTCCGTCCGATAAATAGTCCCATTTTTTTTGCAGCTAAATTTATTGCTTGCCATATTATAATTCCCTCCCCACGCAAATTGATTGACAATCGCCCGGGAAATATACAGAAAATTTATGTATATTTTGACAAAACACCCCGCGCAATTACAGAATATCCGGTTATAATAAAACCGAGATTGCTATATTAAATGTTATTTATTATACGTATTTCTAGCTGTCA
Source organism: Peptococcaceae bacterium UBA6129 (assembly GCA_002422465.1). Taxonomy (GTDB): domain Bacteria; phylum Bacillota; class Peptococcia; order DRI-13; family UBA6129; genus UBA6129. The sequence goes on along the minus strand of DIVP01000092.1, from coordinate 42,773 downwards.
TTAACTAAGCTTCCTGCCAGTAAAATAAACAAAATCATTAATTAAGGAGGTTAGCATGTTTAAGGAGATAAGTTTGAAAAAGCTTTCGTTCGGGAAAATCTTATCGATGGGGTGGAAAATCTACAAGTCACAGTTCGTGACCATCGTCGCAATTATACTTATATCGAGCCTTCCAACGATTCTGGCCCAATTTAACATCGGAAAAATGAGCAAAGGGACGTTCTCTCCGGGATATTTTCTGCTTGCAATAATCGGGATTCTTACCTCGATCCTAGGTGCGTTAGCGCTTTGCTATGTTGTCGATGCCACTGTGAATGAAACAGAGATTTCTTTCCGCGAGGCTTTTAATAAAGCCTTGCCAATATGGGGCAGTTCCATCTGGACCAGCATTCTGTGTGCTTTAATAATCATAGGGCTCTGTTTCTTATTGATCATACCGGGCATTATTTGGTCGGTCTATTATATCTTTGCGATTTATGTGGTTGCCCTAAAAGGATTAACGGGCAAGGCCGCGCTCAATTACAGCAAGGGGCTGGTTGTAGGCCGTTGGTGGGAAGTATTTTTTGTAAATCTGGGTATCGGGCTGCTTACCGGGATCATTGGGTTCGTCATCGTCTTTGTGCCAAACCTGTTCACTGTCGGAGCTCCGGGTCAGGGTCCGAATTCTTTCATGCTGGCTATAACAACTGCTATTTATTCGATCATCTATGCTTTCTATTATGTAGCAGCGATTGTATACTTTCTGAACCTCGATAACCAGAAAAATATTAGAACCAATAACCAGGTCATAGTAGAGGCCCAACCTCCGGTCGCCGACTGATTATGGAGGTAGTCTTTGTTAAACAAATATAAATACACTGTCACGCGCCTGTAAACGGTACCTCGCCGTATGCGGGCGCGCATTTGTTTTTGCCCCTTAATACCCCTGATACCGTCAGAGACCAGCGTAGTTTCTTAAATATTTTTATGCAGCGTATATATTGACATTTTCATATATATGAAACATAATATATATGAAAAAATATATGTATTGGCATGGTGATGATTGTGAAAGATTACACAAAACTAAAGGAGAAAGCAGATCTTTTAAAGGCTCTCGGGCACCCTGTCCGGCTATGCATAACCCGCAATTTGCTCGGCGGCGAATGCAATGTTTCGTATATGCAGGAGTGTTTGGGATTGCCGCAGCCCACTATTTCACAGCATTTAGCAATACTCAGAAGAGCAGGAATCATTGCACCCCAGAGAAAAGGTACGGAAATCAATTACACGGTAGTAAATGAAGACATTAGACCAGTAATTTTAGCGCTATTTAAAGAAAGGTAGGAGTGAAGCGGGATGGAGAGAAAAAAACTAGTTGTTATCGGCGGTGTAGCTGCAGGTACAAAGGCTGCCAGTAAAGCAAAAAGGGAAAACCCGGAGCTGGATGTGCTAGTAATCACAAAAGACAAGGATGTTTCTTATGCCGGATGCGGTCTGCCCTACTACCTCGGAGGAGTCATTAAAGAAAGAAAAGAACTAGTTGTCAGAGCCCCTGAAGAGTTCAAAGCGACGCAGGATATCACCGTACTGACTAAGTGCGAAGTGACTGCCCTAAACCCAACCCAAAAGACAGTTGCCTATACCGAACTCAAGACAAAAAAGAAGAATACTGTCTCCTTTGATTATCTTGTGTTTGCTACCGGAGCATCGCCTGTGCTCCCGAAGATTGAGGGCATTGAGCTGGAAAACATCTACCCATTGCGCTCTGTTCAGGACGCCGAGAGTATCAGAGCATGTCTGGACAGTGACCGTGTGCAGGACGTCGTGGTAATCGGAGCGGGTTTTGTTGGTCTGGAAGTGGCCGAAAACCTGAAGCTGCGTGGTAAGAATGTTACTGTTGTTGAACTGATTCCGTTTGTCCTGCCGGGTTATGATGAAGAAATGTCCCTCCTGATTCAAAAGTATCTGGTCGAACAGGGGGTTAAGGTTATTACCGGGGTGAATGTGAGTGGCTTTGCGGGCGATGCGGACGGCAACGTCAAGGCTGTGAAAACTCAAGCTGGCACAATCGAGGCGCAGTGTGTAATCTGGTCTGCCGGCGTCAAGCCTAATGTGCAGTTGGCCCGTGAGGCCGGTATCAAGCTAGGCCCGACCGGGACGGTAGCGGTAAATGAGTATCAGGAGACAAACATCCCGGGTATTTACGCTGTCGGCGACTGTGCAGAAAATATCAACCTATTGACCAAAGAGCCAATCTGGTGCCCGATGGGTTCCACCGCTAATAAAACCGGACGCATTGCCGGGCTGAATCTGACAGATAAAGCAGCGCACGAAAGCCTGCCTGGGGTATTAAATACCAGCGTAATCAAGCTCTTTGGCTTTAACGCCGCGAGGACCGGGCTCACGGAAAAAGCGGCGAGAGAAAAGGGATATGATATCGAAACAGTAATCGTACCGGCAAATGATAAAGCCCACTACTACCCAGGCTATAGGCAGATTATCACGAAGCTGATAGCCGACCGGAACAATCACCGGATTCTCGGAGCCCAGATTATCGGACAGGGCGTCGTGGATAAGCCGATCGATATCATCGTGACCCTTATCTCCTGTCAGGCTACGCTTGAGCAAATGGCTAGTCTTGATCTGGCCTATGCGCCGCCGTTTTCGATGGCTATGAGTTCGACTATCGTATCAGCTCAGATTATGTTGAATAAGCTTAACGGCAGGTTTAAAGGGATCAATCCCCGTGAATTTATTAAAATCAAGGAAAATCCGGAATACCTTGTCGTAGACGTGAGGGTTGAGCCGGAATACCTGGTCAGGTCTATTCCGGGGTCGATAAATATTCCTTTTAACCAAATAGCTGAGCGTGCCGGAGAAATACCGGCCGGAAAAAAACTCATCATTAACTGTAAGATTGGCAAAAGAGCTTACCTGACATCAGCGACCTTTGTTAAACTAGGGTTTGATGTTACTGTCTTAGATGGCGGCATCGAGGCCTACCCATATGCTGTAAACTAATTTAGTAATTCATTTAAGGGGGGGTAAATATGGCTGAGTACACTGTAAATGCCAGAGGATTACAGTGTCCGGGACCACTGGTAGCCCTTTTCAACCAGTCCAAGGTTGCAAGTCCTGGGGATATCATCAAGATCGAAGTCACCGATCAGGGTTTTAAAAAGGACGTTCAGGCTTGGTGCAAAAAAACCGGCAACGAGTTGACGGAGCTGAAAGAAGAAAACAGCTGCATCTTCGCGACAATAGTTAAGAAATAAGCAGGTATGAAGGCGGAGGGATGAGCATGGCGGATTCGGGCAAGAAGACCATAATCATGTTCAGCGGTGAACTTGATAAGGCGATGGCCGGTTTTATCATAGCCAACGGCGCAGCCGCGATGGGTGACGAGGTTACGATGTTTTTTACGTTCTGGGGTCTTAACCTTCTGCGTAAAGACGAGAAGGTACCGGTCAAAAAAGGCTTTCTCGAGGGGATGTTCGGCTGGATGATGCCTCGAGGAGCGGGAAAACCGGGCTTGTCGAAAATGAACTTCGGCGGCATGGGCAAAATGATGATGAAAAAGATCATGAAGGACAAAAATGTCAATTCATTGCCGGAACTCTTAGCCTCGGCACAGGCTATGGGAGTGAAGATGATAGCTTGCACTATGTCGATGGACGTTATGGGCATCCGGAAAGAAGAAATGATCGACGGGCTAGAGTTCGCCGGGGTGGCAACGTATCTCGGAGAAGCCGATCAGGCCGGGGTAAATCTGTTTATTTAAAAAATTTTTTAAGCTGGATTATTTCAGTGCATAAACCTTTTAGGGCGGATATGAAACAGAGGGCTGTTCAAACATAAGTTTGAGCAACCCTCTGTTTAATACTTTAACAGTATTTGCACAATGCTTTAATGGAGGTAATGTTCGACCTCATTCGGCGGCATTCCGGGGTGCAAAGCGATAGCCAGAGACATGGCGATGACCTTGGCTGTGTTCGTAATATGCTCGTCTATCTCCTTAGGTGTGACCATGAGTTGTCCGCCGAACGGTTCGAGGACCTTAGAAATCATTTGATTGATATCGACAGGCTGCAGTCTCATATGAATATCCTGCATCTTGGGCGTATTGGCCAGATGGGTATAGAGCTGCTCCATAGCCTGATGTGCGATAATTCCGGCCTGGACCACCGTTGGAACGCCTATCGCAATAACCGGGATGCCCATAGTTTCCTGGTTGATGGCCGTCCTGTTATTCCCAATGCCTGAGCCGGGGTTAATACCGGTTGTGGAGATTTGAATACTTGAATTGATACGCTCGACACTGCCGGCGGCCAAGGCATCGATGCATATTAGTACATCAGGCTTGACCCTTTCCACCGTACCTTTGATAATCTCGGCTGTCTCGATACCTGTTATCCCCAGAACACCGGGCGCGAGAACGCAGACCGGCCGCAGTCCCTGCTGCAATTCAACCGGTGCGTATTGGAAGATGTGGCGCGTCGCCATGGACATATTGACAACCCGTGGACCTAAAGAATCGGGCGTCGCATTCCAGTTGCCCAGTCCAATGATGAGAATTGTTGAGTTTTCGTTAAGCGGCACAATTTTTTTCATTTCATTCGCGAGAATCTCGCCGATTTCTTTATGGGCCATTTTATCGTTCTCTCGGAGCATCGGCGTTTCGAGGGTGACATAACTGCCCCGCGGACGGCCCATGACCTGTTCGCCTTGCTCATCTAAGATAGTGATAGTTTTGATGTTGCCGTTCTCAAATTGCTGCTCGTACATCTCGACTCCGGGGATTTCACGGCCGGCCTCACCGCGCAGGAGCTCATGAGCTTCTACGGCCATGTCTAGATGGACGCCCATCAGTTGGTATAATTCGCTTTTTCTCAACAGCCTTCACCTCTGTTAGATAGATTTCATTTAGATAGTTATTACTTAAGAGTATGCCCTGTTGTCATAACAATATCCTGTTTCTCCTATTAACTGCTGTCGGCAATTCAAAACATACTAATACGCCATATGGATAAAAAATCCTGTACTACAAATACTAGGACTGCCTTTAATAATACCCGATATATGGAGGTCTCTAACCTATGAAAAAGCGAAGATTATGGCTGGTGGCAGGTGTATTGTTAACACTGGTATTGTCAGGCGGGATTTTGCTATTGCCGTACGGCGGCACAGATGCGGCTGCAAAGAAGGCTGGCGCGGTTTCGAGCAATGACGTCTATGTCCTGTCCAAGATCATCCACGGGGAAGCGCGCGGCGAGACGTATTTAGGGCAGGTGGCAGTTGGCGCTGTTATAGTCAACCGCGTCAAAAACCCAAATTTTCCCAACAGCGTTTATGGTGTTGTTTTCGAACCGGGGGCGTTTACGGCTGTATCAGACGGGCAATATTATACTAATCCGTCTTCCTCGGCAGTGAAAGCCGCGCAGTCGGCTATCAATGGCTGGGATCCCAGCGGAGGCGCACTATATTACTGGAATCCGTCTACGTCAACCTCGAGATGGATCTGGTCGAGGAGAATTATCGCGCGCATTGGCAAGCATGTTTTTGGACGTTAGCAATAACCTGAAAGTGAGGAATGGAACTTGGCTAGATTTAACTTGGACAAATTAAAATTTGATAGATATAGAAAGTGGATTATTCCCGGGCTTCTAGTCGTAGCCCTTGCCGCCGTCGGCATATGGGGATACCGTGAATACTACGACAGGCAGAAACTTCAAAACCGGGCGGAAAGCCAGTATCAGCTTTCCTTTCACGAGTTATCCTGGCATGTTGAGATGATCTCCGGCCAGCTTGCCCAGTTAATCGTGAGCAGCTCCAGAGAACAAAATGTTCTCGGCCTTGCCACCGTGTGGCGGCAGGTTTTTGCAGCCCAAGCTAATATTGGCGGATTACCGCTTGCTTTTGTGCCTTTATCCAAGACAGAGAAATTTCTTGCAGATACCGGCGAGGTCTCTTTTGCTCTGCTCAGCAGGGTAACCCAGAGTAAAGAAGGGCTCGCGGATCAGGATGTCAAAATTATCGCAGAGCTCTATGACAGGGCGAAGGTACTGAAAAATGAATTGGGCGGCATGGCCGCACAGATTCTTAACCGCCAACTGAGCTGGACACAGGTTGAGGTAGCCGCTTCACAGTCAAATGCGGAGCTCGAAGACAATACTATAGTCGACGGTTTCCAACTCATGGAGAAAAAAATGGAGGAATATCCGGAAATAGATCTGGGGGGTGATTTTACTCAGGTCAAACACGACGTTAAGAAGGTCGACGGTGACACGGAAGTCAGCCCGGAGCGGGCCATAGAAATCGCGCAAAAATGGTGGTTTGGCGAGCAGGATAAACATACCGGCAATCTTGCTTACGAAGGGGTAGGCGATGTTCCCACATATGGGTTGGAGTTTGCGCCGTTGTCCGGAGAGGCGGAGAACACCCCTGTATATATTGATGTCAGCAAGCTCGACGGCACTATTCTCTGGGCGATGAGACCAAAGACTATCACTGGTGCAAATATTGATCTAAGCGACGGGGAACGCAGGGGCTTAGCCTTTTTGCAAGCTCGCGGATTTAATGATATGGTGCTGGTGAAGGTCGAACAACAGGATACTATGGGCGTTTATACCTTTGTGCCGCGCCAGAACGAGGTGTTGCTGTATCCGGACCAGGTAAAGGTACAGGTTGCGCTCGATAACGGAGAAGTAACCGGGTACGAAGGGACGCCTTTTTATATGTTTCATAAAGACAGAGCTTTGCCTTTGGCAGCCTTGAGCGAAGCTCAGCTGAAAAAGCAAATCAGTCCAAATTTGAAAGTTGAGCTGATTCGGCCTGCGTTGATCAGCAATTACTGGGGTAAAGAAATTCTGGTCTGGGAGGTCCGGGGTTCGTACGCAGAAGAAAAGTTTGTGCTGTTCTATAATGCTATTACAGGGAGCGAAGAAGAGATCAGCCGGATAACACCCGCCCAGAAGTTCGAATTTACTGTTTCTGCCTAGGAAAGGCTGGCTGGCGAAGGCTGGATAAAGCTCCGCGCAAGCGGGGCTTTTTTAATACGAGTAGGAAAGTATAGATTTTCTTAGTGTAAGACTTTCCGTAACGAGTATAAAAAAGCTTCCTTGTAATGTTTAACAGTTCAAAGCTTTTTATATACAATGTATGCTAGAACATTGACATCCCATGAGACTCCAACATATAATTGTTGTGATTACCAAAGGTATAGGGGGAAGCTTTTCATGAGTATTGTCACTTCCGTAAAGGAAAAGATCTGCATAATGATCAATTGTTCCTTGGAAAAAGCCAGGATTCAAAACGAACTAAATTTTGAGGAACAGCCCAACTATATGATTGAAGTGCCTCGTGAAAAAGCTCATGGCGATTTTGCGGTTAATGTTGCGATGCTCCTGAGTAAACAGGTGAAGAAAGCCCCGCGGGCTATTGCTGAAATAATTGTAAAAAATATTGAGGATCACGAGGGACTGCTTGCAAAAACTGAAATAGCCGGTCCTGGGTTTATCAATTTTACACTTAATAATGCCTGGATCTATGGGATTCTGCCGCAGGTTCTCCGTGAAGACAAAGCTTACGGGGGATCTGATTACGGTAAGCAGGAGAAAATACAGCTCGAGTTTGTCAGCGCCAACCCCACCGGGCTCTTGCACATGGGCAACGCCAGAGGAGCGGCGCTCGGTGACACACTCGGAAATTTACTCGAGGCGATCGGCTATGATGTAACACGTGAATTCTATATCAACGATGCCGGCAATCAAATTGAGAATTTTGGGAAGTCGCTCGAAGCCCGTTATTTACAACAGCTTGGTTATGAGGTTGCTTTCCCTGAAGAAGGTTATCATGGCGAGGATGTCATTGATACGGTCAAAACGATTATTGCTGAGGTCGGGGAAAAATATCTGCACATAGATTCCGCGCTGCGGCGGGAGTTTTTGATTCAAAAAGCGCTTGAGGAAAAAATTACGGCTATCAGGAATGATTTAGCGAGCTTTGGTGTAGAATATGACGTCTGGTTTAATGAGCAGAGCCTGCATGACAGCGGCGCTATCAGCAAAACTATGCAGGAGCTTCAGGAAAAAGGCTATGTCTATGAAAAAGAAGGGGCCTTGTGGTTAAAAGCGAAGCTCATGGGCGATGAAAAAGATGAAGTAATTGTGCGCGCTAATGGTTTGCCAACGTATTATGCCGCTGATATAGCTTATCACAAGAACAAGTTTGAAAGAGGATTTAAAAAAGTAATCAACATTTGGGGAGCCGACCATCACGGTCATGTTGCGCGCATGAAAGGCGCGGTCAAAGCTCTGGGATATGACCCCGAGCAGCTGCAGATAATAATCATGCAGCTCGTGCGCTTGTTACGGGGCGGGGAAATTGTCAGGATGTCCAAGCGCAGCGGGCAGTACATAACCTTATCGGAGCTGATTGATGAAGTTGGCAAGGATGCGGCACGTTTTTTCTTCGTTATGCGCAGCCCGGACAGTCATCTTGATTTCGACCTTGATCTGGCGAAAGCTGAGTCCTCAGAAAACCCGGTCTATTATGTTCAGTATGCGCACGCCCGGATTAACAGCATCTTAAAGGCGCTCGGCACAGGTCTGCCGCAGGCGCAGGAGGTGGACTTCCGTTTATTAAGCGAGGTAACTGAAATAGAGCTTATTCGTAAAATTGCCGACTTGCCGGAGGAAGTATTACAGGCAGCTATCAATCTGGAGCCTCATCATCTGACGCGTTATGCTCAGGAACTGGCCTCGCAGTTCCATAGCTTTTATAACAGTTGCCGCGTCTTGTGTGATGATGAAAGACTAAGAGGCGCCCGGTTGCTTTTGGTTGATGCCACGCGGATAACACTGCGGAATGTGCTGGGACTATTGGGAGTCAGTGCGCCGGAAAGAATGTAATTGGCCCAGCAGAAAAAAAGTCGGAAAACAGTTCATAAAAAAGCAGGAGGTTGCGCAGGTTAAAGAGAATAATAGAAGGAATTTTATCCGGAAAGAGTGTAAAAGCATAAGTGTATTAGAGTGTACGAGTGGAAGAGTTTATTGAGATATTAAGGAGCGTGAACTGATGGGAGAACTCAAAGATATTAATCCCAAGCAATCAGAGGTGGAAATTGCTTATCAGATTCTCAAAGCCAACGGGCAGGGAATAAATTTTCGTGAGTTGATGCATCAGGTTTGTTCAATAAAAGGAATATCTCCGGATAATCCTCAATTGATGGCTTCAGTACATACACAAATTAATATGGATAATCGTTTTTCTTTTTTAGGTCAAGGCAATTGGGGTTTGAAAGAATGGGCTCAGAGCAAGGTAGTACGGCGCAATCTTACCTTTGCAACGGCCGGAAGAACGATTCCTTACCGTCACCGTTCTCTGCAGGATGAAATAGACTGTGATGAAGTTGAGCTGAAAGACAATTACGACAATAGCTCTAATGATGAGGATGATGATCAGTGGGAGGAATAACCTGTCGAAGCCAGCCGGATATACCGGCTGTTTTCTATAGTATTTGGCTTATTCTTTTTCATGTTGGACCGATAAAATCTTGTTGACTGCGGATTGCTGGAAGTATAGAATTTAAAAGGTATGTTAGATTGACACCAACAGCAAGGGGGGAAGAAATTGACAGTAAAATATATTTTTGTCACTGGAGGGGTTGTCTCTTCCCTGGGAAAAGGCATTACAGCATCATCTTTAGGTCGTCTTCTCAAAAGCCGCGGGGTAAAAGTTGCAGTACTTAAATTTGACCCTTATATCAATGTTGACCCCGGAACAATGAGTCCGTATCAGCATGGCGAGGTTTTTGTCACGGAAGATGGTGCGGAGACAGATTTGGACCTTGGGCATTATGAACGGTTTATTGATATCAATGTTAGCCGTTTATGCAATGTGACGGCCGGGCAGATTTACAGTTCGGTTATCGCAAAAGAAAGAAAAGGTGATTATCTGGGTGGTACTGTCCAGGTTATACCTCATGTTACGAATGAAATAAAAGACGCGGTCCAACGTGTGGCCAGGGATAGCAACCCTGACGTCGTGATTACGGAAATCGGCGGTACTGTCGGTGATATTGAGTCATTGCCGTTTCTCGAAGCAATCAGACAGATAAAAAGTGATGTTGGCCGCGATAACGTCATGTATATCCATGTTACGCTCGTACCCTTTCTCAAAGCCGCCGGTGAAGCCAAGACGAAACCTACGCAGCATAGTGTCAAGGAACTGCGGGGTATTGGGATTCAGCCCGATGCTATCGTTTGCCGTTCGGAGAGACCGCTTTCAAAAGATATGGAAGAGAAGCTTGCGCTCTTTTGTGATATTGATAAAGAAGCGGTCATTCAGGCGGTTGATGCCGATTCCATCTATGAGGTGCCTTTGATACTCGAAACGGAAGGATTAGACGATATTGTCATCGAGAGACTGAATTTACAGTGTGGACAGGCAGATCTCGAAGAATGGAAGGACCTTGTACAAAAGATTAAACACCCCGGCGGTTGTATTCGTGTGGCGCTCGTCGGCAAATATACCGAGTTGCCGGATGCATACATGAGTGTATCCGAGGCCTTGCGACATGCAGGTATTGCGCACAATGTCACGGTTAAAATTGACCTAATTCACTCCGCCGAACTCGAAAACGGCTGCGACGCCCACGAGGTTTTAAAGGAAGCTGATTGTGTTTTAGTGCCCGGTGGCTTTGGGGATCGCGGGATCGAAGGAAAAATCAAAGCCATTACGTATGCCAGAGAAAACAAGCTGCCTTTTTTCGGAATCTGTCTTGGCATGCAGCTTGCGGTAGTTGAGTTTGCCCGGAACATTGTCGGGCTGGCTGCCAACAGCTCGGAGTTTAATATCGACATTCCCGCTCCGGTTATCGACCTATTGCCGGAGCAGAAAAATATAAGTGATATGGGCGGTACAATGCGACTCGGCAGCTATCGCTGCCGGCTCAAGCCTAAGTCCAAGGCGTACATAGCATATGGCGAGCCTGAGATAGGGGAGCGCCACCGTCATCGTTATGAATTCAATAATGATTACAGGGATATCCTGTCAGAGCACGGGATAATAATCAGCGGGCTTTCACCCGATGGCCGTCTCGTCGAAATAATCGAATTGCATGATCATCCATGGTTTGTCGGCTGTCAGTTCCATCCTGAGTTTAAGTCAAGACCGAACAGGGCACATCCGTTATTCCGTGATTTTATTGGCGCAGCGGTTGAAGAAAAAAGCAGAAAGTAATTCATGAAAACGCAGCCTGTGCTGCGTTTTTGGTATTAATATAGAAAATGTAAAAGGATATATTGCGGGTATACATTATGAAAGACAATGGTTACAATAGGAATTGACAGGGAGGTTTGACATGTACCATTCTCGTATTATCGGGCCGGAGGATATTGCCGCCTATAATAACTATATAGCCTGGGCTCCGAAGGGACATATCTTACAGTCCTATGAGTGGGGCGAGATCAAAGGCCGTGGGGAATGGCAGCCTCTCAGACTTATTCTCGAAAATGAACAACAGGAGCCGCAGGGCGCTATCTCTATCTTAAAACGCAGCATACCCCGTCTGGGCAGGACAATATTCTATGCCCCGCGCGGCCCGGTGGGCGATATTCATAACCCGGTGATGTTAGACGCCCTTTTTAACGAAGTAAAACTCCTGGCTAAAAAGCACCGGGCGATATTGTTAAAAATAGATCCGGATATACCTGTACAGGACAAGCTCTTCGCGGACTACCTGCGCTCAAGGGGGTTTGTATCGGCGGAAAAAGGCGAGGGGTTTGAAGGTGTGCAGCCAAAACATGTTTTTCGCCTTGATATCAAGGCTGATATAGAAACGCTTTTTGAGCAGTGTCATCAGAAAACCCGCTACAATATTCGGCTGGCACAAAAGAAAGGCGTTACCATCCTCGAGAATTGCAGCAAGGAAGATCTGCCGGTGTTCTATGAGATATTAAAAGAGACGACCGAGAGGGATAAGTTTATTGTCCGGCCGTATGGATACTTTTCCGATCTCTGGGACTATCTGGTGCCGCCGGGCTATTTAAAGCTGTTTATGGCATATTATGAGGGCAGGCCGGTTGCCGGCACGTTAGCCTTTCTTTTTGGTGACAAGGCCTGGTACATCTATGGCGCTTCGTCGAACAGCCACCGGAATGTTATGCCCAACTATCTTTTGCAGTGGAGCATGATTAAATGGGCGAAGGCCAACAATTGTACGCTCTATGACTTCAGGGGTGTGCCTGGTAATGTACCTGAGGACCATCCGCTGTATGGCCTATACCGTTTTAAAAAAGGTTTTGATGGAGAGTACACAGAATTTATCGGGGAATATGATTTGATATTCTCTCCGTTTTATTACCGGCTCTGGACAATCCTTGAGCCCCTATATCAAAAGAATGTACGCCGGCTAATCAGACTAAAGAAGGTTCTGCATCCTAAAGGGAGCTGAAAAATATGGACTCATTATCAGTCGAACCAAGGTGGGTTGAAGTAAATCTCGACGCCATCAGGCATAATTATGGCCAGATCCGTCAAAGGGTTCGTGAGGACATCAAAATATTGAGCGTTGTCAAAGCAGACGCTTATGGACATGGGGCTGTTGAGGTTGCGCGCGTTCTCCTTGAGGCAGGCACCGATATGCTTGGGGTCACGACAGTCGCAGAAGGCAGGATACTGCGGGAACAAGGAATTACCGCGCCAATCTTGGTTTTTGGGCCGTTTTTACCTGAAGAAGCAGGTACGATTGCCGACACTGATCTTACGGCCACGGTTGCCGGGCTGGATTCACTTAAGTATCTTCAGAACGCGCTGACCACGTCAAATAAATCAATCAGGGTTCATCTTAAGGTCGAGACAGGGCTTGGGCGTACAGGCTTATGGCCTGACCAGGCGCTGGAAGCAGCAGGGGAAATAGCTAATACACCTGGACTTATTCTTGAGGGCGTCTATTCCCATCTAGCTACGGCGATGTGGAAAAATCAGGACTATGCCCAAAAGCAATTCCAAATATTTAATGGAATTATTACAGCGCTAGAAAATGCGGGATTTCACGGATATATTAAACATATTAGCAACAGTTCGGCGATTATGAACCTCCCGCAAATGCATCTGGACATGGTTCGTGCCGGGACTGTTTTATATGGTCAATATACTAACCCCGCTTATGCAGGTGACATGAGCTTGCAGGATACCTGGTCGATGAAAGCCAGGGTTGTCTATATCCGCGAATTGCCGCCGGGTCACGGCGTTGGTTACGGTCGTACATATATAACCTCGCAAACGACGAGAGTAGCCGTATTACCTGTAGGTTTCGCAGACGGTTTCCAGGCGGAGCCGGTATTTAAACCGGCCGGTTTAGTGGAACTAGCCAAAGGAATAGTTAAACTTATCTTACAATACCTCAATCACCGCAGAGTTAATCAGCCGGTCGTCTTTGCCGGGGGGAAGGGTCGCATTATCGGGAAAGCGGGGATGCAAATGACGATGGTAGATGTCACAGGCATTCCGTATATTGAAATAGGCGCCGTTGCCAGTTTGCCTGCCAGGAGGACAGCGATCAGCGCACTGATACCGAGGGTTTACATCGGGGGAGGGGACTTTTGAAATGAGTGCGAAGGCCAAAGTATTAATTATCGATGACCAGGAAGGCATTAGAAAGGTATTAGCCGAAACTTGCCTGGCGCTGGGATATGATGTATTAACTGCCTATTCCGGGGAGAACGCCCTGGAGATCGCAGCTTCGGAAATAGCGGCCGGAAATGATATCAGGGTTGCCCTTGTTGATATGAAGATGCCGGGCTTCAACGGTATCGAGACGCTCCAAGGATTATCTGCTCTTGATCCTCTTATTAAAACGTATTTGATGACAGGTTTTGGAGAGGGTTCCATGCTCGCAGAAGCGATTGAACATGGCGCGTGCGGTGTTCTGCAAAAGCCTTTTAGCCTTGAACAGATAAAGGACTCCCTCGAGAAGGCTTTTTTACCGGAAAATAAATATGTTCTTAAATAGGGGTATGAGGATTACTAAATAATTAGTAGTCTTTGAAATTAATATTCTAAGGGGGTTGTGCAAATGGCACTTGTGACAGTAAAAGAATTGCTCGAAAAAGCGGAAAAAGGGAGGTATGCGGTAGGCGCGTTTAACTGCAATAATATGGAGATAGTGCAAGCCATAGTTGCTGCAGCCGAGGCTGAAAATGCTCCGGCAATTATTCAAGCCAGTCAAGGGGCTATCAAATACGCCGGCTTAGAATATATTGTTGGACTGGTTAAAGTGGCTGCGCAAAAGACAAGGGTTCCGATTGCGCTGCATCTTGATCACGGTACCAGCTTTGACCAGGTCATCCAATGTATCGTCTACGGCTTTACTTCAGTGATGATTGACGGCTCCAAGTATCCGCTCGAAGAGAACATCGCTTTGACGAAAAAGGTTGTCGAGATTGCTCACGCGGTTGGGATTTCTACTGAGGCCGAACTGGGGAAAATAGGAGGCACCGAGGATAACATCAGCGTGCTTGACAAAGACGCAATGATGACAGACCCCAATGAAGCCAAGATCTTCGTTGAAAGAACCGGGGTTGAATCACTGGCTGTTGCTATCGGTACGGCTCACGGCCAGTATAAGTTTGATCCGGAGCTTGATTTTGACAGGCTCGCGAAAATACGCAGCCTCGTAAATGTTCCTATCGTTCTGCATGGTTCCTCGGGGGTTGCCGATAAAGATATTACGAAGGCTATCTCTTTGGGGGTAAGTAAAGTAAATATCGATACGAATATTCGCGAGGCCTTTGTCCGGGGCGTCAGAAAGGTTGTCCTGAACAACGCAAACGAGATCGATCCCCGCAAGGTACTTGGACCGGCCAGGGAAGAAATGACCGCTATCGTCAGGGAGAAGATTCGGCTTTTTGGCGGCAGTGGGAAAGCCTGAGGGTACTATTGAAAAAGGAATTTATTTTTTGGAGGGACAATTATGCAGATTTTTTTAGACACGGCCAATTGTCAAGAGATTCTTGAAGCCATTGAATTGGGCGTTGTCAGTGGTGTTACCACAAATCCCAGCTTAGTTGCCAAGGAGGAAGGGAAGGACTTTATTGAGCTCGTGCGTAGGCTTGCACGAACTGTACCGGGGCCAGTCAGCGCCGAGGTTCTGGCTACGACAGCGCCTGAAATGATTGAGGAAGCACAGCGCCTGGCTAAGCTCGGAGATAATGTTATTATTAAAATACCGATGACAAAAGAGGGCTTAAAAGCAGTAAACGCCTTGCACGGACAGGGTATTAAGACAAATGTGACTTTGATTTATTCGGTTAACCAGGCCTTGTTGGCTGCTCAAGCCGGAGCTGCATATGTCAGTCCGTTTGTAGGTCGTCTCGACGACATCAGCTATGATGGGATAGCGCTTCTGGCAGATATTGCAGCTGTTTTCAGAAGGTACAATTTCTCAACAAAAATCATAGCCGCCAGCATACGGCATCCCCTGCATGTGGTCGAGGCGGCAAAAGCCGGGGCCGATATTGCTACTATCCCCTATAAAGTATTACTGCAGATGATAGAGCATCCCTTGACAACGATAGGTATAGAAAGATTTCTTGCCGACTGGGCTAAAGCCGCCGGAAAATAGGCGCTATGCTAAAACAATAGGTTGAGGAGGAGATAAAATGACAACGATGAGGTGCGATTCCATCATGGAACGGGAGTTGACCATGGAGTTTGCCCGTGTAACCGAAGCGGCGGCACTTTCATCAGCGCGCTGGTGGGGCAGAGGAGATAAAAACGCCGCCGATGAAGCGGCCGTGACAGCTATGCGAAAAATGTTTGATACTGTAAACATTGACGGGATCGTGGTAATTGGCGAGGGTGAAATGGATGAGGCTCCGATGCTGTATATCGGTGAAAAAGTTGGGAACGGCACACATACCAAAGTCGATGTGGCTGTTGACCCGCTCGAGGGTACAAACCTTGTGGCCAAAGGCCTCACGGGGGCGATTGCCGTATTAGCGGTAGCGCCGAGAGGGTGTTTGCTCCATGCCCCTGATATGTATATGGAAAAAATTGCTGTTGGGCCTAGCGCTGTCGGTAAAATCAGCTTCGAGGCGAGCGTAACGCAAAACGTTATTGCGGTTGCTCAGAGCTTGAATAAAGGTATCGAAGATCTGACGGTTGTCGTCCTTGATCGCCCGCGGCATAAGGATATTATTGCAGAACTGCGAAAAATAGGAACACGTATAAAACTGATCACTGACGGGGATGTTTCACCTGCAGTAGCAACAGCCATACCTGGTTCCGGCGTCGATATGGTACTCGGGGTCGGGGGCGCGCCGGAGGGGGTCTTGGCTGCGGCAGCGCTGCGCTGTCTCGGCGGAGAATTCCTCGGGAGATTATGGCCGGAGGACGAAAAGGACGTTGAGCGTGCCCGAAAACTAGGGATTGAGGATATTAATAAGATTTTGACGATGGATGATCTTGTCAGGGGCGAGGATGTTATTTTTGCCGCCACGGGGATTACCGATGGTGAAATCTTAAAGGGCGTTCGTTATTACGGCAATATCGCTACAACCCATACCCTCGTGATGCGCGGAATGACAGGCACAGTCCGGTTTATTGAAGCACAGCACCGCATTGATAAAAAACCACGGTATGTAAAGATTTAAGTAGATCAGAATAAATAATATATTTCGTAAAATGACAAATTAACGCATGCTTTTGTGATACAATTATTTGGTCAGTCGGATCAAAGTCAAAGGGTGAAAACATGCCTCGAAAATTTAATCTGCCCCGATGGTTTAAATATAAGTATGTGACTGTCATGCGTCTGAAAGATCATCCCGGAAGCATTGCGATGGGGGCTGCTCTTGGCATTTCGTTTGACGTTTTGCCAACTTTTGGGCTAGGTGTTTTTGCGGCCTATTTTGTGGCGAGAATGCTCAAAGCAAACGCTATCGCAACAGTCATAGCAGCAGTTGTTTTTAAGCTGGCGCTGCCCTTTTTTGCTTATGCTAACGTTCAAACCGGCCAGATTTTTATTAAAGAGGATATTACGGCGGTTCCGGATGTTCTTACCGCATCACTTTTTCATGTGGACTGGTCGTATTTGGGGTTTTCCTTTTTGCTCGGCAGCGTTATCAATGCGGTTCTTGTCTATCTTGTCACGTATCTTGTGGTATATAAGTTTGTGTGCTGGAGGCGCCGGCGTGGCAAGCCTGTTAAGATATAAATTAGTTTAAGAAATTACGGCAATCTCCAATTACGGCAGAATCTGCACAACACGCCTTGCGTCAAAACAAAGGATATGTTATAATTTTGTGTTGTATGAAGCAGATATCCAGGATACATGATTCCTGGTGAAAGAAGGTGAAATCATGAAAGACGGTATTCATCCTAAATATAATACGACAACTGTGACGTGTGTTTGTGGTGAGTCATTTGAGACGGGTTCAACCAAACAAAACCTGAGAGTTGAGATATGCTCCAAATGTCATCCATTCTTTACAGGCAAACAACGCAACGTATTTACCAAAGGCCGGGTTGAGAGATTTAAAAACAAGTACGGTCTGGAATAATAAAGGCTTATAAAACAGTAGCAGAGCCCAGGCTCTGCTATCTTTGTCAGATAACTAACCTGCCTAAGAAAGAAGGTGTAAGCTATGCCTGAGTATAATTACGGCGGTCAGGCCGTTATTGAAGGCGTCATGATGCGTGGCGGCAAAAACATGGCGATTGCAGTGAGACGGACGCCTGATGAGATTGTGCTGGAGACCGACATCATAAATTCTGTCACGGATCGTTTCCCGTTTTTAAAATGGCCTTTGATCCGAGGAACTGTTGCAATGATCGAGTCTATGGTTGTTGGCGTGAAATGTCTAACCTACTCGGCAAATCAGGTCGTCGAAGGTGAGGGCCAGGGAGAAACCATCAGTCCGCTGGAAATGGCTGTCTCGGTTGTGATTGCGCTGGTAATGGGAATTGGTTTGTTTTTCCTGCTGCCGGTCGGGCTGGCTCATCTCTTGAAAAGGTTTGTTAATGACCCCATCTGGCAGAACCTTATCGAGGGCTTATTCAGAATAGGAATTTTTCTGGCTTACATCTGGATAATATCAATGCTCAAGGACATCCAGCGGGTCTTTCAATATCACGGGGCGGAACACAAAGTTATTCACACCTATGAAGCCGGTGAAGAGCTGCTTGTCGAAAACGCGAGAAAATATTCAACGCTGCATCCACGCTGCGGAACAAGCTTCCTGCTGTTTGTCATGGTAGTGAGCATCCTGGTGTTTTCTCTTCTCGGCGAACAAACGCTTGGGATTCGGCTGGCATCGAGGATAGTCTTATTGCCCGTTGTAGCCGGAATCTCTTACGAGCTGTTAAAAATGGCCGGGAAGAATATCAAAAACCCGGCGATACGGATTTTAAGCGCACCGGGGCTTATGCTGCAGAAATTGACTACGAGGGAGCCTGACGACAGCCAGTTGGAAGTGGCCATCAGCGCCCTGCAAGGTGTTCTGACAGCTGAAAACCCTGCTGCGGGAATGAGTAATAATACAGGGGAGTATACAGATGTTTGAAAAACTACAACAACTCGAAGAGCGTTATGAAGAACTGGGCTCTTTGATCAGCGACCCGGCAGTTTTGAGCCAGCAAAGCGAATGGCAGAAGCACACCAAAGCCCATGCGGCTTTGATGGAGATAGTGGAAACCTTCAGGACGTATAAAGAGGTCTTGGCGAAGATAGCGGAGAACAAGGCGCTGCTTGAAGATAAACTTGATAATGACTTTAAAGAGTTGGTTGAGGCCGATCTCGACGAATTAAAAGAAGAAAAAGAACGGCTTGAAAAGCTTTTAAGAATACAGCTCCTGCCAAAAGACCCCAATGATGATAAAAACGTAATTCTCGAGATTCGCGGTGGCACAGGCGGTGAAGAAGCGGCGCTTTTTGCAGCCGACCTTCTGAAAATGTACAGCCGCTATGCGGAAAAACAGGGCTGGAGGGTTGAACTGCTCTCGGCGAACTATACCGATATCGGCGGATTCAAAGAAGTTATTGTCATGATTGAGGGCAAAGGGGCGTACAGCAAGCTGAAGTTTGAAAGCGGCGTCCACCGTGTGCAGAGGATTCCTGTTACCGAGTCGGGTGGCAGGATCCATACTTCCGCCTCGACCGTGGCGGTTTTACCCGAAGCGGAGGAAGTGGATATTGAGATAGGTCCTAATGACATTAGAGTGGATATCTTTTGCTCAAGCGGTCCGGGAGGTCAATCTGTCAACACGACGCAGTCTGCGGTGCGGCTGACGCATATACCGACAGGAATAGTTGTTTCGTGCCAGGATGAAAAATCACAGCTAAAGAATAAGGATAAAGCTATGAAGGTCATGCGGGCCAGGCTGCTCGAAAAAGCCATTGATGAACAGGCCGGCGAGACTGCCAGTGCCCGGAAAACCATGGTTGGGAGCGGAGACCGCAGCGAGCGCATCCGTACGTATAATTTTCCGCAGGGAAGGGTCACAGACCACAGGATTGGGTTGACCTCCTATAGGTTGGATGCCGTTCTTCAGGGTGACCTCGATGAATTTATTGACTCCCTGATAACCTCGGATCAGGCCGAGAAGCTGAAGAGGGTGGATTAATGCAGAATGAGAACAGGCCGCAAACTGGTAAAGAAGCCCTCCAGTGGGCGGTCTTTTTTTTAACCGGATGCGGCTTTGCCGAAACACAGGCGCAAGCGGAAAGTCGGCTCTTGCTGGCAAAGACATGGGAGTGCGATTCGCTGCAGGTTGTAACAGGTCTGGACCGGACACTCGGGCCGTCTGACTGGCAGCAGTTTTCGCAGTTTGTGCAGAAAAGAGCAAAATGGGAGCCCCTGCAGTATCTTACCGGTAAGCAGGAGTTTATGTCCCTGCCTTTTCGTATTTCGCCCGGTGTATTTATCCCGCGCTGGGATACCGAGGCGCTTGTCGAGGAAGCTATTCGCATTTTGCAGAACGAGGATAGCCCCAGGATTTTGGATTTATGTACCGGCAGCGGTGCGATAGCCCTCAGTCTGGCCTACTATTTGCCGAAAAGCCGGGTCTGGGCAGTCGACTTATCGCCGGAGGCTCTCGATATTTCCCGGGAAAACGCCAGACTCTTAAACGTAGAAGCGCAAACTACGTTCCTGCTTGGTGATTTGTTTACACCGGTACCGCAAGAAAAATTTCAGCTTATTGTTTCGAATCCCCCCTACATAAGCGCTGTTGAAATGGCCGGATTACCTTTAGATGTGCAAAAGGAGCCGCGTTTAGCTCTATATGGCGGTGCGGACGGGCTCGACTATTATCGCCGCATTAGTGGGAGCGCCGGGCGCTACTTATGGCCGGGCGGCTGTCTGCTTCTCGAAATAGGCTGGCAGCAAAGTCGGGAAGTTTCCGAATTATTAATGACCGGTGGGTTTACTGAGGTCAGAACGTTGCAGGACCTTGAAAAAAAAGACCGGATGGTAATTGGAAAAGTTGCGCATGGAAAAACAAGAAACTGAATACCATAATAGTATCGATATATACAAGCCTATGAACACTCATGTATTCGGGAGAGGAGAAAATATGGAACAATCACTAGGAACGGTATTGCCGCTATATTCATCGATCCCCTTTATCTTCATGCTTTTATCTATCGCACTAGGTCCGGTGCTGTTTCCAAAATTCTGGCACCACCATTTCCCAAAGGTTTCATTTTTTTGGTCTGCCGTTGCAGCCGTGCCGCTTTTGATAGCTTACCGCGGTGAGGCGCTCTACGAATTGCTGCATATTATCATTGCCGATTATATCCCTTTTATTGTTCTCTTGTGGGCCTTATATACTGTAGGCGGCGGTATCCTTATCAAGTCTAGCCTCAAGGGTACGCCGTGGGTTAACGCAGGCTTCCTGCTGGTTGGCGCTGCGCTGGCTTCTTGGATGGGTACAACCGGAGCAGCTATGCTTTTGATCCGTCCTTTTCTGCGGGTCAACAAGCACCGCAAAAACCGCGCCTTTATGGTCATATTCTTTATTTTTCTCGTGGCTAATGTTGGCGGCGCCTTGACTCCACTTGGAGACCCCCCGTTATTTCTCGGCTTCCTGCACGGAGTACCCTTCTTCTGGACCCTGCGCCTGATTCAGCCGATGCTTGTGGTTTCATTATTGCTGCTTATTATTTATGTAGCGCTTGACTTCTATTATCTCGCTAAGGAACAAAAAGGAAACAAAGGAAGCAAAAGAAGTAATCTAAAAAGTGTGTCTGCTGCTAGAGACTCCAGGAAGGCTATGGAAATACTCGGAGCATATAACTTCCTGTTTTTGGCCGGTATTGTAGCTTCGATCCTTTTAAGCGGCACGCTGCATCTTGGCGAGATTGTCATCCTTGGCGTCCACCGTCATGGGCAGGACCTGCTCCAGATATTCCTGCTCTTATTAATGGGCGTACTCTCGCTCGTCTTTACACCGAAGAAGTTAAGAAAAGAAAACGAATTTACCTGGGCGCCTATTGCGGAAGTAGCCTACCTGTTTTTCGGTATCTTTATTACGATGGCGCCGGTATTGGCTATCCTCAAAGCAGGGACAGCAGGCGCTTTAGCCTTTGTCACAGCGGCTGTACAGGAGCCAATTCACTACTTCTGGATAACCGGGACACTTTCCAGCTTCCTTGATAATGCTCCGACGTATCTTACGTTTTTCAGCACCGCCCTGGGCCAGTACTATCCTGGCGCAGCCGAGGCCACTGCTGTGAACAGTCTGCTTGCGGAACATCCCATCTATCTTCTGGCCATTTCAGCCGGCGCTGTCTTTTTTGGCGCAATGACTTACATCGGCAATGCCCCGAATTTTATGGTTCGGTCAATCGCTGAGGAGGCCGGCGTCTCAATGCCTAGTTTCTTCGGATATATTGTTAAATATAGCGTAATTTATTTACTGCCTACTTTCGTAATTGTTACGCTAATATTCTTCATATAAACAGAGTATAAATATTTATAGAACCTCAGAATGCTCGGGAAACCGGGCTTTTTCTATTGCCCTTTGCGAGAGATGTCTTAACCTTCGTGTTTAAGTAAAAATAAAATAAAAATATTTTCAAAAAGAGATTCTATTTTGGAGAAGATAATGATAATATGGAAGGGGATTAAAGCAAAGCTTGTTGAACTAATATTATTTGAACAAATATGGAGGAGAAAGAAATGGAACATTCATTGGGAACTCTGTTACCGCTGTATTCGTCAATCCCCTTCGTTTTCATGCTCTTATCTATAGCTCTTGGTCCGGTATTATTTCCAAAATTTTGGCACCACCATTTTCCAAAGGTTTCTTTTTTTTGGGCGCTTGTATTAGCAATTCCGCTTCTGATTGCTTATAAGGGCGAGGCATTGAATGAATTGCTGGAAATTATCATTGCCGATTATATCCCGTTTCTTGTTCTTTTGTGGGCCTTATATACTGTCGGCGGCGGGATCCTTGTTAAGACTAGTCTCAAGGGCACGCCGTGGGTCAATGCCGGTTTCCTGTTAATCGGTACGGTGCTGGCTTCCTGGATGGGAACAACAGGAGCTGCTATGCTCCTGATTCGTCCATTCCTGCGGATAAACAAGCATCGTAAAAACCGTGCTTTTATGGTCGCATTTTTCATTTTCCTCGTAGCTAACGTTGGCGGCGCACTGACACCGCTTGGAGACCCCCCGCTATTTTTAGGCTTTTTGCACGGAGTCCCGTTCTTTTGGACCTTGCGCCTGATTCAACCAATGCTTGTTGTTGTGATCCTGCTGCTTATCGTCTATGTAGTCCTTGATTTCCGTTATATGCGTAAAGAACAACTGGAGGCAGGCGGCGCAGTGTCCGCTCAAGAGACAACCGCTGCCAATGGCTCCGGTAAAGTCCTTGAAATACTCGGAGCATATAACTTCCTGTTTCTGGTCGGCATTGTGGTCTCTATCTTGTTAAGCGGCACACTAAAATTTGGTGCGATTAACATTCTTGGCGTCGAACGTCATGGACAGGATCTGCTTCAGATAGGGCTGCTCTTATTGATGGGGATTCTCTCGCTCGTCGTTACACCACAGGCCTTGAGAAAGGAAAATGAATTTACTTGGGCGCCTATTGCCGAAGTGGCTTACCTGTTCTTCGGTATCTTTATAACGATGGCTCCGGTCTTGGCCATTCTCAAATCGGGGTCAGAAGGCGCTTTGGGCTTTGTCACAGCAGCTGTACAGCAGCCTATCCACTATTTCTGGGTGACCGGCGCACTTTCGAGTTTCCTTGATAATGCTCCGACATATCTTACGTTTTTCAGCACAGCCTTAGGACAGTATTATCCTGGCGTAGTTGAGACAACAGCTGTCAACAGCTTGATCGCGGAGCATCCTATTTATTTGATGGCAATTTCAGCCGGCGCTGTTTTCTTTGGCGCGATGACCTACATCGGCAACGCCCCGAACTTTATGGTTCGCTCAATTGCCGAAGAATCAGGTGTTCCGATGCCGAGTTTCTTCGGATACATTCTCAAATACAGCCTGATATTCTTACTGCCGATATTTATAATTGTAACTCTGATATTCTTTCTATAAATAAAAATCTAACATAGTAAATGCCAATAAAAAATGCCCGGTTAGCCGGGCGTTTTTTTGTGTTATACTATCTATATCAAAATAGGGGAAGGTTGAGAAAAAAGTGGAAACCACACTCTGGCAAGTTGATGCTGTAACACCTGACAGGGATACTATCGATGCTGCGGCCCGGATCATTAAAAATGGCGGGCTCGTGGCTTTTCCGACCGAGACAGTATACGGGCTCGGCGCAAACGGGCTGGATGGCCGGGCGGTAAGTAAAATATTTGAGGCTAAGCAAAGGCCGGCAGACAACCCATTAATACTGCATATTGCCAATAAAAAAGAGGTTTTCTATCTTGCTCAGGTTGTGCCACTTTTGGCGCAGGTCCTTATTGACGCTTTTTGGCCCGGACCGCTAACCCTGGTTTTGCCGAAAAGAAACATCATCCCTGCTGAAATCACGGCAGGCTTAGATACAGTCGCTATCCGGATGCCCAAACATCAGGTGGCGCTTGCCCTTATCCGCCAGGCAGGCGTGCCAATCGCCGCGCCGAGCGCCAACCGGTCAGGCTATACCAGCCCAACATCCGCCGGTCATGTACTTGACGACCTGAATGGACGTATTGAGGCGATTCTTGATGGCGGATCGACGGGACTCGGATTGGAATCAACAGTGCTTGATGTCTCCGGACCTGTTCCGGAAATATTGAGACCAGGCAGCATAACAAAAGAACAAATAGAAGAACTGGTCGGGCCAATCCTGCTGGATCCGGGATTAAGCTCGGCGACCCAGGCGCCCAAAGCCCCCGGATTGAAGTACAATCATTATGCGCCGCACGCAGAAGTTGTCCTGATTGACGGCGAATCCGATAATGTTGTACGGAGGGCCGTCGAAATGGTCTGTGGATACGCTCTTGCCGGATTGAAAACAGGATTATTGCTTACCGATGAAACCTGGGATAAAGTTGAAAAAGATCATCAGGCTGCCGGAATACAGGTCGCTTATGCCGGAAGAATCGGGAGCCGCCGGGAGCTGAACAAGATAGCAAGGCTCATATACAGTGAGTTGCGCGAGTGTGATAAGGCCGGAGTGGATATAATTCTCACTGAAACTTATGAAGATGTCGGACTAGGCAGTGCGTTAATGAACCGTTTGCTAAAATCGGCCGGTTATAAAATTATCAAATGATCAGGAGGGATTCATGAACTATTTTACTGTGCTGTTAGTATCGGTTGCTCTCGGGATAGATGCGTTTTCACTTGCGATCGGCATCGGACTAACAGGTATTAAGAAGAGAGAAATGTACATCCTTTCGGGTGTTATTACGCTGTTTCACATATTCATGCCGCTTTTGGGACTTAGTTTAGGCACATATCTCGGGAGAATAGCCGGCCCTGTAGCCGGTTCAATAGGAGCATTGGTTCTGATAGCAATCGGTGTCAGCGCTATCTGGAATAATCTTCGCCAGGCTGAACCTAAGAAAAAAGTAATTGATATATCAAGTTTCACAAGTTTAATATTGTTAGCGACTAGCGTGAGTCTAGACGCTCTGACCGTAGGTATCGGTCTTGGTGTGCTGCAGGCTGATTTGCTGCTGACGGTAATCACAATGGGTATTATAGCCGGGTTGATGACGATGTCCGGACTGCTGTTTGGCAGGGCTTTAAAGCATAACATTGGTGAGAAGGCCGGGATTATAGGAGGCCTGATCTTAATAATTATTGGATTGAAGCTTTTAGTTTGGTGATAGTAGTCTTTTATAGCGGAGGGTAACGCAACGTGACAGTTAAAACGATATTGTTTGTCTGTACGGGGAATACTTGTCGCAGTATTATGGCTGAAGCAATTGCAAAACAATATCTGGCTCAGAGCAAGCAAGGAAAACCGGAAATACAGGTGATCTCAGCCGGAACAGCCGCGATACCGGATGAACCGGCTTCAGAACATGCCCAAACTGTCCTGTCGCTGTTCGGGATGAATTTACAAGGGCACAAAGCCCGGAGCGTCAGGCCTGAGCTTATCCAAGAAGCAGACTTGATCCTCGTCATGACGCAAAGACATAAAGAGCACATACTTAGACTTGTACCGGACGCAGAGGATAAGGTCTATCTGATAAAGGAGTATGCCCGTGAAAATGAGCAGCAAAGTGAGAAAAATAATGAGGATATTATAGATCCGTTTGGCCTGCCGCTTGAGTATTACCAGGCCTGTGCCGAAGAATTAAGGGTATTCGTTAATAAAGCGGTGGACAGGTTGTTGACGGATATAAAATAAAAATTTTAGTTCTAGAAGGAAATTGTTGCAAAGAGTAGAAATAGCAGTTTTAGTGTTATGAAGGCAGGGGTGGGTTTTGTTTGAAGATTGCAGTGGGATCAGACCATGGAGGCTATCATCTCAAAGAGGAAGTCATGAAATGGCTTGCCGAAAATAAATATGAGGTTAAAGATTTCGGCGCCTGGAGTACCCAGTCCTGCGATTATCCGGATTTTGCGGTACGGGTCGCAGAGCAAGTAGCTTCCGGGGCGTATGACAGAGGTGTTTTAGTATGCGGCACCGGTATAGGGGTCAGTATCGTCGCGAATAAAATCAACGGCATCAGGGCGGCTTTGTGTCATGATACCTTTTCTGCCCATGCCTCGCGAGAGCATAATGATGCTAACATTTTGACGATGGGCGAGCGGGTTATTGGCCGCGGACTGGCTCTGGACATTCTAAAAATATGGTTATCCACCGATTTTGAGGGAGGAAGACATCAAAAAAGGCTTGATAAGATTGCAAAAGTGGAGCAAGGGAGGTAAGAAGAGTGGATTATTCCGGTATTGTCTTGGATATTCGCCAGGCTTTGCTTGATTTACTCGACGCAGCTAATCTCGAAAGCGGGAATATCCTGGTTATTGGCTGCAGCACGAGTGAAGTGCTTGGCGAGAAAATAGGGACGGCTTCGAATATGGAAGCTGCAGCCGCTATCATCGAAGGGATTTATCCGGTCTGCTGCGAACGCGGATTATATTTGGCGGTGCAGTGCTGTGAACACCTCAATAGGGCTTTAGTGGTTGAGAAAGAATGTCTGAAAAAATACTCTCTCGAAGAGGTTTGCGTTCATCCTGTTCCGGGGGCAGGCGGCAGTACGGCCAACCTGGCTATGAAAACGCTAAAGGATGCAGTTGTTGTAGAAAGGATTCAAGCCCATGCCGGGCTTGATATAGGTGATACCTTTATTGGCATGCACTTAAAACCGGTGGCCGTACCTGTGCGCAGTGCGATCGGGAAAATAGGCCAGGCTCATCTGACCATGGCCAGAACCAGGCCAAAACTGATTGGCGGAGAACGCGCCCAATACCAACGGACATAGGAGGAGTAAATGAATGGATTATATTAATAAGTATGTAGAGCCTGTCGACCCGGAGCTTGCGGGATATCTGGCGGGTGAGGAAAAACGCCAGCTCGACAAAATTGAACTGATAGCCTCGGAGAATTTTGTTAGCCGTGCTGTCATGGCTGCACAGGGTTCGGTCCTTACGAATAAATACGCTGAAGGATATCCAGGCAAACGTTATTATGGGGGGTGTGAATGGGTCGATCAGGTAGAGGATCTTGCCCGGTCGCGCGCTAAAGAAATATTTAAAGCAGACCACGTCAACGTTCAGCCGCATTCAGGGGTACAGGCCAATACAGCCGTATATTTTGCCCTGCTTAATCCTGGTGATACAATCCTCGGGATGAACCTCTCACATGGAGGGCATTTGACTCACGGGAGTCCTGTCAATATATCCGGCAAATATTTTAATATAGTCGCGTACGGCGTAGACCCCGCTACCGAAAAGATTGACTATGATGAACTGGCCCGTCTTGCCAAAAACGCAAGGCCGAAGATCATTGTGGCCGGCGCAAGCGCTTATCCGCGGACACTGGATTTCGAGAGATTCGCGGCGATTGCCCGCGAAAACAACTCGCTTTTAATGGTGGACATGGCTCATATTGCCGGACTTATTGCTGCAGGCTATCATCCGAGCCCGGTAGAATATGCCGATGTGGTCACGACAACGACACATAAAACCCTGCGCGGCCCGCGCGGAGGGATGATACTCTGCAAATCCCAGTACGCCCAGGCCATCGATAAGGCTATTTTTCCCGGTATTCAGGGCGGGCCGCTCATGCATGTGATTGCGGCTAAAGCGGCGTCCTTTAAAGAAGCGCTCAGGCCTTCCTTTAAGACGTATCAGGGGCAGATTGTCAAAAACGCACAGACGCTTGCGCAGGCTTTGACGAAAAGAGGTTTCCGGCTTGTTTCGGGCGGAACCGATACCCACCTTATGCTGCTCGACTTGAGAAATAAAAATATTACCGGCAAAGAAGCTGAACATCTTCTCGATGAAGCCGGAATCACTGTCAATAAAAATACTATTCCTTTTGATCCGCAGAGTCCTTTTGTCACCAGTGGGATCAGGATAGGCACGCCTGCTGTGACAACACGCGGCATGAAGGAGCAGGAAATGGTGAAGATTGCCGACATCATTGATATTGTCATCACTTGCCGGGGACAGGCCGATAAACAGGGGCAGGCCGGCAGACTTATCAAGGAGCTATCCTCAGCTTTTGGGTTGTTTGCTGCCGAATGGGAATAGACGCTGACCTGTAGAAGGTTTAGATATAAAAGTGGGGAGTGAGAGGATATGCGTCCGTCGTGGGATGATTATTTTATGGAAATTGCCCATGTCGTTTCAAGCAGGTCAACCTGTTTGCGCCGCCAGGTCGGGGCGATTATTGTTAAGGATAAGCATATTATTGCGACCGGATATAACGGCGTACCGACCGGATTGATTCATTGTGCGGAGACGGGCTGTATGCGGGACAAGCTTGGGATTCCGGCTGGGGAAAGGCATGAACTCTGTCTGGGCTTGCATGCCGAACAGAACGCCATAATTCAAAGCGCAATTCATGGGGTTGGTATCGCCGGCGGAATTCTCTACACGACAACGCAGCCTTGTGTCCTTTGCAGTAAAATGCTTATCAACGCCCGTATCAAATCAATTGTGTTTGCCGGGCCCTATCCGGATACGCTTTCGCTCTCGCTGTTAAAAGATGCGGGAGTTGAACTTCGTCCCTGGATTAAGGAGGAAGACAAATGACGCAAAAAATTATCGCGCTGCCGCGCCTGAACCAGTTATCCCCTACGCTCGAGTCGACGGCGTTGAAGCTTATGGAAGAAGCAGGAGAACTAGCCCAGGCTATTGGGAAGTTCAGGGGGATGAATGGGGAACCGACCAGACGTGAAGAGTCACAGGTCGTTGAATGCATTGTCGAAGAGCTGCTTGATGTTGCCCAGACAGCAGTATCGATGATGTTTGTGCTCGAAGATAACTATCAGGTTGATATAGAAAAGGCAATCTCTGCGCATGTTGAAAAGTTAAAGAAAAAAGGATATATATCCGGCAACTAGTTTTTTGCGCAGACTGATGTGTTTGCGCCAGTTAGGAGAGAAGAAATGGCAGAATGTCGCAAAGTGCTTGCTGTATTTGGGACAAGACCGGAGGCTATCAAGATGGCGCCGTTAGTACAGGCGCTTCGTGAAGACGCCCGGATCTCCTGCCGGGTAGCCGTAACTGCCCAGCACCGGGAGATGCTCGACCAAGTACTCAGGCTTTTTGAAATAAAACCCGATTATGATCTTGACATCATGCAGCCCGGCCAGACCTTGTCAGACATCACTTGTAGGGCTATATACGGGCTGCAGAAGGTTCTGCGGACGGAGAAACCGGATCTTGTGCTCGTCCATGGCGACACAACAACCACGTTTGCAGGCGCCCTGGCTGCTTTTTACGAGCAAATACCGATAGGGCATGTCGAGGCGGGATTGCGCTCAAAAAATAAATATTCACCGTTCCCGGAAGAGATGAACCGCTGCCTGACAGGGACGCTCAGTGACTTACATTTCGCGCCGACGCAGACCGCCAGGCAGAACCTCTTAAATGAAGGACGCCGTCCGGAGCAAATCTATGTAACCGGGAACACGGTCATAGATGCTTTGTTGAAGACGGTCCGACCGGATTACCGTTTCAATGATTCCTCGCTTGAATCCGTAAATTTTGCGGCCCACCGCGTTCTCGTCATTACGACCCATCGCCGCGAGAACCTTGGTGAGCCGATGCGTCAGATGTACCTGGCTTTAAAGGAGATTATACGGGAATTTCCAGATGTACTCATAGTTTTCCCTGTTCACAAAAATCCGGCTGTACGCTCGGTAGTTGAAGAGGTCTTAGGTGGCTTAGAAAGGGTTGTTCTTGTCGAGCCGCTGGATTATGAGCCCTTTGCTAATCTATTGAACAAAGCCTATCTCGTCCTGACTGATTCAGGGGGTCTCCAAGAAGAAGCGCCCGCACTCGGAAAGCCGGTGCTCGTACTCAGGGAAAACACAGAGCGGCCTGAGGCGGTCAGCGCCGGAACGGTTGAATTGGTCGGCTGCGGCCGTGAGAAAATCTTTGAGACAACAAAGAGATTGCTTGCTGATAAGAAGGCTTATCAGTTGATGGCCCAAGCTGTAAATCCGTATGGCGACGGAAAGGCTGCGGCTCGGATTGTCCAGGCGCTTTATTATTATTGGGGCTGGCGTAAGGACAAGTGCGAATTTATAGGATGAAAAAACGCCCTTTGCTGGTCCGAAAAACCAGCAAAGGGCGTTTTTTTTCTATGCGGCTATGACGTAAGCCGCGACACTTTTTTATTGAGGAGATATTTTTGCTTCTTTCTGATGAGAGTGGAAAGGTCGATCTCGAGATCCTCCGAAGCCTCTCTTAGAGTATCATGCAGCTCAAGAGATTCTTTAATAAGAGTAGCTTCATAATTCTCCAGTTTCTGTTTTAGGTTCAGTTTCGCAGAGGTATTGGGCATATGGAAAGAGAGCTGATCGGAAGAATCAGTATATTTCAGGCTATTCAGCAAGCCCTCTTCAATGCCTATCGGCTCAATGCAATCGTGGTCGGACATAACAATCAGGCGTTCAATTGTATTTTTCATTTCGCGGATATTGCCCGGCCAGTCATAGGACAGGAACAGTTCAAGCGTCCGTGGCGAAAAATAATGCGATCTGCTGAACTGCTGATTAAACTGGTTTAAAAAGTGCATGGCTAACGGAATAATATCGTCTCTGCGGTATCTTAGAGGAGGCATCTTTATATCAATTACATTCAAGCGGTAGTAAAGATCGCGCCTAAACTTGCCTTCGTCTATCAGCTTTTCAAGATTACAATTAGTTGCGGCGATTATGCGCGCCTGCAGATTAATAGTCTTCGTACCACCCACGCGGTAAATCTGTTTATCCTGCAAAGCGTTGAGGATTTTGACCTGCAGGTGCAGCGGCATATCTCCAATTTCATCCAGGTATAATGTTCCGTTGCCGGCGACCTCGAAAAGCCCGGCCTTCCCTAGCTTTTGAGCGCCGGTAAACGCGCCGGGTTCATAACCGAACAACTCGGATTCCAAAAGGGGCTCCGGGATAGCGCCGCAGTTAACCTTTACAAAACAACCGTCGTTATCCCTTTCGCCGACGTCATGGATGAATTTCGCCAGATGATCTTTGCCGACGCCAGTTTCTCCAAGAATCAGTACAGGGCTGTCTACGGAAGCAATTTTAAGCGCTTTATCGTAGATGTTTTTCATTACCTTGCTGCGTGTATTGATGATGTGCTTATTTGTAATTTTAACCTCGATCTCTTTTAAATGGTGCTTATACCCGAGCGTCAATGAGTTTGCATTGGCCAGATTGCCGCGCAAAGAGTCGAGTTCTGAGACATCCCGGACGATGCAGATGACCCTGGTCAGTTCGTCATTGACGAAAACCGGCGTTCCGGAAACAAGGCAGTTCTTGCCCTGATAATAATCGTTCATTGTTGTGGCGGGNNACCCGTACTGTACAGGAGTTGGGGATAATATTAGCTTCTCTCAGGTAAAAGACGGATTTTCCATGGACGTCCTCTTTTTTCAAGCCCGACAATCTCAGGAAGGAGTCATTGACATAGATCGTCATACCCTGTCCGTCGGTAATATATATTCCATCGTAGAGCACATTAAACATCTTATTGTATAGCGATAGCTGTTCATTTAACTGGTCTACCTGTCCGGTGAGCTGCTGGTGCTTAGTACGGTCCCGGCAAAAAACAAGAAAATCGGTGCTGTTGTCACTTTTGATGCGAATCAGATCAAGGGAAAGCGTCTGGCCGTTATCCCGTTCAATCTTTTGAAACCCGTGGGGCTTGTTAAAGCTGAAAACCCTGATTTCAGGCAGAAAATTGTAGATAAATTTGTTTTGCAGATCTGTTTTTTCTTTTTGCAGAATTAGAGAAAATCTTGTATTGATGTGTTTTATCAAAAGAGTATTGTCCAAAACAGCCACACCAAAGGAGGCCTCCTCGAGCTGGTCGTAAATTTTGGAAACCTGCATAACAAAATCGCCTCTTCTCTAACAATATTTCTAATAATAATATTATCGCTTAAAATATGCAAAATTGCAAGTATGATAAAAAAAGTATATGCAAAAATGCGAGTATTGAAATCAGTAGTCAGCAGCAGCGATATTTCTAATATTTTAACATCGGTAAAAATTTATATGCAATGAAGCAAATGCACGGAGCGAAAAACCTGAATTGACGGGATCTCATATTTGGCACAGGACTTGCATTATAACTAAACGGATGAGAAAAAATACAATAGATGCAGTCTAAGCCTTCCTTTGGAAATTGAGAGTGGGCAAACAAGCAGCAGGATACGTTTCTGAGTCATACCAGCAGACGTACTAGTTGCCCGCTTCAATTATAAGCAATATATGGGATGGAAGGAGGTGCACATAAGGGTAGTTTCTTTAATTGGGTAATGGGTAAAAAAATATTAGGAGGTATGACATGTTAAGAAAATTGGCTGACTTTTTTGTAAGAGTCATGGACAGATGGATGCCAGATCCATATTTGTTCGCTGCACTATTAACTTTTGTAACCTACATTCTTTGCCTTATTTTTACTCCGACCAAACCTCTTGCTGCTATTGAAATATGGAGTGGCAGTATTTGGGGCTTGCTGACCTTTACAATGCAAGTTTCCACCACGCTGGTCATGAGTGGCGCGCTGATCAGGACGAAACCTCTTACCGCTTTTTTACATTGGCTGTGCGGTTTTGCTAAAAGCCCATGGTGGGCCTACGCTATCACAGCGTTTGTCGGTGGTTTGTTCTCGTTGTTGTCCTGGGCTTGCGGACTTGTTGCCGGCGCTTTCGTAGCCAAGCAGATGGCCAAGGTCGTAAAGGGTTGTCACTATCCTCTACTGGTAGCCTCCGGTTATGGCGGCTTCGTTATCTGGCACATGGGGTATTCCAGCAGCGTTGGTCTGCTGATTGCAACGCCGGGCCATTTTCTTGAAAAAACTATCGGCGTTATCCCCGTTTCGCAAACAATATTTGCTCCGTATAACCTCATAACTGCAATATTCCTACTCATTACCATTCCTATTTTGATGGCTGCTTTGGCTCCGAAGAAAGAAGAAGTCATCGAACTGGATCCTGGTATCATCGAGGCAGAAGAAGCTGCGTCCAAGATTGTTGAAACCTATAGAAATGTACCTGCCGACAAGATGGAAAAAGCGCAGATCATCAACCTCATCCTCGGTCTCGCCGGTGTCTATGGCCTCTTTATGTACTATGCAAAGGGCGGCTCAATGACGATGGACAGCATGAACCTGAGTTTCTTTGTCTTTGCTGTAGTCCTCTCCCGCACCCCGCGTGAACTTATCAGGAATATTGCCGAGAGCGGCAAATCGCTCGGAGCGCTCGTATTCCAGTTCCCAATTTATGCCGGAATTATGGGTTTGATGGTCAAGACCGGTTTGGCTGCCGTTATCGCCAGCTGGTTCGTAGCTATCTCTAATAACACGACTCTTCCGCTGTGGACGTTCCTCAGCGCCGGGATTGTTAACTTCTTCGTTCCTTCCGGTGGCAGCCAGTGGGCCGTACAGGGTCCGATTATGACCGAAGCCGCCAGACAGATGGGCGTTGATGTATCCAGGGTTTCCATGGCTGTGGCCTGGGGCGACCAGTGGACCAACATGATTCAGCCGTTCTGGGCTCTGCCGATGCTGGCTATTGCCGGCATGAAAGCCAAAGACGTTATGGGATACTGCACAATGACTCTTATTTACAGCGGTATCATCTTCTGCCTGGGCATTACTTTCCTATAGAATTAAAGTGAATTTGTTTATGAGGTTCTCCCTTCTCGGGGGGAGAACCTCATAAATCCACAATAATGACCTGGCCGTATAAATGATTTAGATGATAACATATAATGAATTTGATAATGAGTTCAGCAGAACTTTAAGATAAAGCTTTTATTAATTTCAAATTAATAAAATAACAATAAGACAATTCAGGAGGTGCAAAGAAAAAATGGCTGTTATTATGGATGTGAAAGAAGCAGTCAAGAAAATCAAGGATGGCATGGTCATACACGTCGGCGGTTTCTATGCGGTGGGAACACCCGAGGATATCATTGACGAGATGGTTAAGCAGGGTCCGAAGAATCTCACACTCATCAGTAATGATGGGGGAGCTCCGGACAAGGGAGTCGGCAGACTTCTTGCCGCAGGGCAAGTGAAAAAGCTGATTATCTCATGGGGTGGCAGAACGCCGCTCATTCCCGAACTCGTTGATAAGGGCGAACTGGAACTCGAACTTAATCCGCAGGGTACTCTGGCCGAGAGGATCAGGGCAGCAGGCTACGGTCTCGGCGGGATCATTACGCCGACTGGGCTCGGGACTATGATCGAAGAAAAGTTCGGACAGCGTGTGACGTTTAACGGACAGGACTTTCTGTACCATACGCCGCTTAAGGCAGATGTCGCCATCATAGGAGCCTATAGGGCTGACAAAGCCGGCAACATCATTTTCCGCCGTTCACAGAGGAATTTCTGCGAGATCATGGCCATGGCCGCGGACCTTACAATTGCCCAGGTATATAAGCCGATCGAGGAGATGGGCGCGCTCGACCCTGATGAAATAATGGTGCCAGGACCGCTCGTAGATATACTTGTTCAGCAAACCGGAGAGGAGAGAGTGATGTGGAGATGAATAAGTTAAGTCCAAGGGAAATAATCCCGAAAAGAATTGCCATGATGTTTGAAGACGGAATGCTCGTCAACCTCGGCGTGGGGGTTCCTGGCCTTGTTCCACAGTTTTTACCAAAGGGAATTAAGGTTTGGCTGCATGCTGAAAACGGCAGTATCGGCGCCGGTGCACCGGTACCGCCAGGTGGAGAAGTAGATCCGTTTATGGTTGATGCCAGTTGGCAATATTGCACAATGATGCCGGGGGCTTGTACTTTTGATAGCTCGAAGTCGTTTGGAATTATCCGCGGCGGCCATTTGGCGTATACCGTTTTGGGCGCCCTCCAGGTAGATGAGGAAGGCAGTCTGGCTAACTGGGTCGTTCCCGGCGGTAAACTGGCCGGTATGGGTGGGGCAATGGACCTTGTCGCCGGTGCGAAGAAGGTTATTATCGCCACTGAGCACTGCTCCAAAGACGGGAGTTCCAAGGTCCTGAAAAAATGTACTTTCCCGCTGACGGGACTTAAGGTTGTCGACTATATAGTAACGGATTTAGCCTTTATTGAAGTTACACCGGAAGGGCTTGTCTTAAAAGAGGTAGCTCCCGGAGTCACCGTCGAAGAGGTTGTCAGCAAAACAGAAGCCAAGCTTATTATTCCGGCTAATGTTCCAGAGATGCCGATTTAATCAGCAGGTCATGTTCAATCAGAAAATCACTTTAAATCTGCATAAATTATATATAAGAAGGTGAAATAATGCGTAGCGTATCGGTACTAGGCATTGGCGAAACTAAAATGGGCAGATGGCCCGAAAAATCCTTGAGAGATCTCATTAAAGAAGCTGGTACGAAAGCGATTCAAGATGCCGGGATTGAAAAAGAAAGCATCCAGGCGCTGTATATGTCCAACTTTAATGCCTCTTATTTGGCTTACCAGGCTCATATGGGGCCGTTGGCCTCAGAAGTACTTGGTCTGGGTAATATTCCTACCATCAGAATTGAGGGGGCTTGTGCCTCAGGCAGTCTGGCCTTCCGCCAGGGCATGATGGCAGTTGCCTCTGGAATGTATGATATTGTGCTCGTTGGTGGCGCCGAGAAAATGACGCACCGCAATACTGAAGAGGTCACGACAGGAATCGCGAGCGCTATGGACTTCGAGCTCGAAGCCAAAGTCGGGATAACCTTCCCGTCGATCTTTGCGATGATTGCCAACAGGTATTTCTATGAATATAGAAATGTCAGGGAAGAAATGGCTTTGTGCGCTGTGAACGCGCACCATAACGGATCATTAAACCCTGATGCCCAGATGCAAAAGGAGATTACTGTTGAAAAGGTTAAAACTGGTTTCCCGATTGCTTACCCCTTGACGGTGTTTGACTGCTCGCTCGTCACCGACGGAGCGGCCTTCCTTGTCTTGACTACCACAGAGATTGCTAAGAAGATCAGCAAGAAGCGGATTATCGAAGTTGTGGGATCCGGTCATGCCGGCGATACTATCACTATTGGCGCGAAAAAGAGTATCACCGGATTTGCCTCTACACAGTTGGCGGCAAAACAAGCCTATGAGATGGCAGGGATGAAGCCCGCCGATATTGATTTGTGCGAGGTCCATGACTGCTTCACAATAACGCAGATTGTTAACATTGAAGACCTGGGCTTCTTTGAAAAGGGCAAGGGCGGTGACGCCGTAGCCGAGGGCAAGATTGCGCTTACCGGTTCGAAACCTATCAATACCAGCGGCGGCCTCAAGGCGAAAGGACACCCGATCGGCGCAACAGGTATTAGCCAAATCTATGAAATAGTTACACAGTTGCGCGGTGAAGCCGGACCGAGGCAAATCAAAAAGGCAGATATCGGTATGAACCACAATATCGGCGGCACAGCAGCCACCTGTGTGGTCAATATCTTTAAGGGGTGGTAGAAATGGCTAAAAAAGCGAAGATATACTCATTCACTATTGTCTATTCCTCATCAGAAGAATTCAAAGACAAAGTGCCATATGTAGTCGCCGTGCTCGAAGAAAACAAAGAGAGATTCTCTTCTTTCATCGAAGGTTATAAAGAGGACATTGAAATCAAAATAGGTATGGAAGTAGAATTCTCGAGATTCGACGAAGCAGGAAACGTGGTATATAAATTTTAAAAAAAGCGAGCTTCATGCTCGCTTTTTTTTAAAATCAACCAATTTATAGCAGGAAATTTAAGTCCCTATGATAATTACGCGGAATCATGATATACTACTACAGGGAATGTTGAATATTTTCTACAATTGTTCACATGTATAACAAAAGTGTAAAGTATGTTGTATTATTTCGGGTATTATCGTTGCTTTTTCAGCGATAACTTATATAATAAACACTATATTCTCTGTACTTTACGTCTGATATATATGTGGAGGCGAGCTATGGGTTATAAAAAAGGACCTGCCTTTAAATATATAAATTTTGGCTTGAGTTTCGGCGTTACAATGGCCATTACCCTTTACGTTTTGTACAAGGGGGGCGGATGGCTCGATCAACGTTTGGGCACATCCCCGGTATTTATGATGATAGGTATTATTTTAGCTGTCGCAGCAGTCTTTAAACGGATGATTACTGATTTAAAGACATTAGATAAAGAAGCTGAAGAGGACAAAAAAGACTGAGCTTGGTAGGTGGTACTGATGCCTGACTGGCTGGTTCCCGGACTCATAGGTTTGGTTTTTGGCACTGCAATATCAGGATTTAATCACTATATGCTGCTGCAGGGTATCAGAAAAGCCGAGAAATTGCCCGGGTCGGAGGGCAAAATGGCTATAGCCAAACGTTATGGAATCAGATATATTACGAATATCCTAGCGATGTTCCTGGTCTATAAAAACGCTCCGATGCTTGTAGGTACAGCGATTGGTCTAACGGCTGTCAAAAATATTCTTTTCGCGAAAAACCTTACAAGCGGAGTTAGAAAGGGGTGATACAGTTATGCTAGCATCACCAGCGTATGCCTCTGCGGCGGCAGAAGGGGCAGAACACAGCGGTCCGCTCTTTTCAATTTTTGGTTTGGATGTGTCCAGCTCCACAACGTCTTTGTGGGGAATAATCGTAGTCTTAGCTCTGGTTGCATATTTTGCCAGCCGGAAATTGGAAAGGATACCGACGCGTCGTCTTCAAATCGCGATGGAGCTTGCTTTGGAATCAATTTTGTCCTTTTTAACCGGTGTTATGGGTAGTGAAAAGAAAGCGAGGCAATATTTTCCTGTCCTGGCAAGTCTCTTCATAATTATTCTGTTCTCAAACTACTCAGGGTTGATACCGGGATTCGGGCATACCCCCGGGCTGAAGGCGCCCACGAGCACGTTGAGTGTTACTGCCGGGCTTGCCATCGTAGTATTTTTTGCAACTCACTACTATGGTGTTAAAGCGCATGGGATCAAATATTTTAAACACTTTATCCAACCTATTCCTTTTTTGTTGCCGATTAATATCATTGAGGAGTTTGTAAGACCGCTTTCGCTGTCCTTGCGTCTTTACGGCAACGTTTACGGCGAAGAAATGGTTATTGCGGGGCTGTTCGCTCTTTTACCGCTCTTCTTACCACTGCCGATGATGTTCTTAGGATTGCTCTTTGGATTCATCCAGGCTTTAGTATTTACTATGCTGGCTTCAATTTACATTTCTACGGCCAGCGCGGAACATCACTAATTAATCTGTCCATATTAGTAGGTTTATTCGTACTTACTATGGGATCCTTAGAAAGGAGGGAAACTTTATGACTACAGAAGGTTTATTGGGTGCAGCTGCTGCAATTGCTATCGGTATTGCAACGATCGCTCCCGGTTTAGGTCAAGGTAATGCCGCAGCTAGAGCGATGGAAGCTATCGCAAGGCAGCCTGAGGCCTCCGGGGACATCCGTACCACGCTGATCATCTCCTTGGCTTTTATGGAGGCGTTAACTATTTATGCACTTTTAATTGCATTTTTAGTGTTGGGCAAGATTTGAGCAGGCTGGAATTTATTTAATTTTGGAGGGCGGCTAGAGGTAAACTTTAGACGCCCCCGGAGTTTTCCGGAGTTATGCCCCACAGTACGAAGGGAGGGGGAAAGAAATGGAAATACATGTTCCTGATCTGGTGTGGTCTATCATAAACTTTTTCATTTTGGTAGCCATTTTAACTAAATTTCTTTACAAACCGTTGTTGGGACTGCTAGATAAAAGAAAGCTGGAAATCGAGCAAAACCTGGAACAGGCCGAGACTGCGAAAACCGAATCGATCCAGGCCAAAGAGGAGTATCTGAAGCTCATACAAAACAGCAGGCAGGAAGCTCAGGGCATCATTGACAGGGCAGTTAAGGTAGGCGAGGAGACCAAAGACGGTATAATCAAGCAAGCACGCGAAGAATCAGAAAAGATTACCAAAAGGGCGCAAGACGCTATTCACTTTGAAAAAGAGCAGGCTCTGGCTCAATTGAGGGATGAGGTATCTACCCTTGTAGTCATGGCGGCCGGCAAGGTCATCGATAAGAGCATTGAAAAAGAAGACCATGAAAAAATGATCCGTGAATTTATTCAAGAGGTAGGGGATGTATCTTGATTAATAAGGCGGTAGCGCGACGCTATGCCCAGGCCCTCTTGATGATTGCGGTCGAAAAAGACTCTTTGGGGCAATTTCAGGAGCAGCTGGAATCCATAGTTGGCGCTATTATCTCTGATGAAAAAGCCCTTCTGGTCATAAATAATCCCCGGATTCAACCGGAGGAAAAAAAGGCATATCTAAAACAGTATTTTAATAGTGGCGTTTCCGCGACAATAGTAAATTTTGTTAATCTTATCGTCGATAAGAAAAGAGAAAGCTTTTTCTTGGATATTGTCAAAGAATATGCTCGCTATGCCGACGAGGTTCGTAATATCGTTAACGCCGAAGTCCGTTCCGCAGTACAGTTAACAGATAAAGATTTCCGCGACATCGAGAGTAGATTAGCTAAACATACCGGGAAAAATGTCCGTCTAAACATGGTTATCGACACATCTTTATTAGGTGGGATAGTCGTAAAAATTGGAGAAACTGTCATAGACGGCAGCGTTGTCAAACGCCTGGCTTTACTGAAACATCATCTCCGTCAGTCGCAGTTTGAAGGAATTGGGGTGAACAAATAACAATGAGCATTAGACCGGAAGAAATTAGTTCTATTCTCAAACAGCAGATAGAAAATTATGAAAGCCAAGTAGAAGTATCAAACATTGGCACGGTTATTCAAGTTGCTGACGGCGTTGCCCGCGTTCATGGGCTTAGCCAGGCCATGGCCGGTGAAATGCTGGAATTTCCGGGCGGTATTTTTGGAATGGCCTTGAACCTTGAAGAAGATAATATCGGATGTGTTATCTTAGGGCCGTTCATGCATATTAAGGAAGGCGACCAGGTTAAACGGACCGGACGTATTGTGCAGGTGCCTGTTGGAGAGGCCTTAATTGGCCGCGTTGTCAATGCGGTTGGCGAGCCTATCGATGGCAAAGGACCCATCAAGACAGACAAATTCAGGCCAATCGAATCCAATGCCCCCGGTGTTGTATACCGGAAGTCCGTGCACCAGCCGATGCAAACAGGTCTGAAATCAATTGACTCGATGGTGCCAATCGGCCGCGGCCAGCGCGAGCTGATTATCGGCGACCGTCAAACCGGAAAGACAGCCTTAGCTATTGATACTATCATTAACCAAAAAGGTCAGAATGTAATTTGTATTTACGTGGCTATTGGACAAAAAGCTTCCACAGTAGCCGGCGTTGTCCATAAGCTGGAGCAGTTCGGGGCAATGGAATACTCTATCGTTGTCGCGGCTACCGCCAGCGAACCGGCTCCGCTTCTGTACATCGCCCCGTATGCCGGGTGCTCGATGGGCGAGGAATTCATGTACAATGGTAAAGACGTTCTCATCATCTATGATGACCTGTCCAAACAGGCTGTAGCTTATCGTGAAATCTCGCTGCTCTTAAGGCGTCCGCCTGGCCGCGAGGCTTATCCCGGCGACGTCTTCTACCTCCACTCCCGTTTGTTGGAACGGGCGGCTAAACTGAGCGACGCTATGGGCAGCGGCTCGATGACGGCTTTGCCGATTATTGAGACGCAGGCAGGTGACGTCTCGGCATATATTCCGACGAACGTAATTTCCATTACCGACGGGCAGATTTTCCTTGAGGCCGACCTGTTTTATGCCGGCTTTAGACCTGCCATCAATGTTGGTATTTCCGTATCCCGGGTTGGGGGTAATGCCCAGATTAAGGCTATGAAGCAGGTAGCCGGACGTCTGCGTATGGACCTAGCGCAGTACCGGGAATTGGCTGCGTTCGCGCAATTCGGTTCCGACCTCGATAAAAACACACTAGCCCGCCTCAACAGGGGTAAAAACACCATGGAGATTCTCAAACAGAACCAGTATGATCCGCTAAAAGTTGAAGAACAAGTCGTCGTAATCTATTGCGCAGTAAACGGATATCTTGACGATATTGATGAGCAGAGGATTAAAGCTTTTGAAGAAGGTTTTCTGAGATTCATTCGTTCTGAACAAGGGCAGGGAGTACTGGCGGATATTGCAGAAGCCAAGGCTCTGAAGCCTGAGATCGAAGAAAAACTGAAGGCCGTGATCACAGAATTTAAAGCTAATTTCAAAAGCTAAGGTCTGAGGCGTTTTAGTGCGCTTTTAAAAAAGGTGGTGAAAGAATGCCAGGAGTACGCGATATTAAACGCAGGATTAGGAGTGTTAAAAGCACCCAGCAGATAACCAAGGCCATGAAGATGGTCGCCGCTGCCAAGCTGCGCAAGACGCAGGGCGCCGTAGTAGCCTCTCGCCCTTATGCGCATAAGCTCGATGAGGTCTTAGGACGTATTGTCGCTTCTGCCAAGGAAATAGCTCATCCCTTTATGACGAAAAGACCGGTTAATTCCGTGGGGATTATCCTGTTTACGGGTGAAAGGTGACTGGCGGGCGGGTATAACGCCAATCTGATTCGTAAGGCTATGGTTGATGCAGCAAGGTTTGGCAATACCCAGACGGCTTTCGTTACAGTTGGACGTAAAGGCCGGGATTTTCTAAACCGCCGCGATAAAACTATTAAAGCTGATTTTTCGGGAGTCAAGGACACACCTTCTATTGGCGAGGCGAGGGAGATTGCCAAAAAGGCCGTTGACCTCTATCTTGACGGGACTTTTGACGAGGTGTATCTGATTTATCAAGAGTTTATTTCGGCTGTACAGCAAAGGCCGGTGACGAAACAGCTGCTGCCTATTCCTTATGATACGCAAGGAGAAGAAGAGCAGAAAGAATATCTCTACGAACCGGAGCCTGAAAAGGTCCTGGAAATTCTTCTTCCCAAATATATTAACAACGTTGTTTTCCAGGCTCTGATGGAGGCCAAGGCCAGCGAGCACGGCGCGCGTATGACCGCGATGAGCGCAGCTACAGATAACGCCGGGGAAATGATAGATAAATTAGTTCTTTCATTCAACCAGGCCCGTCAGGCTGCGATTACGCGTGAGATTTCCGAGATTGTCGGCGGAGCCAATGCGTTGAATGCCTAACAGTACCCAGAACTATTTAGGGGGGTGTAAAAGAAGTGAGTGCGACAGGAAAAGTTGTACAAGTAATTGGACCTGTAGTTGACATAGAATTTCCTGCAGGGCAATTGCCTGATATTTACAACGGAATTATCATAACCGACGAAGGACGAAAAATAAAAATAGTCATGGAGGCCGCCCAGCACCTCGGCAATAATATTGTCCGCTGCGTAGCCATGTCTTCAACCGATGGGCTGCAGCGCAATATGGCGGCAGTGGATAGCGGAGGTCCTATTTCCGTACCGGTAGGTAAAAATACGCTCGGGCGTATCTTTAACGTTATTGGCGAAGTGATCGATGAGCAAGGTCCGGTAGACATTNNACATTCAGGAGAGATGGCCGATCCACCGTCCGGCCCCAACCTTTGCCGAGCAGGAACCATCAACCGAAATACTCGAAACTGGGATTAAGGTTGTTGACCTGTTAGCGCCATACTCCAAAGGCGGTAAAGTTGGTCTCTTTGGCGGCGCCGGCGTAGGCAAAACAGTTTTGATCATGGAGTTGATCAGGAATATTGCTTATGAGCACGGCGGTTTCTCCGTATTTGCCGGGGTTGGCGAGCGCACCCGTGAGGGAAACGACCT
>DIVP01000135.1 GCA_002422465.1 Peptococcaceae bacterium UBA6129 | reverse complement strand
GCAGGGCGGAATATGTCCCGGTCACCGACGATGAGGCTGTAGAGGCCTTCGAATACCTTTCCCGAACAGAAGGAATCATTCCGGCCATCGAAAGCGCACATGCCGTAGCTTATGCGAAAAAAATAGCCCCGCAGATGGGTAGGGAGCAAACGATGGTAATTAATCTTTCCGGTCGCGGTGATAAGGATGTTGCGGCGATAGCGCGTTACAGGGGGGTACAAATTTATGAATAAGCTTGATAAGGTATTTGCCAACGGCAAGGCGTTTATTCCATTTATAACGGTGGGTGACCCCTCCCTGGAAATAACCGAGCGGCTGGTGCTTAAAATGGCGGAGGCAGGAGCAGATTTAATCGAGCTGGGTATCCCGTTCTCAGACCCGATTGCAGAAGGCCCGGTAATTCAGGCAGCCGACAATCGTGCCCTTTTGGCCGCTACGACGACAGATAAAATCTTCGCGATGGTGCGGCGCATCCGCGAGACGTGCGATATTCCGCTGGCCTTGATGACCTATGTAAATCCGATTTTTACTTATGGCACAGAGAGGTTTATGAACAACTGCCAAGAGGCTGATATAAGTGCGGTAATAGTCCCCGATGTGC
The DNA here is from genome assembly GCA_002422465.1 of Peptococcaceae bacterium UBA6129. GTDB lineage: Bacteria > Bacillota > Peptococcia > DRI-13 > UBA6129 > UBA6129. The sequence goes on along the minus strand of DIVP01000135.1, from coordinate 12,876 downwards.
CCTTTGAAGAAAAGGAAGAGCTCAAGCCTTTTTGCTCAAAGTACAATGTCACCTTAATCTCCATGATTGCGCCTACCTCGCAAAACCGGATTCGCATGATAGCAAGTGAAGCGGAGGGCTTTATGTATTGCGTATCATCGATGGGGGTAACCGGTGTGCGGCAAGAAATTGGCAGCGGTGTCGAGGATATGATCAGGCTTGTCAAAGAGGTGAAAGACATTCCCTGTGCCATTGGTTTTGGTATATCTACTCCTGAACAAGCCGCAAAAATGGCCGGAATCTCCGATGGTGTAATCGTCGGAAGCGCGATTGTCAAGCTTGTGGAGCAATACGGCCTGGACTGTGTACCGCCTGTTACAGAATATGTACGGAAGATGAGGGAAGCAATTAAATAAAGCTAAAATCAAGATAAAATCAAGGAAGAGAACAATTGGGAAATCAGCCAAGAGGGTTTTATATAACAAGGCATGGGAAATGCCAATTAGATGAGATGAGGAGAGATTAGCATGATTAAAAATGTTTTACAGAAATTGACCGCAAAAAAGGATTTGACTGCTGAGGAAGCATATAGCCTGATTGTGGCGATAAAAAATGATGAGCTGAGTGATGTACAAATTGCAGGCTTCCAGGTAGCCCTTTTAATGAAGGGACCGACATTGACAGAAATTGCAGCTATCGCGCAGGCTATGCGTGACAATTGTATCAGGATAAATCCGAAGGTGGCAGAAGAACTCATGGATACATGCGGTACCGGTGGAGGCTTGAGCACTTTTAATATCTCCACTTCGGTGGCTTTTGTGGCGGCAGCAGCCGGTATTCCGGTAGCCAAACACGGCAGCCGCTCAATTTCCAGCCTCTCCGGTAGCGCCGATGTTTTGGAGGCGCTCGGTGTAGAAATCAATCAAAGTCCCAGGGGTGTTGAGAAGCTCATTGAAGACATCGGCATTGCCTTTCTATATGCACCCTTGTTTCATCCGGTCATGGGCAAGGTACTCCCCCCGGAAAAAGACCTCGGCATCAAGACTATCTTCTATACAATCATCGGCCCACTGATTAACCCATCCAAAGCCACAAAGCACGTTCTCGGGGTGTATAGACCAGAGTTGCTGGATACTGTTGCCCAGGTTGCTTTGTCGTTAGGCTATAAAAGGGCATTATTTGTTCATGGCGAGGATGGTCTCGATGAGATATCCCTGCTGGGCAAAACCAGAATCAATGAAATTAAAGACGGAGCGATCATAAGCTACGAAATAGCGCCGGAGGATTTTGGGATGCCGCGTTGTACCCTCGCGGAAATTGCCACAGGTACACCCGAAGAGAATGCCACGATGATCAGGAACGTTTTCTCCGGAATAGACAGGGGCCCACGTCGGCAGGCTGTTCTCCTGAATGCCGGCGGTGCCCTGATGATAGGCGGCAGAGCAGATTCTTTTGCGGACGGGATAAAGCTGGCCGGAGAAATTATTGACAGCGGCGCGGCACAAAGGAAACTCAATCAGCTTATAGCTGCTTCGCAAGAATACAAAGCGGTGATCTGAGATGAAACCGGCACAAATAAGTAATACCAGTAATATTTCCACAGCATGTACCGCTGCCCTGTGGAAGCAACATAAAACCGGCAAGATACCGGTGATACCTGACATCAAGTGCAAATCTCCGGCCCAAGGGGACCTGCTGCACGGCAGGGACCCTGTCCTCTTAGCGCAGAGTCTGGCGGCAGCAGGTGCGCCGGTGCTTTCGGTTGTCACTGAAGCGGAGCATTTCAGCGGTTCGCCGCAATTGCTCCGTCAGATTGCCGATGCTGTATCGATACCGGTTTTGCGCAAGGATTTTATCACCACACGCGAACAATTGCTGGAGAGTGTGGTGATCGGCGCCAGCGGGATATTGTTAATAGCCTCCTTGCTGGGAAAAGAAGAACTGTTTAGACTTTTCTACGAGGCCTTGGCGCTAGGCTTGGAACCCCTGGTGGAAACCCATAACGAAGCGGAAATTATTGCCGTAAGCGGGCTCGAGCTGACCTTCCTGGGCATAAACAATCGGAATATTGTTGAATTGGAGATAGATGACGGAAACGTCAGCACAACAGAAAAACTAGCCGCTTTAGTACGGTCGGATGTTTTAGTACTGAGCGAAAGCTCAATAGCTTTCCCGCGCGATGTGCTGCGCGCCATCGAGGCAGGTGCTCATGCGGTGTTGGTAGGAACCGCTATCTTGCAGGCCAAAGACCCGGTAAAGATGTATCATCAGCTTAGTGAATCGCGGAGGTAGAGTAATGACAAGAGTAAAGATTTGCGGGTTGATGAATTTAAAAGATATCGACATGTGTGTGCAAGCCGGTGTGCATATGCTCGGCTTTGTGGTAGATTACCCCGAACCGGTGCCATGGAACCTATCAACAGCGGAAGCCAGAGAACTCATCAGGCAGGTGCCTCCGTTTGTCAGTACCTGTGTCGTTACAGGCGGTTCGGTCGAAAAAGTACTACAGCTGGCGAATGAGGTTTGCCCAAATGTCGTTCAACTGCATCATAAGGAAACACTGCAGGAAATAAAAGAAATTGCCGACCAGTTGATATTGCGGGGGATTAAAACAATCAAGGCTTTGCGCATAGACGGTCAGGGGAAGTGTGATTTCGAAATTGCCGATCCCGCGGCGGCAGCACGGGCGTTAGCCAAAACAGGGGTTGCGGCTATACTTGTCGATGCATATACCACCTCCATGCCTGGTGGGACCGGGGTTACGGTTGACTTGTCTACGTTTCGGACCATCCAACAGGAAAGCGCTGTACCGGTTATTTTGGCGGGGGGGTTAAGTCCAACGAATATACTGCAGATAATTCGTGAGACAAAGCCCTATGCCGTGGATACCCTGACGGGTGTTGAAGTGAGTGCGGGGTATAAGGAACGCAAGAAAATTAACAGCTTTATGCAAGGCGTTCAGGATTCTGCTCACCAACTTTTCAAAGAAATAAGGTGAAGATGATGATAAAACCAAGCTGCGAAAAAATACTGGAATTGGCTCATGACTACAGTATCGTTCCAATCTCACGGGAGATCTACGCCGATGTTATCACGCCGATAACGCTGCTGCGCAAGCTGGCCGGTATCAGCAAACGCTACTATCTTCTCGAGAGTGTGGAGGGCGGAGAAAAGTGGGGGCGCTACTCCTTCCTGGGTTTTGACCCGCTGCTTAGGGTGTATTGCAAGGAACACGTAGTTACGGTAGAAAAAGACGGCGCAATCACGAAAATCAAAACAGGCACTCCACTCGAGGTGCTACGCGAAATACAGGAGGACTACAAGGCGCCCAAGCTGCTGGATATGCCGCCTTTTACCGGCGGGTTTGTCGGATATTTCGCCTATGCGATGATTGGTTATGCCGAGCCGAAACTGAAAATCAAAAGAGGCGATTGTAACGATTTTGACCTGATGCTGTTTGATAAGGTAATTGCCTATGACCACCTCAAGCAGAAAATCTGTCTGATAGTCAATATGAAGACTGACAATGTCATGGAAAACTACGGACTGGCTACGGCCCAACTCGAAGCAATGACTGCCATGATTCGTGACCGCCAACCGCTGCCAATAATTAAAAGTGAAAAAAAAGTCAAGTTCGAGTGTAACGTTAGCAAAGTGGAATACTGCGACATCGTCGAGCGGACAAAGGAATACATCCGAAATGGCGATATCTTTCAGGCCGTTGTCTCACGACAGTTTGTCACCCCGTATCAAGGCAGTCTCATAAACGCTTACCGGGTGCTGAGAACGACCAACCCCTCTCCCTATATGGTCTATCTCAATATCGACGGGGATGAGGTCATGAGTACTTCGCCGGAAACCCTGGTGCGGCTGCAAAACGGACGGCTCACAACCTTTCCGGTCGCGGGCTCCCGCCCGCGAGGGAAAACTAACGAAGAGGACAAACGGCTGGAGCGTGAGCTCTTGGCAGATGAAAAGGAGCTCTCCGAACATAACATGCTTGTGGATTTGGGCCGAAACGACCTCGGGAAAATCTCGCAATACTCTTCCGTTGAGGTTACCGAATATCTGATGATTCATCGCTACTCCAAGATTATGCATATCTGCTCTCAGGTGGAAAGCAACATTCTTCCCACGTGTGACGCTTACAACGCCATAGAGGCGGTCTTGCCGGCCGGTACCCTGTCGGGTGCGCCCAAGATCCGGGCCTGTGAGATTATCGAGGAGATGGAAAAAGACCCGCGCGGCATTTACGGAGGCGCACTCGGATATCTGGATTTTACAGGGAATCTGGATACCTGTATTGCCATTCGCATGGCCGTCAAGAAGGGTGATAAGGTCTATGTCCAGGCTGGCGGCGGTATTGTTGCAGACAGTGTGCCGGACACAGAGTATGAAGAATCCGGGAATAAGGCGCTGGCAGTTATTAATGCGATCCGCAATGCGGCGGAGGTGGATGAATTATGATTTTGCTGATCGACAATTACGACAGCTTTACGTATAATCTCGTGCAGCTTGCAGGCAGTATCAACCCGGATATCCGCGTCAGCCGCAACGATGAGCTCTCGGTCGAAGAAATAGCAGCGCTGAATCCGTCCCATATCATCATCTCGCCCGGACCGGGTTATCCGAAGGATGCCGGTGTCTGCGAGGAGATGGTCCGCAAACTCGCCGGAGGGCTGCCGATGCTAGGGGTTTGTCTTGGGCATCAGGGGATCTGTGAGGCCTTCGGCGCAGAAATCTCTCCCGCCAAACAGCTCATGCACGGCAAGAAAAGCAACATCCGCATCGACAACAGCAGTCCCATCTTCCGTGGGCTTCCGCCGCGGATTGACGCGGCGCGCTACCATTCGCTGATAGCCCGCCAAGGGACGATACCTGCCCAACTGCAGGTGATCGCCCAGGATGAGATGGGTGAGGTTATGGCTGTAAAACATAAAAAGTATGACATATATGGGGTACAGTTCCACCCGGAATCAATTCTTACCCCGTTCGGTCATGTCATTTTGGAAAACTTCTTAACCTTAGGAGGTAAATAAGATGATTAAGCAAGCTATACAGGAAGTTCTCAACGGAAAAAATCTCGACTTTGAGACCGCGAAAACGGTTATGGGGGAAATGATGGATGGCACAGCTACCCAGGCGCAGATGGGTGCGCTGCTGGCAGCCCTGCGCATGAAGGGAGAAACTGTCGAAGAAATCACCGCCTGTGCAGCTGTCATGCGTGAAAAGGGGCTGAAAATAAACCCGGTGCGCCATGTCATCGATATTGTCGGAACCGGCGGCGACGGGGTGGGTACGTTCAATATCTCTACGACCTCAGCCTTTGTGGTCGCGGCCGGTGGTGTTCCGGTGGCAAAACACGGCAACCGCGGCGTGTCCAGTAAAAGCGGCGCCGCCGATGTTCTGGAGTGTCTCGGTATTAACCTGAATCTGTCCCCGGAGCAGAGTGAAAAAATTCTCGAGCAGTCCAACATCTGCTTCATGTTCGCCCAGCTTTACCATTTGTCGATGAAATACGCAGCCCCGGTACGCCGCGAAATGGGAGTGCGTACTATCTTCAACGTCTTAGGCCCGCTGTCCAATCCGGCCGGAGCCACGATGCAGCTCATGGGAGTCTACGACCGCAAGCTCGTCGAACCGCTGGCTCAGGTGCTCTCTAATCTGGGCGTCGTGAGGGGTTTGGCCGTCAGCGGCAGCGACGGCATGGATGAGGTGACGCTTACCGGGGAAACTCATGTCTGCGAGATTCGCCATGGCGAACTGACTGTCTACGATATCACTCCCGAGCAGTTCGGGCTCAGCCGCTGTAAACTGCAGGACCTGGCCGGCGGCAAACCGGAAGAAAACGCGCGGATTACCCGGGAAATTCTTTCCGGCCAAGAAAAGGGAGCAAAACGCGATGTCGTGGTATTAAACGCCGCGATGGCGCTCTATCTAGGTATAGATAACTGCACAGTGCCGGATTGTATCAAAATGGCGCAGGAAATCATCGACAGCGGAAAAGCGGCCGCTAAGCTGGAGGAGTTTTGCCGGCTGACAAATGAGGCAGTCCAATGATACTTGATAGAATTGCCGCCTTTGCCCAGGCCAGGGTAGAGCGGAGCAAAAAGCAGGTCACACTCGGACAAATAAAAAAGGCAGCAGAGCTTATTAGTGAATCGAATCGTATTAGCTCGGATTCGGGTTTTCCTTTTGAAAAGGCGCTCTCCGGAGAGGATATCAATTTTATTTGCGAAATCAAGAAGGCATCCCCTTCGAAAGGGCTGATTGCGCCCGGCTTCCCCTATCTGCAGATTGCCCGGGAATATGAGGCGGCTGGGGCAGCTGCTATATCTGTATTGACTGAGCCAGAGTATTTTCTCGGCAACGATGAACAGCTTGTTCAGATACAGCAAACGGTTTATCTTCCTATACTGCGCAAGGATTTTACAGTAGATATCTATCAGCTCTATGAGGCTAAAGTGCTTAGGGCGTCGGCAGTTCTGCTCATCTGTGCGCTGTTGGACACGCAGACCATCCGGGACTACCTCGCGGTCTGTGATGAGCTTGGTCTGTCCGCACTCGTCGAAGCGCACAATGAGAGGGAAATCGAATCGGCCCTGGCGGCAGGGGCAAGAATAATCGGTGTCAACAACCGCAATCTCCATGATTTCACGGTGGATATCAAAAACAGCACGGCGTTGCGGAAACTGGTTCCGGGAAACATCCTCTTCGTCGCCGAAAGCGGTATCAATACAGCCCAAGACATAGATATACTGCGGAAAGCTGGGGTCAACGGCGTCCTGGTCGGTGAAACCCTCATGCGCAGCCCGGATAAGAAAAAAATGCTGGCAGAACTGCGCGGGGGTGTGCTATGACGAGAATAAAAATCTGCGGTTTGTCGCGTCACGAGGATATAGCGGCGGTAAATCGCTGGTTTCCGGATTATATCGGCTTTGTGTTTGCGAAGAGTCAGCGGAGGGTGACGCCTGAACAGGCTCGTTCCCTCAAGGAGAACCTTGATTCCCGCATCAAAGCGGTCGGCGTTTTTACGAATGAGACGGTGCAAGCCATTGCCGGGCTTTGCGAGGACGGTATCATCGATATTATACAGCTGCACGGTGATGAAACGGAGGAATTCATTTGTGCGCTGAAACAAATTACCGCCTGTCCTGTGATAAAAGCAATCCAGGTACAAAGCAGCGAACAGATTCTGCAAGCACAAGGTCTGTCCTGCGACCTGCTTTTGCTCGACACCTTTGAAAGAGGGAGGTATGGCGGAAGCGGGAAGACCTTCAGCCACTCGCTGATTCCCGCATTGCAAAAACCGTATTTCCTGGCCGGGGGTCTGCAAAATAGCAATATCGTACAGGCGGTAGCGGAATGTCGGCCTTTTGCCGTAGATGTCAGCAGCGGTGTGGAAACAAACGGGCTGAAGGACGAAAGCAAAATCAGACAGATTATCGAAACAATTAGGAATATGCGCTAAGGAGGTCTAACGAGATGGTATTTGTCTTAAAACCAGGGGCTGCTCAACAAAAAATCCAGCAATTTGTACTGAAAATCGAATCACGGGGCTTCAAAACCTTTATCAGCACCGGCACCGAGCATACGGTAGTCTGTCTGATCGGCAACACCAGCACGATCGATATGGACTCGATCGTACAGACAAATGATATTGTCGAGTATGGCAAGCGAGTTACCGAACCCTACAAAGCCGTAAACAGAACAGTCCATCCTGAGGATACGGTAGTAAATGCCGGTGGTGTGTCCATCGGCAACGGAATGTTTCAGGTAATCTCGGGACCCTGCTCGGTCGAAAGCGAAGAACAGATTGTTATGGTGGCAAAATCAGTGAAAGCCAGCGGCGCTACCCTGCTGAGAGGCGGAGCCTTTAAGCCGCGTACTTCACCGTATGCTTTTATGGGACTCGGGGAGGAGGGATTGCGCCTGCTGCTCACGGCTAAAAGGGAAACGGGCCTGCCGGTTGTCACCGAGGTTATGAATCAAACCCAGCTTCCTTTGTTCGAGGAGATTGACGTTATTCAGGTCGGCACCAGAAATATGCAAAACTTCGACTTGCTGAGGGAGGTGGGACGATGTAATAAGCCTGTCCTCCTGAAGAGAGGTCTTGCCAATACGCTGGAGGAGCTAATGATGAGCGCCGAATATATCATGTCTGAAGGGAACAGCCAGGTAATCCTTTGCGAAAGAGGAATACGCACGTTTGAAACCTCGATGCGCAATACCCTGGACATCTCTGCAGTTCCTCTGCTAAAACAGAAAACTCATCTCCCGGTGATTGTTGATCCGAGCCACGCTGCGGGTCTCCAGGTTCTCGTGGCGCCGCTGGCCCGGGCAGCGGTAGCGGTAGGAGCCGATGGTTTGATGATTGAGACGCATAATGATCCTGCGCAGGCTCTGTGCGATGGAGCCCAATCCCTCAATCTGCTGCAGTTTGAAACGTTGATGAAGGATCTGAAGCGCCGGATTGCTTTCGAAGGCAAACTGATTGGAGCTGTGTGAAAATAACTTACGGTGGTTGATTTATGGAGGGGATTTAATAACTGAGAGAGAAATAAGAAAAATGTCGAAAAAAACCAGAACAGAAAATGGTCGTTTGCTGTAATGGCTTTGAGGATACAGATTAGGGGGCGTCTTGCAGTGATAAAAACGAAAATTACGGAACTCGATTATTTGCGTGGGCTGGCAATAATAGCGATTGTGATGCAGCACCTCATGGGGTATATTAATTATCCCAACGCAGTCTTGGGTGATATTATTGTTCTTTCAGTAACCTGGCACTTTATCAATTTTGGACTGGCTGCCTTTGTTTTCATTAGTGGGGCCGCCTGTTTTTACAATTATGGCTGCTTAGAGGATTTTAAATATACTAACTACATCAAGAAGAGAGCGAGACAGGTTTTAATACCTTATCTGCTTTGGTCGCTGTTTTATTACTACTATCATAATCAGCAGCTCGGACTCACTTTCCGGCAGCTAATGGCCGATTTCGGTTATAACCTTATCACCGGCCAGACTTCCTATCATCTTTGGTACATCGTCCTGATCTTTCAGTTTTATCTGCTTTTCCCGGTATTATTGAAAACTGTCGATAGGGTCAGGATGAGAGTAAAAACAGAAAAAGGTTTCTTTCAAATTGTTACGGGCTTCTTTTTAATATGTATGCTCCTTAACTGGTTCCTGCTGACCCTGTTGCCTGCAATTGAAAAACAATCAGGCTCGCTGGGCTTATTTCATGGTTTTAATGAGATTTCTTCTCATTTGTTTGTTGCGTGGATATTTTATTTTATACTGGGTGGGCTGGTTGGCCTATATCCTGCCGGATTCAAACAATGGGTCGGCAAGGCTGCCCCTTATAATATGCTTGTTTGGCTGGGGCTATTTTTTTATCTGCTTTACAATTACAGTAATGCGATTATCCGGCAGCAAACAGGTTTTGCGGTTCTTCTGAATACTTATCCCCTCCACAGACCTTTAATTGTGCTGTTTACTCTTTCGACCATCATCAATCTTTACCGGATGTGCATATGGTTGAGCTTTAAAAACAAAGGAGTTATCTCCAAGGCACTTCTGCAGATTAATAAATATTCTTTTAGTATCTATTTAGCTCATCCTTTTGTTTTAGACCTGATAAGCAAATATCTCTATGATGAAACCTGCTTCAACCCGGCGCAGAAGTTTTTTTTGAGTGTTTTCTTGACTATGCTGATCATTATTCCTGTTGCAAGTGTAATAAAAAGAGTCTCAGCTGTTGTCAATAGATGAACCTTCGACAGTGATGTGGCGGTAAATAGAAGACCAGCGGAATTTTGCTATAACTTTTTTGGGTTTTGCTCTCCAATAGTTATTGACATATGTTCAAAATATAGTATAATAACACTTGAAAAGGACATATGTCAATAACTACAAGGAGGTAATCAGTATGCCGGGAAGAGACGGAACAGGTCCAACAGGACGTGGCGCTATGACAGGAAGGGCTTTGGGAGTATGTATCGGAGCAAATGCTGTTCGCTGTGGCGCTGGTCGGGGACTTGGGCTGGGTTACAGAAGGGGTTCTGAAAAAATTTTGCTGCAAGAGCAAAAAGAGCTGCTTGAAAGCAGGCTTGCTGCCATAAACAAGCAATTAGAGAGCTTATAAAAGGCAGCAAAAGTTACAGGGGGACGCCCCTGTTATTTTTGCGCAAATCGAGGTGAACGAAAATATGCCGAGGCCAAGAAAATGGAGAAAAGTCTGTTGCCTCCCGGGAAACAACCGGTTTGGGCCGCTTAACGCTTCGCTTAATCAGGAGCTTTTTATCAATATGACGGTTGAGGAGTATGAGACCATACGGTTGATTGACTTAGAAGGATTTACACAGGAAGAGTGTGCCGACCGCATGAATATCGCACGCACAACCGTTCAGCGTATTTATAACGATGCGAGGAAAAAGCTGGCGGAGTCTCTCGTCAACGGAAAAGTGCTCAGGATTGAGGGCGGGGATTACAAGCTCTGTGACGGCGAGGAAAACTCATGCGATTGCGGCGGTTGCCGCAGGCATAGATACGGTAAAGAAATTAGCGAAGATGAAAACAAAAAATATTAAGGAGGCCTCCCAGTGAAAATTGCCATTCCAGTGGACGAAAAATCCATCGAATCGAGTGTCTGCATATCCTTTGGACGTACACCGTATTTTTTGATTTATGATATGGAATCAAAGAAAAGTATTTTTCTCGATAATAGTGCGGCCGCCAGTCAAGGTGGGGCAGGGATTAAGGCTGCGCAGACAATTGTAGATAACAATGTCGGCGCCTTGCTGACTCCACGCTGCGGCGAGAATGCTGCAGCGGTTATCAAAGCTGCTAACGTCAAAATATATAAGACGATCAATGATTCCATCATAGATAATATTAATGCTTTAAATGAAGGCAAGCTAGCTCTGCTTGATGATATCCATGCCGGATTTCATAATCATGGAGGAAAATAATATGAAGATCGCTGTGCTAAGCGGCAAGGGCGGCACAGGCAAAACACTGGTAGCTGTAAATCTGGCTGCAGCGGCAAAAGAGTCCATCTATATTGACTGTGATGTCGAGGAACCAAATGGCTATCTTTTTTTCAAACCGAGGGATATTAAGTCGGAAAAGATTACGATCAAAATTCCCATTATCGATGAAAGGCTTTGCAAGGGCTGCCGTAAATGTGTAGATTTTTGTAAATTCAATGCCTTGGCCTATATCAACGACAAGCTCATAGTTTTCGACGAGGTTTGTCATTCCTGTGGCGGCTGTGTGCTGTTTTGCCCTGAGAAAGCCTTGACGGAGAAAGAGAAAATCATCGGCGAAGTTCAAAGAGGCGTATCCGATAATGTAACTGTTATTACGGGGATATTAAATACCGGTGAAGCCTCGGGGATCCCGATTATTAAGAAACTTTTGAGTGACACCTCTGCAGGCAAAGGATTGACGTTTATTGATTGTCCGCCCGGGAGCGCCTGTATTGTCATGGAAAGCATCAAAGATGCGGATTATTGTATCCTGGTGGCAGAGCCCACCTTGTTCGGCGTTCATAACCTAAATATGGTCTATAACTTGGTGCGGCTATTTGATAAACCGCATGGCGCAATCCTGAACAAGTGTCTGGACGGAGAAAACCCGGCTGAAAAATTCTGTATCGAAAAGGGTATTCAAATTCTAGGCAAGATTTCTTTTGACAATGAGCTGGGCACACTAAATTCAAATGCGCTGATTTCAGTTAGAGAGAATATGAAGTATCGAGATATGTTCTCTGCTCTGCTACAAACTGTCACAAAGGAGGTACGGCATGAAACAGCTATTAATCCTTAGTGGCAAGGGAGGTACAGGGAAAACAACTATTGCCGGCGCTTTTATTAAGCTTGCGAATGCGAAAGCATATGCGGATTGTGATGTAGATGCGCCCAATCTGCATCTGGTTATAAATCAGTCCTCAGAAGCCAGACAATCAGATTATTATGGCTTGGCCAAGGCGGAAATAAACCGAGATTTGTGTGTGCAATGCGATATGTGCAGGCAAAATTGCCGGTTTGAGGCAATCAAGGCCACTCCTGAATACAAAGTCGATCTCTATGCTTGTGAAGGCTGTGGAGTCTGTAAAGCCATTTGTCCCGCAGGAGCCGTATCGCTCAAACCTGCCAGAGCAGGAGAATTAATGCTTTATGTCGATGATACGGTATTTTCAACTGCTGAGCTTAAAATGGGTAGCGGTACCTCGGGGATGCTGGTAACTGAGGTAAAAAAACAGATGAAGTCGGCAGCCGAGAATACTGACCTGGCAATCATTGACGGGTCGCCGGGGATAGGATGTCCTGTTATAGCCTCGCTTAGCGGCGTAGATATGGTATTGATAGTTGCCGAACCTTCTATTTCAGGCATCAGTGATATGGAACGTATAATTAAAACTGCCGAGAAATTTCAACCTAAAATCGCAGTATGTATCAATAAATATGATACCAACATTGAAAATACAAAGAAGATAGAGTCGTTTTGTCAAAAACATGAGCTGCCTTTTGCCGGGAGAATCCCTTATGACCCCGATGCTGTAAGAGCAATCAATAATGGCATGAGCATTGTTGATATTGATTGCGCAGCAGGGCGCGCTGTAAAAGATGTTTTTGATAAAACCATGAAAATACTTTATATCTAGCAAGCCGGAAACAAATAATATAATAAATTACAAGGGAGAGAAATAAATGAGCGAGAATTGTGATCAAAGCTGCAGCACATGCAGCGACGACTGTGCTGAAAGGGAGGAAAAACCAACAGATTTTTCCGAAAAGCTGCATGAACTAAGCAGTATCAAAAAAGTGATTGCTGTCGTCAGCGGCAAAGGAGGAGTCGGCAAGTCACTCGTAACATCAATGCTTGCCGTAACAA
>DIVP01000034.1 GCA_002422465.1 Peptococcaceae bacterium UBA6129 | reverse complement strand
GTAACTAAAATCCATTTGCTATTCCTCCTGTTCTTCTAATATATATCTGAAGTGTTTATTTTTTATTATTAAAGGTTATTTTTTGAGAAATCGGCTTGCGCTTTTCATCAAAAGCATACATTCCTTCTTTTTGATCAATAGTGGAGAAGCACAAGGAAAAACACTGGATTTCATAGGCCAGTGCTTCCTCTAAGCTTATGTTCACACCCTTATTGATGGCTGTCTTAGCTAATTTTAAAGCCTCTACCAAATGGAAGCTTGGGGTATATCATTGAACGCTTTAGGGCGGCTGAAAGATATAATTGCTCCCCCGACATCTTTTTTGTATTTTAAAGTTTCCATCCTTTGTCATCTCCCTTTCTGTGAAGTCTTCATTTTCTCTGGGCCCTTCTTACATCTTTATCTTTTGCTGAATTATTGTCTGAAAAGAACCAGTCCTTTCCCCTCAATAACAATTTTTCCATTCTGGTTTTCACACCAGGTAGCCAGTTTAACAAGTTTTTTCGCTTCATCCAACTCAATTATCTCAGCACAGGCTATAATTTCGTCCCCAGGAAAGACAGGAGCTAAGAACCTCAATTCCTGATTTAAATACACATTACCAGGGCCAGGCAGTTTAGTACCAATTACAGCAGAAATCAAACCCGCTCCTAATATGCCGTGGGCAATAATCCGTCCAAATATACTGTCTCGAGCAAACTTCACATCATAATGGATGGGGTTGTAATCATCTGTTGCCTCGGCAAACTTTTTAATCAACTCTCTGGTTATTTTTTTCCTAAGGGTTTCCCGCATACCGACTCTCAGTTCACTAAATGTTCTCTTAGAATACGCGCCAAACGCCCCCTTTCTAAGCTGCTATGTGTAAGAGGCAATTCACATGGTGTACAAACCGTCTAACCTGGCCAAAGCCACCTGGTCAACAGCAACAATTAAGTTATTATTATTTACTGCTGCTTCGCAAGTAACGATGTTCTTTTTAATTACTTCGTTAATAATATTAATCTCGCTCTTAATCGTGGGGTATGATTTTTTTATCTCATCTCTATTCATTTTTGCCATGCAATACCACCTTCCCACGCATAGCGCTTTTCCCGTACAAAAGATAATATAAAAACGTACATGCGAACGCAATAATTGCCATTCCAAAATATATCCCCCTGTAACCAATGAAAGGAATAATTAGTCCTAAAATGAACGGTCCAATACCAACGGACACGTCTGCGAGTACACAAAAGGTGGAAATTGCCAAACCAAATCGATGCTGTGGGGTTACTTTAACAGCAATCGCCTGGCCGCAAGACTGTATGACTCCATAGCCAAAGCCAAGAAACGCACCGGCCAATAAAAGGGTACGCCCTTGATGTGTGTAACTAAGAATTATCATCCCAACCATGAAGACAAGAAAGGCAGGATACATGACAATATTTTCACCTTTAGAATCAAGCAATCGACCGGTAAACGGCCTCGAAGCGACGATAATGGTAGCATATACAATGAAAAAGTAACTGGCTGCATCCACTAAATGGATCTCTTTTACATATGGTGTGAGGAAGGAAAGAATACTTGAATAGCAAAAGAATATTACCGCACAAACAATAGAAATTGGGAGAGCCTTGTATTCGAAGAAATTGCTCCATTTGAATCCCTTCATCTCCTCTGCTTGTTCATTAGTTAACTTAATTTCAGGAACAGATAAGACGAAGGAATTTGCTATACTTAATACCGCAAATATTGCGCAAGCAACAAAAATCATGCCGTAGCTCCCATGCTGGATAAGGAACATACCTATGAAAGGCCCAATAGCGATTGCTAAAGTCATACTCAACATATAATAACCAATGCCTTCCCCTTGTCTGTTCTGAGGAATGATATTTGCAATAATTGTACCCGTGGCCGTAGCTGCAATACCATAAGTTGAGCCATGAAGAAAGCGGATAATAAACAGGAACCAAATATTATTAATACCAAAATATAATAAAGTAATAGCCAAGCTTAAAATTGTTCCCGCAACAAGCATCCTTCTTCGACCTATTCGCTCAATCCATTTTCCTGCAAAAAAACGTGCAACAAGCGTACCGATTATAAAAATGCTGGAAGCAAGACCTGCCTCACTGGGCGAAGAGCCGAAGGTATCCATTGCATATACTGCCATAATTACAATTAATAAGTAGTAGTTTAAGGCAATAAAAAAGTTTGTTAAGGTAACGATTATAAAATTTTTTGTCCATAATTTGTTTTTATTCATTTCCATCTCCTTTACTTTAACTGCGATAAGGCATCGACATCCGATTTGATGATATCTGTTTCAACCTAATGTAGAGAAATGCGCTCCTGAACAAAGCAAAATGTAATATACAGGCGCGTAACATAATTGAGGTTGTTTTTACTAATTTTTTGATTGATACCGATGTAGATTTGCCAGCCCCATCCCATAAGTATTGCGAAATTGAAAATATAAGTTAATTACATCCGTCAGTTTAGATACTAGCATTTGCCTCCAACAGTACATCTGACAAGAGAGACAACACTTGAAAAAGGTCCCCGACAATTCCATAATCGGCAATCTTGAAGATAGGAGCTGCCGGGTTCTTATTAACAGCTACGATTGTCCCAGAATTTTACATACCCGCCATGTGTTGAATAGCTCCGGAAATTCCGCAGGCAATATAGAGCTTTGGGTGAACTATCTTCCCGGTCTGACCGCGACCTGATGAGAGGCGGAAATCCAGCCGCGGCATCCACGGCTCCCCTCGATGCTCCTGCAACTCTACCGAGCCTTTGGGAGAATAGTGGTCGCCCGTCTAAGACGGATGTAGTCTGTTGATTCGAGGCATCAGTTCCGGCATTGGGCTCGGTGAGGCCAAAGGCTCCCAGATATTTACCCTGATTAAGTGGAACCAAGTATTTGGTTTGCTGCTCCTCTGTGCAATATATATAAATAGGCGAAGCAACCAAGTCGATATGGGCACAATAGATACCCCCTGTAGCTGCGTACGCCCGCGAGAATTCTTCGACGCCCATCGCATAAATCAGGGAATCTGCTTCCTTTTCCTCAGTATTCCTGAGGAAAAGGAAGCCCCAAAAAACCGAGAGCGCCTATTTTGTTTACTGTTTTATGTGGGAATTCTCTGCTCTCGTCAATTTCAACTGCTATAGGCATTATCCCTTTATCAGCGAATTCCCGAAATAGTGACTTGAACATTTCTTGTTTAGCTATAAGTCCAACCTCCAATTGGGAGGGAATCAAAGGCCCAAAACAAGTCATATGTGCCCTTGATTCCCGTCGGACTGCGTTATTATTTTAGATTATTTCCCCAGAGCCAGTATTTCCCTTGTCTCTCTGGGAGTGGCTGGTTCCAAATCCAACTCCTTCATAATCCGTACCATTTTCGCTACCAGTTCTCCATTATTCTTGGCAAGTATACCTTTGCCCAAATAAAGGGTATCCTCCAAGCCGACCCGAACATGTCCGCCGAGCAGTAAACCCATTGTGGCCACAGTATATTCTGCTTTACCGGCCCCAATTACGGACCAGTTATATTTGTCTTTGCCAAAAAGCCGTTCCGCAGTGGTATGAAGGTTAATAATATCGAAAGGTGTTGAGTTGATTCCGCCCAAGATACCCGTAACGAACTGCATGGTAATAGGCGGCTTGACAATACCTTTTTCCAACATGTAGGCAATATTGTACAGATGCCCTGTATCATAGACCTCCAGTTCAGGCTTGGTTCCGTTTTCATCAAAAATTCTGCACATCTTCTCCATAGATTCAAAAGTGTTTGGAAAGATATAATTCCTGGTCATTTTTAACATTTCAGGTTCCCAAGGAAATTTAAATTCATTGATTTTATCCAGCATTGGAAATAAACCCCAGTTGATTGAACCGGCATTCATCGAAGCCAATTCAGGCTTGAATTCAGGGACTACTGAGACACGCTGTTCTGCTGTCATGCCCAGTCCACCCCCGGTGGTAATGCATATCACAACGTCTTTGTTTACTGCTCGTATCTTCTGCAAAATATCACGGTAAAGCTCAAGATCAGGGGATGGCTGCCCTGTTTCAGGCTTTCTGGCATGAATATGTATTACTCCTGCCCCGGCATTAGCGGCATCAATAGCATTCTGTGCTATTTGTTCCGTGGTAATTGGAAGATAGGGTGACATGCTTGGCACGTGAATGGCCCCAGTTATTGCACAAGTGATTATTCTTTTGCTTGAAGATACTGTCATTTATTCGGTTCCCCTCCTACTTGTGTAATCTATTTGGAAATACACCATATTACAGCTCATCTATAACTGTTTCCAGCTAGCTTGGTAATACTTGACCAGTCTTTTCCCCCAACGCTGCCTTGCGCTCTTTTAAGCCTTTGCGCTTATATGATTCATTGGGTTCTTTCAGTATCGGGCCGGCAAGGATAGCTTCCGAACGTAGACGACGACCGATTGTTTTTTCCATCATAGCTCCAATATTTAAAATTTGCTTCACATCAATCCCTGTCTCAATTCCCATTTCATCCATCATCAATACCATGTCCTCGGTGCTCACAAGCCCTACTGAGTTTATATTTTTATAATAATAGCTGCCTGTTCCGGCTACAGGACAATCATCAAGAAAATTGGCAGGCTGTCCTCCGAGTCCACCGATAGTACTTTCAAAGCGAATCATCCCGGCATTCATAGCACTAAGAACATTAGCCAAGCCCCAGCCACGGGTTGAGTGAAAGTGCACTGTCTGTTTCATAGGATCGGGGATTGCGTCCAAAATCATCGAAAAATATTCATAGACCTTATCGGGAGTGGATGAACCATCGTGATCAGCATGTTGAACAATATCAGCGCCTATATCAAACCAACGCTTTGCAAACCTGACTGCATCTTCAAATTTAGTAGGCCCGGATATAGGGCTGCCCCAGATAGTGCTGACAGTGCCTAGTAGTTTGATTCCGGCATCATGTGCCTTTTTGATGCACTTTTCAGCCTCACGCCAGTATTCGGGTAGTGTACACCCGGAATTAGCATACTGATGTTCTTCATCAGTAGAAACCATCATAGCGATGACATCAGGTCCATAACCCTCTTCTACGGCTTTGAGTGCTGTGTCCACAGCCCTTTCGCGTATGGTAACCCCTGTAATTTCTATCTCTTTCCAGTTTACACCTGCTTTTTGCAGAATCTTACTGCCCCGGACCCTTTTCATCAATTCATGTCCATCCTTGAACTGGGGCAGGCCAGTCGGGTTGCCAAAATTTGTCAGTTCCATATGTTTTACTCCCGCCAGAATTAGTTTTTCTGCATATGCAACTTTGGCTTCCAGTGAAATGTATTTTTCCTCGTGTTGGAATCCGTCACGGAGAGTATCATCACAAATATAGACACGTTTAGGTATTTTGAACATAAAAAAGCCCTCCTCTATTGTTTAAATCTTATAGTTTGAATGATGATATTTGTTAGAACATTTATTATTTTAGTAAGTTAGGAATAAACATTGACAAAGCCGGCCAATACGTAATGACCATGAGGTCGAGAATAGTGAGTACCATGAACACAGGCAATGCCTTTGACATCTGTACTATCGTCCTACCCGAAATCCGGGCCGATACAAACAGGTCCATTCCCAAAGGCGGAGTTACAAAGCCAATTGCCAGGTTAACAATCATAATAATCCCAAAATGTACAAGATTAACATTGTACGTTATCGCAACCGGAACCAATAAAGGAGTTAGGATTAGTATAGCAGCTGCAGAATTAATGAACATCCCCACAATCAGCAATAGAATGTTAACAACCATAAGAAAAGTAAAAGCATTGCTTGTTATACTGGTAATACCATTTGTTACCATGTCCGGGATACCCGCGTATGCTAAAAAGTAACCGAACGAACCTGCGGTTCCGATAACAATCATAATAACAGCAGTTGTACGGGCTGAAGCTTCAAGACAGATAATTAATTTTTTAAAATTGAGCTCCTTATAAACGAAGGCGCTGATAATAAATGAATACACAACAGCAACAACAGCAGATTCTGTCGGAGTAAATATTCCGGCGTAAATCCCGCCCAGTACTATTAGCGGCATCAGTATGGCTAATATAGCATCTTTTAAACCGAAAACCAGCTCTTTAAATGTTGCTCTTTTTTCACTGGAACCCTGCCAGCCATGTTTTTTACCCATATAATATGCATATATTATCAGAGATAATCCGATGAAAATCCCCGGAGTAAATCCTGCCAGAAACAAATCCCCGATCGAAACTCCCGCACTAACACCATACATGATCAGAGCAATACTAGGCGGAATGATCATTCCCAGGGCCCCTGCGGTTGCCTGGTTGACTGATACCCAGTCCGGATCATACCCCTTCTTAATCATCTCGGGCATCATTATTCCTCCGATTGCTGCAGTTGTTGCAGTTGAAGACCCAGATATGGCGGCAAAAAACATAGAAGCGATATCAGACACTATAGCTAATCCGCCGGGAAGATTGCCGACAATCTTTTGGAAATAATCCACCAAACGTTTAGACATTCCCCCTATAATCATGATATCGCCTGACAGGATAAAAAAAGGTACGGCCATCAAGGAAAATGAATTAAGGTTATTGAATATCTGTTGAGGAATAGCAATCAGTGGCAAACCGCTGAACAACATTCCAACTATCGAAGCTAATGCCAAAGACCAGACAATTGGTACGCTCAAAAACAGAGTAACAAATAATGTAATAACAAATGCCGCTATCATATTGGCCCCCCTTTCTCAATTACATTGGACTAAGATTCATTTCCTCTTCTTCTTTAGGTGTAGGCTCCTCAATAAAATTCTCAATTGTTACAGCGATTGTATTAAAAACCATATACACTCCGCAGAGAGGGAGTGCTAAATATGGCCATACCATGGACATTTTCGATCCGGGAGCTATCTGGTTAATAACCTTGGCGCATAATGGAAATCCGTAATAGATAATGATAGCATAGACTACCATGTTGCAGACATATGTCATTAATTTTAGTATTTTTTGTGCCTTTGGACCGATTAACGAGGGTATTAGGTCTATTGCCAACAGTTCATGCGTTCTAATGCACATGGCCGCTGCCAACATTACAGCCCATATCATTAAAAAGCGGGCTATCTCTTCCGTCCATGCAGACGAGGCTAAAAAACCGGTATAGCGGGTGAAAACCTGATAGCTTATCAACACAACCATTGCCGCCATCATAAAAGCTACTATATATCCAGAGATTTTGTCGATAAAACTCATAAACTGTAAAAACTTCTTCGCAGCACTCATTTTACAATCCCTCCTTTTTTAATATCAATAACTGTCCACAGCCGATTTCCTATTGCCTTTCCACGGCAAATAGCGAAAAAGCGCATTGCGATTGCAGGCAACCTCGGCTAGAGAGAAAAAGTATGGGCTTGTGTTCATATTCTCAGCAGATTAAGAAAGAAACTTCCGAATGCATAGATTGCGAAGCGCAAGCCCTATTTATATATCACTATTTATTTTTTGAAGTTAACAATACTGTTAACGAGGTCCACGCCGACCTTTTCTGCCCATTTATCAAATACAGGCTTAGTGGCATTTTTGAAGCTGCTCATATCCGCCGGAATAGTTACAATTATACCTGCTGCTTTAAATTTATCAATAATGCCTGCTCTCATTATTTCGCACTGTTCACGCTGATACGTCACAGCAATCTTTGCTGATTCTACAATAATCTTTTGCTGCTCCGCAGTAAGAGAATCAAACTTTTTCTTAGCAATAGTTATTGGCACTACAGTATACATATCCTGTAAATAGGTATTATATTTTGTGACTTCATGGAGTTTTGAAGTATACAGGCCTGGGTAAGGGACGACACAACCATCAATAACGCCCTGCTTCAGACTAGTATATACTTCACCAAAAGCCATTGGAGTTGGAGCTGCGCCAAAAGCTTTAAAGATATCTATTTGGACAGCGCTTTCTACTACGCGGTATTTCATATTTTTCATGTCAGCAACTGTTTTAATAGGCCTGACATTGTTAAGTTCTGCGCGGAAACCACCCTCCATGTAACCAAGTATTTTAACACCGGTTGCTTTTTCAAAGCGTTCTGCGAGTCCGGTACCAATCGGGCTATCTAACACTGCAAACGCCTCTTCGCGTGAATTAAACAGGTAAGGCAAATCGAACACATTCATTTCATTGTAGAATGTCCCCAATGGCCCAGATGTTCCAACAGACATATCAACTGTGCCAACCATTTCTCCCTCCATAAGTTCACGCTCTCCACCCAATGCGCTGTTAGCAAAAACAGAGACTTTAATTTGACCGTTTGTTCTTTTTTCAACTTCTTCTTTAAACTTATTTGCTCCTGCCCCAAAATGGGAATCATCAGTACCAACCGTACCAAGTCTGAGTTCAATCTGCTTCGGCTGTTCTTGTGTTTGTGCAGTATTCGTCCCACTCTTCTCTTTATTCCCGCAACCAACTGATAAAATGAGAAGGCTTGCTGTTACTGCTAATACAATCACTTTTTTTGAGTAATTTTTCATGTTTTATCCTCCCTATTCTAATAATAACAACTAGGAATATGGTTTACATAATACAAGATCAACAGTTGCTTAAATTCCACGTACCGGCCTTCCAGCAATAGTTTCCTTACGACGCGGGCGTCTTTTGTATCCGTTTTTTCAGGGATAGCCAATATGCTTGAGGCCTTAGTCTGAAATTTTACATAATAACCCCCTTTTTTCGCAATTGCTATTTAATTTATCTCTATATTGTTGTTGCATTGTTCTGGATTCGGAGCCGTCTCCTATTTCAGTAACGCCCAATCGTGTCCGGGGATGATTGTAACCCCTTCACTCTCCATTTTTTCAATCCTCATGAGGGTCTTCCAGTATACCTCTAAACTGATATGTGTCGCGGAGAAAAAGTGAGGTAACTTTTCATCTCCTTTCCATTGTTCGTAAGTATTAACGCTGTCACTCGCCAAAAGGGATTTCCCGTCCTTGGTGTTTACCAGAATACCCTGCAGCCCCACTGAGTGCCCCGGAAGGCTGATCAGTTTGATGCCGTCGTCAATTTCCATATCTCCGTCAACCAGCTCATATTGCATGGCTGCCTTCATCCAGTTCGGAATCAAACCAAATTGCGGTGATTCGTAGAGGTGGTATTGGAACGGGAGTGGATCAAATCCATAATGATATTCACTACGCTGGATATATATCCTTTTACCTGGGAAAAGATGATTGTTAAAACAGTGATCCCAGTGTAGGTGGGTGTTGATAATATAATCTATATCATCCGGTTTAAGGCCAAACTTGTTTTTCAACACAGTATGGATGTGTGTGTCTTCTGGAATAACCAGCGGATAGTGCCATTTCTCCGCAAATTCCTTGTCACACGGGCCTGTATCAACAAGGATATTCTTCCCATTACCCTTTATCAGAAACGCAATAAAAGGCACAGGAACCTTGACACCCCAATTTCTCCACATTGTGTGATTTGACTTTTCCCATGTCGGGATTTCACCAAGATACATCGGATGTATGGTATAAATTGCACTTTCCATGCTACTACATCTCCTTTCATTTCTATCACAAAAATTTCTACACTTTGCCGCTAATCATATGAAGGTTTGCAAGCGAATTTATTAAATAATTCCCTCCTTTCTTTCTTTAGAAGCCCAACGCTTTGATTGCATCCGGGATATCCCAAGGAGTACCGACAACAACAGCACCTGCCTTTTTCAGAGCTTCTGCTTTGCTGTTTGCATCATCTTTCGAGCCACTGATCATGGCGCCCATATGACCCATCCGTTTACCCGGTTTAGCAGATCTCCCTCCGATGAATGCGACAAGCGGTTTCTTCATCTGAGGCATGTATTCACAGACCTCATACTCCTTCATTCCGCCAATCTCACCTACCATAACAACTACCTTTGTCTCGTCATCCTCATTGAATTTTTTTATATAGTCCAGTGGATTTTTCCCAATGATAACGTCACCGCCAATACTGATAACGGTCGATTGTCCTAGCCCATTATCTGTGAGACAGGAGGCTACAGCCAAAGTCACCGTTCCACTTCTCGATATCACTCCAATTGCACCTGGCTTTGTGAAAGCAGGTGCAATCGAACCGACCAGAGATTTGCCAGGTGAAATAACACCCAGAGAATTCGGGCCTATAAACCAGGCATCATGGGCATCAGCCACTTGTCTAATAGCTATTGTGTCAAGATTGGGGATGCCTTCCGTCGGACAGAAAACCACCTTAACACCCGCCTCAATCGCTTCGATCAGTGCGCTTTTCGCACCTGCACTTGGTACATATATGATTCCTGTATTGGCACCGTATTTTTCCACTGCCTCTAAGGCCGTATCGCAAATTGGGATTCCCATGTGTTCTTGTCCACCTTTTCCTACTGAGACACCTGCAACGATATTACTTCCCGCAGTGAGCATAGCTTTCACCTGAGCGGAACCGTAGTTACCTGTCATGCCATATACCAAGATTTTTGTGTTTTCATCAACTAAAATACTCAAGCTCTGCACTCCTCTCCGCATTTCACTGCCTCTTTGACCGCCATTCTGAGATCATCGTACATTTTTACGCCGACTCCCGTTAGCTTTGCAACCGCCGTTTCCATGTCCATATCCCTCAACGCCGCAGAAGAAGCGCGCAAACTCGCAAATACGGGAATATCCAGCGGACGCTCAGAAATAGCCTCAAATAAAGCATCCACGAACGGGCCCAGTGAAGTAGCACTTAGAATGAAGCTGAATACTATTGATTTGACTTTATGGTCGTTTCTGGCCATATCGACAACACCTTTAACAGCCTCTTTAAGTGCCTGACCACCAACAATATCCAAGAAATTAGCTGCTGTGCCGCCGCAGATGGAAATCGCATCTAAAATCCCCATACCATAGCCGGCTCCACCGCTAATTACTGCAATTTCTCCGCCAAGTCGAATCAATATGTAGTTGTTCTCCCGGGCTCGACGTTCGTACTCGTCCTCATCTATCTTCACGTTTTCGCGTTTTGAAAGTTCAGGATGACGATAAAGTGCATAATCATCAGTGACAATTTTAGCATCGCCTGCGATGATGTCCCCCTGCTTAGTAATAATAAGCGGATTGATTTCTACCAAGACAGCATCCATTTGTATAAAAGTTTCATATAGCTTGACGATTGTATCTGCCACTCCGACCAGTACCCTTCCGGTCAAACCGATTTTTTTGCAAAGTGTTATAGCCTCATGCCTCTTCATTGGTTTATCGACATCTAGATATTCTTTGACTAGCTTCTCAGGCTCTTCCTGTGCTACCTTCTCAATCTCCATACCGCCTTCTTCGCTCAGAATAATCAATGGCTTTGCCTTAACGTCATCAATAGTAATACCTACATATAGCTCCTTATCAATGTCAACCATCTCTTCAAACAGAACTCCATGGAGTTCTTCATCCTTGAGAGACTTGCTCATGAGCCCCCTTGCAATCATTATGGCATCATCATAGTCGGCTGCCTTCTTAATTCCACCGGCTTTACCCCTGCCACCCTGTAAAATCTGAGCCTTAACCATACAGGGGAACTTGAGCGCGGACATATCGGGAACACTTACATCGGGAGCAGTCAAAGATTCGCCCATAAAAATACCAACTGGTACTTGGATTCCATTTTTTTGGAATATCCGTTTCCCCTCATATTCATAGAGTTTAATAATAAACACCTCCGACATCTATAGATATCTATTTGTATAATTAGCCTATTTACCGGTCCAAACCGGTTGCCTTTTCTCAAAAAATGCTTGGACTCCTTCATGAGCGTCCTGCGTTTGCGTAATGATTGCGATACACTCTGAAAGGTATCCGAGCGATTTAAAATATTCCATATCTCTTTGCATATAAAAAGCTTCTTTCCCCAGGCGTATCGCCACCGGAGAATTTCTGGCGATTTTTTCTGCAAGTGCATCTACAGCGGAATCAAGCTCATCCTCCGGAACAACCAGGTTGGCAATCCCATATTCTAGCGCTTGTGCAGGTGTTACATTCTCACCCGTAAAGCACATTTCAATCATCTTTTTTTGTGGCATGCATCTGGAAATGGGGGCCATAATCATAAATGGGTACAATGCTCTCAATATCTCAGGCGTACCAAGCTTTGCTTTTTCCGAAATAACCGTCATATCACAGGCAACTGCAAGGCCAAATCCACCGGCTAAAGAATAGCCATGGACCTTCGATATGATAATTTTTCCAGTTTTACCGATTGCGGTAAGAACCTGTGGAAATACACGATTGAAAGCCCGTTGCTCAAGAAGAGAGGCATCTCCGCTCATATCACTTAAATCCCCACCCGCACAAAATCCCTTGCCTGCACCGGATAGGATAATGACCCTGCACTCCTCATCCTCGTCAAGCATATAGAATGCCGTTTTCAATTCCTCCATGACCTGTCGATTCATGCTGTTACCCTTTTCTGGTCTGTTAAGAATAATCTTAGCAATGCGTCCTTTTTCTACAATGATTGTTTTAAACTCCATGTCGTACCCCCTTAACCATAATTTTTTATTAAGTTTTTTCTATTGATCTTATTTTTATTATATTTTGATTTCTCTTTTAATACAAAGAACGATGTTGTATATGTAAATGCATTTTTTGCATAGACAATAAATGTAAATCCAATAATATTCCTACCCAGAAAAATGTTTCCCAAGTATAACATTGCAATCTAATATATTGTATAATATTAAGTAGACAGATTTATCAAAAGTTTCTTTTCGTTTGTTTGAGTTTATTTGTCTCACAATTCACGATACCTCAATGTTTTTTTTGATATTGTATTTTGAAACGATTGGAGATTATCATGCTAAAAAAACCTTTATATTGCGTTGAACTGCAATCCATCCAATACTTTCTTTCGATCACAAACTGGGGTAGCATGACAACCACTGCTGAACATTTACACGTAACACAGCCACTACTTAGCCGAAGGATCCATAGCCTCGAAAATGAGCTTGGCGTTAAACTTTTCCTTCGAAAAAGTAGAAAATTATATTTGACGCCAGCTGGCGAAATGCTCAAAATAAGGTTTGCAGATATTTTGAATCAAATTGAAGATGCACTTGAGCAGGCTAAGAAAATAGAGGAAAAAACAAAACAACGTCTTGCCTTTGGTTTTTCCTCCTCAAGTCTTGATCATGAATTCCACCGTAAAATTATTACCCAGCTAAGAAACTCCTTAACGGACCACACACTTATCAATAAGGTGTACAAAATAACAGATATCATCAATGCTGTCTACATGGGGCAGGTTGATTTGGCACTATTCCCCTGCTACGTAGATATAGATCAATTGAGTGGATTATCTAACCGACTCATAGATAATGTGCCTCTGTATGCATTTATGAGCGTAACGCATCCGTTGGCCTCACATAAGACAGTAAAATGGACCGATTTGAAGAATGATTACTGGGTTTGTATGACTTCGCAGAATGTAAACCCGTTTGAAAAATGTATGGAAAAAATTAGTGCAGAGAACGGTTTTGTGCCAAAATTTACCAATGCCGATAACTCGCAGGATGTTGTTTTGGCCATTTCCTTAAACGAGTCAATCTCAATATGCCCAAAATACAATACCTTCGGCGTTGATATTGTGGGAATTCAGATTGAGGATGCCTACGTGCCTTATATTCTGGCATGGAAAAACACTTCGGCATCAGATTTGCTCCATTTGGTAGATAAGTTGGAATTAGTCATCAAAGATTGTTTATTGGCTCAGTGTAATTCTTTTTAGCTGTAAGCTCTTTGTTTTTGGCAAGTAAAGAATGTAGCAGAAATAGATGATGTTTTAACATTCCCCAGGAGTTGAGAATTGCTTTGAATCAATATATTCATGAGTACAATACCTCTCGTCCACATTCTTCCATTGGAGCTTTATGCCCATCCCAAGTCTATGATGGCACTTGTCGTCAAGAAGTTGTGGACATTCAAACACGGAAAGGAGGATAACTTACAAAATTTTTCGTGTCTTGACAA
Source organism: Peptococcaceae bacterium UBA6129 (assembly GCA_002422465.1). Classification (GTDB taxonomy): domain Bacteria; phylum Bacillota; class Peptococcia; order DRI-13; family UBA6129; genus UBA6129. The sequence continues at coordinate 20,261 of DIVP01000034.1, read as the reverse complement.
TGGGGGGCATTATAAAAGGCCACCAGGCGATTCGCAAAACCTAGCGCAACAAAATGATACCAAGGCTGGACTATAGTATTAAATAGGAAATTTAGATACTCAAGGCAAAGATTAATACAAAGAAAGGAGTCTGTAACAAGATCGTGTCTTTTATACCCGAAGAAACGAGCACGCTGCTCAAAAAAATTCTTTGTGTGTTGTCATTTTTAGCCCCTTCTTTTAAAATATTATGGCTAATATATTATACATGCATTATGCCTTATGCCTTATGCCTTATTGGGTTCCTCTCTATATAAAATTTCAATATGCTTAATTCCATATTGAAGCATATTGATTTGGTATGATATGGTTATAAATACCTATGGATTCGTATAATTAATACCCCTTATTACCGAATCACCACCACCCCAAAATGGGGTGGTGGTGATTCGGTAATAAGGGCGTATTACAAGCCAGCGCCTCAATGACGCTGGCTTGAACTCCTGACTTGACCAAAAAGGTAACCACATTAGACCTTTAAACGTTTGAATAATAAAGTAACATCATCTGGAATATGTGGTTTGATAGGTAGCGAAACACCGTTTACAGAAACTACACCTGTCCTGATTGGAGTAAGTATATTGATGAACTTCTTAATGCTTAATCCCGTTATCGCCTCTATGTATCTGACGAGGGCAAGGCCCGCAAATACGACTGTCAGATGTGCGTCAATCGAATCTCGTTTGTGATGGAAAACAGGCCTAGCTTTTAAGTCTGATTTTGACATACGGAACGACTTTTCTACCTGGAAAAGCTGATGGTACGCGTCAATTACTTCCTGCGCCGGAATGCGTAGATTGGTAACGTAGCCCTTGATGCCTGCCTTACGGCGAGCCTCCTCGACCAATGCAATATTGATCTCGCGTTTGTCATCTTTGACCTTCAGGAAGCGGTTACGCTTGATGTCCGCCTTTTTATCCACGATCTTCTGTGCTTTTGCGACGGTCTTCTCGATGTTTGAAAGATCCAACGCGGCTCTTTTCGCCCGGTACTGATAAACAACACGTCGCTTGGTTCTTTTACCCTCTACCGTTATAGTCATGCTTGACTCGAAGATTTGTCCGTCTTCCAATATTGCGCCTTCAGCGCAAAGATATTCCTCAATCTCGTAAGGGGTCTTCGCGAGCCTTGAACCGATTACGTAGTGATATCCAAGTTGCTCAAGCTCGGCTATGTTCCCGGCAGAAAGCATGGCGGCATCAGCTGTAACCGTAATGTCTTTCAGACCATGGCGCTCTCTGAATCCCGCCAGTACAGGAAGGAGCGTCTTGACTTCGGCACAGTTGCCTTCAAAGCTCTGTATCTCAAGCGGAAAGCCTGTGCGGTCCACCAGAAGGCCAACCGTAATCTGCGGCTCAAGTCTGCGCTCTTTGGAAAGACCGGCTTTGCGATACTCATCTTCCTTTTGTATTTCGAAGTACAGGGTGGTTACATCGTAAAGGACCAGCTTTAGCGCTGCCGGTTTCACATATCTGAAACACGCTTCGCTTAAATGCTCCCTGTAGCCTTCACTAATTGTATTGCGCAGACAGCGATGAATGCCTGAATTTGACGGCGCATCTAGGCCTAGGTCCTCCAGTACACGTATCGTGTCGAGCTTGGACGTCGGTTCGATAATACGGGCAAGAACGAGCTGTTTGAAGACAAGGTCACCTAAACACCCAAAATCCAGTTTGTCATATACGCTGCTCAGCGTGTCCCACAGTAACGCAGAGTATGACCTTTCCAAACGCAGATCAGCATTTCCGCCCTTTAACGCCTCTTCAAAGTCAAGAGATATCTGCCCCTCGTGCATCTTTTCATGCGCCAAGGCAAGAAGCATTTCGAGTTCAGCATCGTTATGGGCCGTACCGATATGCTTAAGGCCAGTGACGATGCGACCTCGTTTGTATATTATTTGGATGGCTATCGCGCCGCTCTTTGTTTTCTTTTTTCTAATGAAGCTGCTCATGTTTCATGAGCATATACTCAAATTACCTCACAGGGAAGCCCGGAGGTAACCACATTTTAGGTCGCTTTTTTTAAGAAATGGCTTAACATCAACGTTTATGACCATGCTTTTTTTCAAAATTTTGATGAGCGGTCAAGTCGGGTATTACAAGCCATGTGCTCTGATTACTTGGCAGGACCCTTGAAAGGGTTCTCCAATTCTTTGGTAGAAATTCTATCCATAATCTGATCATGTTTATCTTGCTCTTTTATGTACTTTGCTATCGTTGCTTCATTCAATCCTACTGTGCTCACATAGTACCCTTCGGCCCAGAAATGTCGGTTGCCAAATTTGTATTTCAGGTTGGAGTGCCTGTCAAATATCATCATTGCGCTCTTTCCTTTTAGGTATCCCATTATCTGTGATACACTATATTTTGGCGGAATACTCAACAAAAGATGAACGTGGTCAGACATCATATGTCCCTCTATTATTTCGATGCCTTTCCACTTACATAAATCCTTTATTATCCCCTGTATATCTACCCGCAACTCATTGTAGATTATCTTCCTTCTGTACTTTGGAGTGAATACTATGTGATACTCGCACAGCCACTTGGTATGTGCTAAACTCTCTGCCATAAGCAACACCTTTCTTCTGTTTTTTGATGGCTTGAACAATCATCATTTTAACAGAAAGGTGTTGCTTTGCTTAAGCATTGAATCCCACCCCGCATAGCGGGCGGTTTTTTGTTCTCCTGGCTTAATTGATGCCAGGAGAACGTACTAAAGTATAATGAGTGGCGGGAGCGTGTGGGAATCGAACCCACCCAGCGGAGGATCGCTCCGCCGCACTGGTTTTGAAGACCAGGCGCAACACCAGTCACAATCCACCCCCATGTTTCAACATTATATATTATTAAGCCTGCCTTCGCAAAATCCCACCTTCTAAGAGTATACCGCCTTTTCACGCTATCTGTCGGCAAGCTTCCTATACTCACCCGTTCTCACCGTATACCTTGTTTTATCAAGATACTCCAAAAGCGGAACCGCTATCTTGCGGCTCGCTCCAAGTAAATCTCTGGCCTGGGCGACTGTCAGTACCTCGCTGCTTTCAAACCAGGTTTTTATTTTATCCTTGGCCTCCTCTAAAAAGGAGCCCCAGATGTAGATGTCTTCTGCGAGAGGGAATAGCTTTTGCGAACGGAGCAAGTGCTGGAGTACCTGGTTGCCGGTCTTCTGATCCATACTTAAATCAGTTTTGATCCTTTCCCAACTGGGGATCTGCCATTGGTTCTGATAAAAATATTGTTCCACAGCCCCAACTTTTTCTGCCCAGAGACCTTCTACGCTGCGCTGATATCCATGGAGCACAAGAAACTGGTTCTCACACAAGTCAATAACCCCGTGATTAACCCAGTATTGGATCAAGGCGTTATATTCCTTTAATGTCATCTCCGGCGAAAGCTTCACGCGCAGCGTTTCTTTATTTAACCCCGGTTCGAGCGGGTACTTTTGCAGATGCATTTGTATTTCCCGGGAAATATATTCTTCCCATTGCTCCATATTAAGCTTACTGAGATAGCACACTTCCTCACCAGCGCTAACTTCGATAATCCTCCCTGTCGCGACCAACCCATTAACAACCTTTTGAACGCCGCCTCCGGACATACCCAGGTACTTTGTTAGTTCCTGCGCAGCCATCAGCCTCTTGTTTTTTTCTATATACAGCTCGGCAATTTTTACAATATCGCCGGAGGCCTTGATCTCGAAATCAGCGATTAAACTGCTCTCTTTTCTTTTATGCTTCGAGGCCAACGGCTCTAGCACCTTTCCCCCGCCAATTGTAACCGACGGGGAATAGCTTCTGATAATATAATTATCGCCCCGGCAAACTACAATTGGCTCCTCCAGCGCAATTTGCAGATATGCGCTCTGCCCAGGCAAAACCTCAGCGCGGTCAAAAAGGGTCACCCGGCCAAAGGCTTCTTTGGTTCCCTGATAAAAGCGAACACGTGTGTAGGGCTGTAGTCTCCACGGTGAATTCTTCAAAAGGTGACAAGAGACATCAATGCGCGAAGTTGCTGCGAACCAACCCGGCATGGTGAGGACATCTCCTTTTTCGATTTCTTTGGCCTCGGCCCCAGCCAGATTTATGGCCACACGCTGACCGGCAACTGCCTTCGTAACTGTTTGATTATGTACCTGCAAGCTTCTGACACGAAATCTTTTTTGCTTAACGGCAATCTCCAAATTGTCGCCGGTGTTAATCTGGCCATCAAAGAGCGTCCCTGTCACAACTGTTCCAAAGCCTTGCATAACAAAAACCCTGTCTAGCGGAAGTCTCGCAGGCGTCTCTGTCTTCCTTGCATTGATATTTGCTGACGCTTCCAGACCTAGCAGCTCTATCAGCTCATTCAGCCCCCATCCTTGGGGGGCCGCCACCTCAAGGATTGCTGCATCATGATATACGGTATCGCTAAGCAGCTTACCGATATCTTCGCGAACCAAAGCCATATACTCCTTCTCAACGAGATCAACCTTTGTGATAACAACGATCACCTTTTTTATCGCCAGCAGCGTAAGAATATCAAGGTGTTCTATGGTCTGCGGCATTACCCCTTCATCAGCCGCAACGACTAACAGCGCGATATCTATTCCGGCTGCCCCCGCCAGCATATTTTTGATAAACCTTTCGTGACCGGGCACGTCTACAATTGCCGCCGTATTGCCACCAGGGAGTAACAGATGCGCAAATCCCAATTCGATAGTGATCCCGCGTGCTTTTTCCTCTGCCAACCGATCCGTGTCTATTCCTGTTAACGCTTTGACCAGCGTTGTTTTTCCGTGATCAATATGTCCGGCGGTACCGACAATAATATTCGACATGAATACCCTCCCGATATTATGTGTTGACAAACGGTTTTAGTTTTATTATAACGGCAATTATTATAATAAGTCCAACATAACCCAGCAGCGGATAGATTATCCCCACCATCTTCGCCAGCGGCCAATTGACAAATATTATGGTCGGCAGCAGTATTAGCCCTGCCAGCATTGGTCTCGGCCATTTTACTTTGCTTTCAAGCCGTTTTAATAAACCTGCGCCATTGCTTAGCGCTGTCGTAAATATTGCAATCCACAAGGCTAAGTTATAGCATGCTCCGAGCGCCGGGTTTATTTTTTGCGCGAGCGCCAGCATCGGAATACTCCGACCAGTAACCTCTTGGCCTTGAGATATAAGGGCGGCGCACATAATGGCCGCCATAAAACCGAGAATTATTCCCCCGATAACCCCCCCATTACTGCATGTCCTTTTTGTCCTATCCTCCAGCGATACAAGTATAACCATTCCGAGGACCAGGTTATAAGCTACATACAGGAAGGCTCCAAGCAGCCAACTGTCTTTTAACATAGCTGCGCTCTGTTCGACCGCAATCAGGGATAGACCTGCTTCGTTAATACCAAGAACAGCGACGGCAAGGCAAACAATTATCAATCCCGGCACAAAGAGTGTATTGAACCAGAGCATCCCCTCAATTCCCATAAGCAAGATTATGTATATAAACAACGCAGCAAAAAGAAATCCTTTCCACAGCGTAGCTCCAAAGACCTGCGCAAACAGGCTGCCACTAGCCACAAGCAGCGCGGCAAGACCCGCGAGTAAGAAAAGGGTAATGATTCCATCAAACCATACTGCCTTTTTGCCGAAAAGATATCTGATGAACTGTTCGTAATTATTAGCGCCCTGATTAGCTGCCGCCTCAATTATAGCCTGCCCAAGCAGGGCGAACATAAGTCCCGCAAGCAGCGCCCCGACCAAACCCCAAAGACCAAAAACGCCGAAAAACCTCAGAATCTCCTGCCCAGAGGCGAACCCTGCGCCAATGACCGTACCCACATAGGTTAGCGCAACCTGCCAGTTTTGCCTTGCTTTTTTGTTTCTTGCCATTTTGATCTCCGTTTTTATCCGGGTATTTTCTTATTAATTCTATGCCGGCCCTTTTTATTTATCCTCATAATCTCGTTCTTTAGGCTTATTGCCCCGGCATATACGGATAATGCGGCGCTGATTTGCACAAACTAGTGCCATATTATTCCGGAGGTACTAAATGGCTTTACTTTCAAAACTTTCTTGCTTCCCTTTTTTTAATAATCAAGAGGGTGACGAACTGCGCGTTCACCTATATGATTCCCTGGCTATGTCGAAATTGTCCAGCCATCTGGCCACTTTATTAGCAAACTCGCGCAAAAAGAACCCTCCTGTTCTCATTTGTATCGGTACCGACCGCTCGACCGGAGACTGCCTGGGACCATTGACAGGCTGGCGGCTTGAACCGTTGCTGCGCAGGACATCCATAGATGTTTATGGGACAATAGAGAGCCCTGTTCATGCTCAGAATCTCGAGCAAACTTTAAACCAACTTAATACCAAATGTCTGACACGTCCTGTTATTGCCATCGATGCCTGTTTAGGCCGGAATTCCAGTGTTGGCACAGTTTTAGTCAAAGAAGGCTCTTTACAGCCAGGGACAGGGCTTGGAAAGGACTTACCGTCAGTCGGAGATATCAGCATTTCCGGCATAGTAAACATAGGCGGTTTTATGGATTTGCAAGTGCTGCAGAGTACACGGCTAAATCTAGTCTTAAAGATGTCCCAGCTAATAGCGGGCTCAATCTATCTGGCTATACAAAAAAACCCTGCCCGGTAATACCCGAACAAGGTTTTGTTTTTCATGTTTGTTTTATAGCTTAGCCTTCTGGCGTATCGGAGTTCCCTTCGGCCGTCTTATTCATGATGCAATTTCCCTCAAACCTAGCGCCTTCTTCAATAATTAGCTTGCCAACTGTGATATCCCCGAATAGATGCGCATTAGGGGCAAGATCAACCTTGCCGGAGGCTTGTATGTTTCCCCTTAAATATCCGGCCACCAAAACGTTACGTGCCTCTACCGTTGCCTCAACCTTTGCTACTTCACCAATAACCAGATCGCCTTTTACTTTGATATCCCCGCTAAATTCACCATCAATACGAATGGCCCCTGTGGCGGCAATGTTCCCTGTAAAAATAGTATCCTTCCCAACCAGGGTATCCACTCTTTCAAAGTTTACGGGCTCGACTGTATTCTTCTTGCCTCCGAACATCTTCCCCACTCCCCAATCTATTAGCGTTTTAGCAGCGAAAGCGGATTAATCCACTTCCCATCCTTTGCAACCCCAAAATGCAAATGCGGTCCGGTACTACGGCCTGTACTACCTAAACGTGCAATAATCTGGCCCCTCTCAACCTTGTCTCCCTTATTTACTAAAAGCTGTGAATTATGAGCGTATTGACTTACATAGCCATAGCCGTGTGAAATAATGACTTCCCTGCCCCAGCCGGCTTTATAACCGGAAAACGTGACTATGCCATAAGCCGCCGCGCGAATTGGCGTCCCATAAGTAGTAGCAATATCTATACCTTCATGAAACTCTCTGCTTTTTGACGAATAAGGATTTTTGCGCCAGCCAAACCCGGAAGTTATCCGGCCTTGCACAGGCCACGCATTTGGAAGCGCTTTTTCTAACGCAATTTGCTTATCTACGTCCGTATTGAGTTTGTTTATTGCATTCGCTTGCTGGGTTAATAATTCGTCCATCTTGGACAGTTGTTCTTTAAGTTCTTCGAGTGTATCTATTTCATCCTCCGGTGACGGCAACTCTAAAACGAGCCCCTCTGTTTGCGGCGCAGCCGCATCCTCAATCTCTGCTGCGGTTACTGACATATCTTCCTGTATAAACGGCACAAGGGCGCTTGTCATTGCAATTGTATTTTCCTGAACAGTACCGGGGGCTCCGCCAAGGCCCATCGTCATAAACTGGTAACGATCGCTTGTCCGTGAATTCTCGATGGTTCTTGAAGCTTTATCCCCTTGCGCTGCTTTTGCAAGACCTACTTTCTCCCTGACCACCTGATCTAACTTTATAAGGTCTTCTAGTTTGCCGCGCATATCTCCGGCAAGATCTTTAAGTTCAAATATTTCTTTTTCCTGAGCTGTGTTAACCTTCTTTAATTCTACATTCTCCACAGCTATATACTTCAAATTAAAAAACCCCATCACAAAATATGATACGACAAGGATACAAGCAATACTTATCCCCAAAAACGACTTAATAAGCCACATGGGAATACAATAATTCTTGGTCTTTGCCCCGTGACAATGGGGTATAACCATCATGGTCAGATGTGTTGCTTTTTTCTTCTCATCAACCTGTTTCATTGTAAGCCGAGGCTCACCATTGGACATACTCAAACCTGCCTTTTTGGTATAGTCTTACCTTAGAGACAAAACACCAGGTAATATTATTCTTCATTTTCATGACAAATCCTGCTAATTATTATAGACTGGACAAGTTTTTTTTAAACTCATGCTCTTTACTCACCCTGCAGCGCCGACTGAATGGCCATTTCCTCTTCAGCATTCAATTGATATTTTGACTTTCTATCCTTGATTGGTTTGGCATAAGTCCGTGCATCGTTTCTCCCATAAATACTGCTGATTACGACCCCATCTCCTGCGCCGTCCAAAAGTGCGACAGCAAAACTCAAATCGCCGCCCATATCACTAAAGGCATTAAAACGAACTACCCCAACCTTGTGTATGCTCATTTGTGCGAGGCTCTCAACCTTTTCTAATCTGTCCTCGAAAACCTTGATTCTCAACAAAACCTGTTCCAATATTTTGGTATTATGCAGGACTATCTCCTCAAGGTTCTTTCCTTCAACCCCACGCATGAGCAGCTTATATTGACCAGCTAACTTAGTCAGTCTATATATTACAACGACAAAAACGATCAATCCTATGATGAGCGCAATAACAAAATAAGTCGCCATTAAAGAATAGTTTGTAACCATCCAGTTAGAAATATGCTCCACAAAAGCCACAAAAATCTCCCCCTAAATATAATTTGGGAACCACCTGGCTACGAGCATCGTGATTGCAACGGCTATAAAGATAGCCGGCAGAAGATTAGCAATGTTAAACTTCTTAATACCTAAGATGCTCGACGATATAGCAATAATCAAGAGACCGCCGGTTGCAGTCATCTCTGCTATAATTGCATCTGTCATAAAAACCTTAACAATACCGGCCAAAAGCGTTATACTGCCCTGATATATAAAAACGGCTAGGCCTGAAAAAGCAACACCGATCCCCATCGTTGAGGCAAAGACTATCGCACTGATCCCGTCTAACACCGACTTCGCAAATAGAATTTCGTGTTTTCCGGTTAGCCCGCTCTCTATCGAGCCCATAATGGCCATCGCCCCAATACAATAAACGAGACTGCTTGTTACAAACCCCTGGACAAACTCGGCCTCTCCCGAGCCAAATCTCGCATTCAGCTTCTCGCCAAACCTTTCCAAGCGCCTGTCAATATTAACAGCTTCTCCGATTAACCCGCCGATAACTATGCTAAAGATAATAATCAACATATTAGTTGCTTCCAGCGCCATTTTTATGCCGATTAAACCTACGACAAGACCGAGCCCCTGCATAACAATGTCTTTATATCCTTCTTTAATGCCCTTACGCAGAAATGCGCCAATGATTGCGCCCAGGATGATTGCCCCGGCGTTTACTACAGTTCCAAGCATATTGTTACTCCTCTTCTACTATTCCTGTCCTATATTATATCTTCTTAAACTAGCTGTGACTATAGGTATGTCCAACAAAAAGCTTCTCTCCTGACGAGATAAAAACAGAGTGATGGTCTTGCCCCTCACTCTGTTTGCGCAGTTTTGTACTTCTTCTATTCCTTACATTCTTCCTGGTTGGCCAGCGCTCTATATTTGACTCTCGGTTGATAATGGGTATGCAGCAAATGGTGCGACTTTTCCCCGAGCGGTTTTAGCAAAAACTCTTCGTATATCTTGATAATCGCCGGGTTTTCATGGGATTTTCTCATAATCATGCCCTTGTCCTCTTGATAAATAGCTTTGGCGCGCATGGCACGATAATCTTCCTGAAGCCTCATACGTTCAGCGCTGCTGACTATCGGCTGTCCTCCGCCATTAATACACCCGCCGGGGCAGGCCATGATCTCAATAAAGTGATATTGTTCGCCGGCTTTGACCTTATCCAAAAGCTTTTTAGCGTTTCCCAAGCCATGGGCTACTGCGACTCTCACCGTGCCAACAGGTGGCAGTTCGATAGTAGCCTCTTTGACGCCCTTAAGCCCTCTGACTGCAACAAAATCAATCTTCTCGAGGTGTTCTCCTGTAACTAATTCATACACAGTCCTCAGGGCTGCTTCCATAACTCCGCCTGTGACGCCAAAGATAAGGCCAGCTCCCGTCGACATACCCATCGGATCGTCATACTCCTCATCCGGCAAAGCGGCAAAATCTATGCCTGCTTCTTTAATCATGCTGGCCAGTTCACGGGTTGTCAATACGGCATCTACATCAGTAAAACCGCTGGCCTTCATTTCCGGACGCTCGGCTTCAAACTTCTTGGCCGTACATGGCATAACCGAAACCGAGAAAATCCTCGCCGGGTCAATCCCGTATTTTTCGGCGCCATAGGTTTTAACAAGCGCGCCAAACATCTGCTGCGGCGATTTTGCGGTCGACATATTCTCTAAAAACTCCGGAGCGTGGTGTTCACAGTATTTAACCCAGCCCGGACTGCACGAGGTTATAAGCGGAAGCTTCCCCCCGTTTTTGATGCGCTGCACAAGCTCGCTGCCTTCCTCCATAATTGTCAGGTCGGCAGTGAAGTCCGTATCAAAGACTTTATCAATCCCAAGTCTTCTGATGGCAGCAACCATTTTTTTAGTTACGATTGTACCGATCGGCAGTCCAAACTCCTCACCCAAAGCGGCCCGTACCGCAGGCGCCGTTTGTACGAAAACCACCTTGTCAGGGTTGGCAATCGCATCCCAGACCTTTTGAACATGGGATTTTTCTCTGAGCGCTCCTACCGGGCAGACATTGATGCACTGACCGCAAAGCACACAGTTGACCTCCGCCAAAGGACGATGGAACGCTGGAGCTACTATACTTTTAAAACCTCTCTCGGTCGCACCGAGAATCCCGATGCCTTGTGCCTTGCCGCACACCGCTACACAGCGCCGACAGAGGATACACTTGTCAGGGATCCTCTCGACAGCAGCTGATGAAAAATCCATCGGGAAGGTTGTGTTTTCGCCCTGGAAGCGAATATCCGTAATACCCAGCTGCTTCGACAATGCTTGTAGCTCGCAGTTCCTGTTGCGGTTACAGGTCAGACATTCCATCGGGTGATTCGATAGTATTAATTCTACCACAGCTTTACGGGCTTCCCTGATCAACGGGGTATTAGTTTTTACATGCATCCCTTCAGACACAGGATACGTACAGGATGGCTGCAGCCCCCTGGTTTTCTCAATCTCGACGAGACAAACCCTACAAGCCCCTATTTTATTTATGTCCTTGAGATAACAGAGTGTGGGTATATCTATTCCGGCCTTTCGCGCGGCCTCCAGCACTGTTGTGCCCTCTGGCACCTGCACTTTTTGACCGTCGATTGTTAAATTTATCATTTCCATTAACGGCCACTCTCCTTTTTAACGACTGCAGCCCCAAACTTGCATTTCTCGACGCAAGCGCCACATTTGATGCACTTGTCCGTATCAATGACATAAGGCTCTTTGGCCTTGCCACTGATCGCCTTAACCGGACAGTTTCTCGCGCACAAGCCGCAGCCAATGCATTTATCAACTAGAATTGCATAGACTTGGAAGGCCTTGCATACGCCTGCCGGACAATCTTTCTCGAAAATATGGGCTTCGTATTCGTTCATAAAAAACCTCATTGTGCTCAGCACCGGATTAGGAGAGGTCTGACCAAGACCGCAAAGCGAGGCATTCCTAATAGTAACCGACAAAGTCTCAAGATTGGCAAGGTCTTCCGGTTTACCCTTTCCCTCTGTAATCCTCGTCAGTGTTTCGAGCATCCGCTTTGTCCCGATACGGCAGGGCGGGCATTTGCCACAGGATTCTTCCTGCGTAAACTCCAGGAAAAAGCGGGCTATATCAACCATACAGGTCTCTTCATCCATGACGATAAACCCGCCTGACCCCATCATCGAACCAATTGCCGTCAGGTTATCATAGTCTATCGGTAAATCAAAGTGCTCGGCAGGAATACAACCCCCGGAGGGTCCGCCTGTCTGTGCTGCTTTAAACGCTTTCCCGCCCGGAATGCCTCCTCCGATGTCATATATAATGGTACGTACGGTGGTTCCCATCGGAATCTCGATCAGTCCGGTATTTTTTATCTTACCGGCTAAGGCAAAAACCTTAGTGCCTTTGCTTTTCTCTGTCCCCATCGCGGAGAACCATTCTGACCCCTTCAGAATAATCTGGGCTATATTGGCATAGGTCTCCACGTTATTGATAATAGTTGGTTTGCCCCATAGTCCTTCTACCGCCGGGAAAGGCGGTCTGGGTCTGGGCTCGCCCCTTTTACCTTCGACAGAGGTCAACAGCGCCGTTTCTTCACCACAGACAAAGGCCCCCGCTCCCAAACGGATATCAAGCTCGAAGTCAAAACCCGAATTAAAAATGTTCTTACCCAGAAGTTCTCTTTCCCGGGCTAGTTTAATTGTAGTTTTCAGTCGTTCTACGGCTATTGGGTATTCAGCCCGGACATAGATATATCCTTGGTTGGCGCCAATAGCATAACCGGCTATCGTCATTGCTTCGATAACGGAAAACGGATCTCCCTCAAGCACGCTGCGGTCCATAAATGCGCCGGGGTCACCCTCATCAGCATTGCAGACGACGTATTTTTGATTACCTTTGGAATTGTATGCGAATTCCCACTTCATCCCTGTTGGAAAGCCGCCGCCGCCGCGTCCTCTTAATCCTGATTTTTTGATTGTATTTATTACATCAAGCGGGGTCATCTCCGTAAGAACCTTAGCCAGGGCGAAATAGCCGTCCTGGGCTATATATTCGTCAATTTTCTCCGGATCGATCCGGCCGCAGTTCTTCAGCACTATGCGCTTTTGATATTTTATATAGTTTAATTCTTCGAACTTTAAGATGTTAGCTTTATCATCCTTGTTAACGAGCCATTCTCCGATCGGCTGTTTGCCAACCAGGTGCTGTTTAACGATCTGTCTGGCGTTATCGGCGGTAATCCTTCCGTAAATATATGGGGTTTCCCCAGGAATAGAGACTGTTACAAGCGGCTCATCGTGACATAAGCCGGGGCATCCGGTCTGAGTAACAACAACATTATTAATATTATTACTTTTAAGCTCTTCCAAAATCGAGTTATATACATCATTCGCTCCGTTAGCAATACCGCATGTACCCATATGCACCAGTATTGACGGGGCTCCTTTTTTTTCTTGGTCGGCCGCCTTTTGCTCATATTGTGCTTTAATGGCCTTTAACTCCTCTATTGTTCGCATTTTCAAACCTCCTTTCTAGTTGCCGGTTTTATATTTATTTATAATTTCAGCAACATCCTTGGTCACCAAACGACCATGCACATCGCCATCAACCGTTAATACCGGCGCCAGCCCGCATGCCCCAAGACAGCGGCATGCTTCCAGCGTAAACATACCATCCTTAGTTGTGCCGCCGACCTTTACACCCAGCGTCTTTTCAAACTCTGCCAGAATATTGCCGGAACCCTTGACATAGCACGCAGTTCCAAGACATACACTGATTACATGCTTGCCCTTGGGTTCGGTGCTAAATAGGGTGTAAAAACTGACAACCCCGTAAACCTCACTTAAGGGGATCCCTAATTTTTCTGCGATATAGGCCTGAACATCCTCCGGCAAATACCCGATTACCTCCTGAGCTTGGTGCAGCACGGGTATCAAAGCGCCTTCCTGCCCTTTATGGGCTTCAATAATGCGGTCTATCACTTTGAATTTCTCGTTTTCTTCGCCCGTACTGCCATGGCATTGACAACTCATTTTCTTAACCTCCTCAGACGACTTCTATCTCTTGTTTATTCTATATAAAAAGCACATAGGAAAAGGCCCTTTATGCATCTAAGAGGCATCCGTTTGTGCTATCATTCACATGGCTTCATTATACGTTCTCTCTATGCGCTTTGTCAATTGCGTTTATTGCCATTTGTTCTACTAAAACAGGCTATAATAGGCGTTGTTTATAACCAATATCTGAACATTATTTGCTTTTTTTTACCCTACTGATGCCTTTTTTAGAAAACATTTTTTGTTTTATTACATTGATTTCAAAAAAAAACCTACCCGCTAAGTTCTCTAAAGCCTTATCACCGTTGGTTTCTCACAGAGCATATATGGATAATCAAAGATTGCCTTATTTGTAGATAAATTGTTATATGTATTAACATTCACAACCTTTTTTAGGAAACTCTCTAATTTTCTTTATGTTTGTGTTATAGAGAATTAGAAGATTAAAAGCTTTATTAATACAAAAACAAGGCATAGTAAACCTATGCTTTAGATAAATTTATCCGTTTTACCCTATCTGTAATATGGCATACAGGCTGACAGAGCGCCAAGTTTCACCTGTTTTCAGTAATTTTTCCCTGTTCTGGTTTAACGAATATCAAACTAAACAAGATTGTACTAACAAAGGCTGTAACCACTGCGGCATATGTTTCATTTAACCCAGCTATCGGATAATGCCCATATATCGAATTATATATCAGCCAAACAATGCTCACCAATGCTGTGGTTAACATCGCCCAGACGGCTCCCTTGGAAGAAGTCTTTTTCCAATATATACCTAAAAGCAGCACAACAAAAAGTGACCCGCGGATAGTATAAGCAAAATATACTATATCCAATATCCTGGTCCCACCGTACATTACAATTGCCAGTATTATACTTATAACCCCACTTAAGGCGGTTATCAATCTAGAAACAAAAAGGACCTCTCTGTCAGCGGCTTCAGGTTTCATAATCCTTTGATAAATATCCTTGGATATCATTGTGCCACATGCTAAAATAATGGGTGAAACAGTCGACAAAATAGCCGCCATAATTGATGCTAAAACTATACCACCGGCTATCGGATGAAGTGACATCATTAAAGTAGGTAAGGCCAGCTTGGCATTTGCCAACTGGGGGAACTGAACCTTTGCCATCATTCCCAGTAAAGCAGTAAAGATACCAAAAGGGGCAACCACAGCCGCTGTAACAAAGGCAGCTTTCCTGGCTACTTTTACGTCTTTTGCTGCCAGAATTGGTTGTATCCCGGCTTGAGCTGTACAGGCGCCTAAAATCGAGGCGATAATCCATGAATACACCTTGGAGGGCCCGATATTCATCCAATTGAAGTATTGTTCAGAGGGAAGCGCATTCTGTATATTCCCGATTCCCCCGATCTGACTCCCGGTTAGAAACAGGGCTACTAATACTCCCCCATACATAAAAACCACATGCATCACGTTAGTATAGGCTACAGCCACCATTCCCCCTGCCAGCGTGTATACAATAAATCCAATACCTAGTATTATCACGGAGGTAACGTAATTCAAGCCCAACACTGTCACTCCCAGAGTTCCTGCGGCAATAACCTGGGCGGTGCCAACAGCAATCATGACAAAGGTTAAAAGAACACTAGCAACTACCCGCGCATCCTTCCCAATAAACTTTTCAATAATTCCCGGGACTGTTACTGTGTCCAAACTTCTGTATAGTTTTGCAAAGAAAATTGCCAAAACACAAACACCCATACCATTGGCAATGGTATACCAAGCACCCGACAGCCCATATGTATAGCCATATTCAGACACTCCTGTTGTCGATGTTCCTCCAAGCCATTCACCTGTCCCGGCTGCCACACACAATAAAACACCTAATCCCGCACCATGAAACGCACTGGAAGACGTAGTTTTTCTTTTAGCATAGAACCCAATAGCTATAGTAATCACAAAATACAAGATAATTATCAATAGCTGAATTGCCATTTCTTTCATCCTTTCATGTTCAAAATCCCCAAATATTCTTTGATCTTTTCATCATTTTTCAGATCAATAATTGCCTTGTATATGGTGTTTTCTATAAGCCTTCCTTAATAAATATTGCAGTGATCCTCTCCAGATCATCATTACTATAGTAATCTATTTCTATCTTACCTCGCTCACCGGCGCTTTTGATTTTCACCTTCGTTCCGCAGATGCTTCTTAATCTTGATTCTATGTCCTGCATAACCGGTGAAAGCCGTTCTTCGCGCGGCTTTTCCTTTTTCTTTTGGATCTGTTTTCTATTTTCAACATCGCGAGCTAACAGCTCCGCATCCCGGACGGTCAGCATTTTCTCGATCATTTCCCGAACTAGTTTCAACTGGTCTTCTTCGTTCTCTATCGTCAAAAGCGGTCGGACATGGCCTACTGTTAATTGACCGTTCGCTACCGTTTCGAGGACTGCCGCCGGAAGGTTTAATAATCTGACCATGTTCGCAATTAGCGACCTGCTTTTTGACAACCTTTGGGCGAGCTGCTCCTGGGTCAATCCAAACTCCTCCATGAGTCTTTTGTATGCCGCCGCCTCTTCAATCGGATTTAAGTCCTGCCGCTGGATATTCTCTATTAGAGCGATTTCCATCATTTGCTGATTTGTTAACTCTTTTATGACGGCAGGTATTTTCTCAAGCTTAAGCAGTTGGCTAGCCCGCAGCCGTCTTTCTCCGACAATCAATTCATAAGCCCCAGGTCGAACGACCCTCACAATAACCGGTTGCAATACGCCATGTTCTTTAATTGACTCCGCCAGCTCAGCCAGCTTTTCCTCATCAAAATCCCTGCGGGGTTGAAACGGGTTTGGACGTATTGAGTTTATTGCTATCTCGGCAACCTTATCCTCGCGGCCTATCAGCTCTGTCTCCATTGGAATTAATGCCGAGAGCCCTTTCCCCAGACCTGTTCTACTCACGTTCCAGGACCTCCCTTGCCAATTCTTGATACTGTTCGGCTCCTTTGGATTTCGGGTCATAAATACTTATGGGCATTCCATAACTAGGCGCTTCGCTAAGTTTTATATTACGCGGGATAATCGACCTGAACACTTTATCTTTAAAATAGGCCTTGACCTCATCAACAACTTGAATCGAGAGATTAGTACGAGCATCGAACATTGTTAGCACCGCGCCTTCTATGTCTAATTGGGGATTCAGATGTTTTTTTACAAGTGCGATAGTGTTCATTAGCTGGCTCAGCCCTTCCAAGGCGTAGTACTCACACTGAATCGGTATCAACATCCTGTCTGCCGCTGTCATGGCGTTCAGCGTTAACAACCCGAGCGAGGGAGGACAGTCTATTATTATATAATCATACTCCTCCTTAATGACTGCAAGCGCTTTTTTGAGCTTCGTTTCGCGGGAGATCGCAGAGACCAATTCTACCTCTGCGCCGGCCAATTGTATCGTTGCCGGTGCAACAAACAAGCCTTCGATTTCTGTTGGTTGTATTATGTTACTAAGCGGCATGTCATTAATAAGGCTGTCGTAGATGCACCGTCCTATGCTCGCTTTGTTTATACCCATACCGCTCGTGGCATTGCCTTGCGGATCAATATCTACTACGAGTACCTTTTTGCCAAGCACAGCCAAAAACGCGCTTAAATTGACCGCCGTTGTGGTCTTCGCCACTCCACCTTTTTGGTTTGCTATTGTTATAATCCTTCCCATACCTAACCCCTTTTCCGTGCATTTTCACATGCTTCTTACAAGATGTTATTTCAACATTTGTTTCGCTCTTCCTCCTTATAGGTGGAACATTTTTGCAGAAATAAGTTTCACGTGAAACAAAAAAGGCGTCTCGAACCGACCGACGCCTTTTCTCATCTCTAATATTAGATGTTTCACGTGAAACCTTTCTTTCTCTTACTGCTTTGTCTTAGGGATTCTGATCAGTACCTCAATATGCTCCGTACATTCCTTCTCAGTCATCTTGATGTCGAGCCCTGCTTCTGCTATCGTGTGAACAGCATTTCTAATCGTATTAAGATATATCCTCATGTCTTTAAAAATCCTGACGATCTTCCTTCCTCCACTTGGATTAATAATCTCTGCTTCAGCGTTCAGGTACTTTTCAACCAGAAGGTCCGTCTCGCGAACATTATATTCATTAACATATATCTCCTTTAGTATGGCCATTTGCATTTCCGGCTGCGTGATCTTCAATAACGCTCTGGCATGTCGTTCTGTCACTATCTCCGTGTTAATGTTCTTTTGGACCTCCTCCGGAAGCTTTAACAAACGCATTTTGTTCGCAATTGTCGATTGGCTTTTTCCTACCCTCTTGGCAACCTCATCTTGTGTAAGCGCAAATTCACTGATTAATCTCTTATACCCTTCGGCCTCTTCAAAATAATTTAAATCTTCGCGCTGCAAATTCTCTATGAGAGCAATTTCAGCAATTTCTTTATCCGCGAGATCGCGTATTACAACAGGCACTGTCTTCAAACCAATCGCATGCGAAGCCCTAAGTCTTCTTTCGCCTGCTACGAGTTCATAGTAATCCTTAACTTTCCGCACGATCAGAGGTTGTAGTACTCCGTATTCCTTAATCGACTTGGACAGCTCTTCCAATTGCAGGGGATCAAAATGTTTTCTCGGCTGATAAGGGTTGGCTTTAATAAGCGAAATCGGGATCTCGTGGATTTGATTGTTCTCGCCATTATTGAATCTAAGAATCTTTGTTATTGCCTCTTTAACCATAGGATATGCCCCCTCTGTCCCCCGGAGTTCTTTCCTTTATGTTGTATTCTTCTCAAATACAATTTTTCCTGCTAGTTATCCTAATTTTTTCCATTTATTTATTCCAGTGGCTTTTTGCCGGGGATCCCAGGCCGTCTAGGATATCCCTTCGGTGTGCTTTTGCTTTTTCTGATTACGATAATATTCCTGCTGCCGCCATCCTGCGGCAGCTCAAAATTCTTGATCTCAAATATTTTCCCGCCTAGAATTTTCAGCGCTTTTTCGGCCCTGCTCAATTCATCGCTTCCCTCAGGTCCTTTATACGCAATAAAGATACCGCCGATTTTGGTTAGCGGCAAACAATACTCCAGCAATACCGGCAGTCCGGCTACAGCTCTCGAAACAACGATGTCATATCTCTCGCGGTATAGTTGCTCTTGACCGACTTCCTCAGCGCGGGCATGAATTGTTTTTACTGCAGGCAATTTGAGCAGCTCGACAAGATGCTCCAAAAAGGCAATGCGTTTCTGCAGCGAATCGACGAGGGTTACCTGTAACCCTGTATTCGTGATAAGTAAAGGCAGTCCTGGGAATCCTGCCCCGGTACCGAGGTCCAATAAGGCCCCGATGCCGCTCCATGCGCCCACCTTCATACCTAGCAGCGAATCATAAAAATGCTTGATCATAATTTGCTCTTCATCTTCGATAGCCGTAAGGTTTACTTTTTGATTCCACCGTATGAGCTCTGAGGCATACAGCTCAAACATATCCAGCTGTAAAGAGGATAGGCTGATGCCAACATTGCTTGCAAAGGTCTTCAGCAGGGCTTTATCCATCTGTTTTATCTCCCTTGCGTCTTTGCTGTTCCAAATATACGAGCAATACAGATATATCCGCCGGTGATACTCCCGAGATACGTCCTGCCTGCCCGAGCGAGGCCGGTTTCATTTTATTTAGTTTCTGCCTCGCTTCGAGCGCTAATCCTTTGATCGCCGAATAATCAAGGTCAGGCGGCAACTGTCTGTTTTCGAGCTTCTCAAAGCGTGTCGCTTGGGCTAATTGTTTTTCAATATATCCTTCATATTTAATCTGGATATTGATTTGCTCAGCCACTTCATCCGGCAATTCGTTCACGAGCCTGAGCCCGGCCAAGTCTCTATAGCTTAATTCCGTCCTTTTTAACAACGCATAGAGCGAGATGCCCTGCTGCAGCGGTGCGCTCTGTTTGTTTTCCAACAAGATGGTCAACTCCTTGTTTGCCGGAGTTACCGTGGTTTCTTTCAGCCTTTGCAGCTCCTGCTCGAGCAGCGTTTTTTTGGTCATATATCTCTCGTAGCGCGCATCACTAACCAGGCCAACCACACGCCCCTTTTCCGTCAGACGCAAATCGGCATTGTCCTGCCGAAGCAAGAGGCGGTACTCAGCGCGCGAGGTCATTATGCGATAGGGTTCATTTGTCCCCTTGGTGACAAGATCGTCAATTAAAACGCCAATATACGCATCCGACCTTTTTAATATCAGCGGCTCTCTGTTTTTTATCTTTAATGCGGCATTTATCCCGGCCATCAAGCCTTGGGCGGCAGCCTCTTCATAGCCGGATGAACCGTTTATCTGCC
>DIVP01000108.1 GCA_002422465.1 Peptococcaceae bacterium UBA6129 | reverse complement strand
ATTTGTTGCTAATTCGGTATATTTTCAATGAGTTCTTCTCATTGTGACTATTTTACACCCGACATTAAATTTTAGCTAGTGAAACTTAGCACTTGAACAAATGATTTTACAATGGTTTTGCAGTACATATTATCTCTGTGTTTGTTCGTTATTTTCTCAATTATCGCCATTTTGTATACAATGTACATTCTACCACTACGCTATTTGTTTTTCAACCGCAATCAATTATTGCCGGACTCAAGCTTCAGTATCTCTGTTGCAATCTCTTTAAAAACCGGCGCTGCTGCGCTGCCCCCGCTTAGGCCTGACCTGCCGCCCTGCGAACTCTCTTCAACCATTACGGCGATGGCAAGACGGGGATTAGCTGCCGGAGTAAACCCGGCAAACCATGCAATGACCTTGTTTTGATCATTAACCTCCGCAGTCCCTGTTTTCCCGGCGGTCCCGCTATTTTCCAACCAAGCCGATGCTCCGGAACCACTTTGTACTGCTGTTATAAGCGTTTGTGTGAGAATCTTACAGGTGTTTGCGCTAATAACCTGTAACGCAGGTCTGGCTGGGAATTCCTGAATAACGTCACCCTGATAATTGCGGATTTCCGACACAATCCGGCAGGGCTGGTAAGCCCCGTTTCTCGCAATAGTAGCATATAGGTTGGCAATCTGCAAGGGACTCACGAGCACGCCCTCCTGTCCTATTGACGCATTCCCGACCAAGGCCGGCACCGAAGCATTACTAATACTAATATCAAAACCCAATTTTGCGGCATACTCCTTGAGCTTACTATTTCCTAGCCGCAAACCTAATTGAACAAAAGTGGTATTACATGATTTACTAATGGCTTCACTGAAGCTAATCTTACCATGTTCATGGAGGCATTTAATCTGGGTATTATCGGAGAATACATACGCGCCGGTACAATTGAACAACTCGTCAGGCTCTATTAATCCCTCCTCTAAAACCCCCGCGGCGACAACCATCTTAAAAACCGATCCGGGATAAAAAGCAACGCGCTGTGTACGATCTATGAATTCATCTACCCCGCTTAAATACTTACTGACCTGATTCTGGTCGAAATCAGGCCTGCTGGCTGCAGCCAATACGTCACCTGTCGCTACGTCAAGCACGACAACAGCACCACGCACTATGGACTTATCCATAGTTTGCTCGACAATCTCCTGATATCTTTTGTCCAAGGTTAACACCAGATGATTCCGCCAGGGGTCAGCAGGCTCCTCCTGCTTCAAAAAGCCCAAGCCCTGAATGATCTGGCCGTTGGCATCGGCAACAGCCCGGATACGGTTCTCCGGACGCGAGCCTTTTAGCGCTGCTTCATATTTTCCCTCAAGACCCGCTACACCGATTGAATCTGTTATCCGATAGGCTGTCGGTAGTTCAGGGTTCGTTTGGACAGTTTTCTTATTGTTTGTTAAGTCCTCCCATTGTTTTTCGTTGATGCTGTTGACATACCCGACGATATGCTTCGCTACGGCTCCCGAACCATACCTGTTTTTCATGGGTACGACAGTAATTCCTGGGATTACAGCCGCATCCAGTTTTTTCACCTCTGCCTCGGTCAGGTTTTTTTTGAGTACAACCGGAGTACGGCTGCCAAAGGTATCCTGCCCCTTTCTGATTACTGTTATCATCGTGTTTGCCTCTACGCCAAGAACCTTCTCAAGCTGTGCAGCAGCTTCCGACACAGACGTCATAAGAGTCGGGAAGGCTACGAGCGCAGGCCTTATTCCACTGTCTGTAAGCGATAGCAGATTCCTGTCGAGTATTTCACCACGGTAATACTCTTCACCGGATATAACCTGCGAACGAAAATTCAGGGCTTTTGCCGCAAGCGAAGCCCCGGTATCCGGTCCGTTCCAGACCTGTAAGTAAAAGGTTCTGACCGTCACCAGACATAATAGTCCTGAGAAAATCCATAACAGGCTTTTAATTCTTCTATTCATATAAATAACCCTCCAGCAAGTATCCTTGCCAGGAGGGTTGTTTTTTAAGCATTTTCCGCGTTATTACTGCAAAAGCCATTATACTGTTCCAAGGAATTCCGGTAGCTAATGAAGTTTCACTTCATCTCCTCAATGAACGGCAACTCTGCAAGAATCTGACGGATTATCGGCTCAGTATCGGGTGTCAGCCGAATCATGACAAGCCCCTCACTTGGATCAATCGTTGAGACAATCCCAAGGTTGTCATAACCCTCAATTATTTTTGTTAAAAATGTGATCTCTCTTTTAGGTATCTTCAGGATTATCCTATCCTTCATCTTTAGCCCGCCTAATCATATCACCGATTTGTACCGGATGTTCAACTAGAATATGTACGATCTGCCGCGGATGTGGGGCAACCTCAATACCAGCATCTTCGTCGTCTGTCATTTTTACGAGTTTTTGACTGAACAGCTCAGTATTTGGACCGGTAAATTCCAGTTCATCACCGGTTTTAAAATTATTGCGTTGTTCTACCGTAGCCCAGCCTGTTTCAGGATCATAATCAAGCACCAATCCGACAAAATCATAGTAACGCAAATACGTTGAGGTATTATAATTATGGTCAGCCGCACGCGGCTTATCAAATAAGAAGCCGGTAGTGTAATCACGGTGACTTACCTTAGTTATCTCTTCATACCAGAGCGGATCGAAAACATAGCTTCCCGGATCTTGATAATATGTCTCCAGCGCTTTCCGGTATGCCTGTACAATAGTTGCAACATAATGAACGCTTTTCATCCTGCCCTCAATTTTCAAGCTGTCAACTCCGGCCTCGATAAGGTCCGGGAGGTGATTGATCAGGCATAGATCCTGGGAATTAAAAACATAAGAGCCTCTCTCATCCTCACTGATCGGGAAGTATACACCCGGTCTTTTCTCCTCGACGAGCGCATAATTCCAGCGGCAGGGCTGAGCACATTCGCCCCTGTTCGCATCGCGCCCGGCCATATAATTGCTTAAAAGGCAGCGCCCTGAATAAGAGATGCACATAGCCCCGTGAACGAAGACCTCGAGTTCGCACCGCACACGGCTGCGAATCTCTTTGATCTCATCAAGCGATAGCTCGCGCGCTAAAACAATCCTTTTGACGCCCTGACTTTCCCAGAACCTCGCGCTCGCCCAGTTCGTCGTATTTGCCTGCGTACTGATATGTAAGTTTAACCCTGTCTTCATTTCGCGGGCTATCTGCCAAACCCCGGGATCGGCTATAAGTACTCCGTCGACCCCGATTCGTTCCAATTCCTCAAAGTAAGCAGCCAAGCCAATTAAGTCAGTATTATGCGCAAAAATATTAACGGTAACATACACCTTTGCCTGATGTTGGTGTGCATATCCTAAGCCCTCAGCCATTTCCTCACTGCTAAAATTTCCGGCTGCCGCTCGTAAACCATAATCCTTGCCGCCGATATAAACCGCATCCGCTCCGTAATGAATGGCTATCTTCAGTTTTTCGAGATTACCGGCCGGAGCCAGCAGTTCCACCTTCTTCATAACCTATCTCCTTACGCTGACAGCAAGCCCGTCACCGAGCGGCATAATTGACGTCAGCAATCCCTCATGCTTTTTCAGCATCTCAAGAAGCTCTCTGACACGACAGACCATAGTTTTTTTACGCCGTTCCGGCCAGGTCATATCAATAACCCAGCCGTTTAAAAAAATATTGTCGATGACAATTAGCCCACCTGGCTCCAAATACGGCCAGAACTTAAGAAAGAACTCGGGATATTGTCCTTTGGCGGCATCCATAAAAACGAAATCAAACGTACCCACAAGTGACGGAATCACTTCATTAGCGTCACCGCAAAGCGGCGTTATCAGTTCAGCAAGCCCAGCCTCGCGGATATTGTCACACGCCCTTGCATACCTATCGCGATCAATCTCAATAGTCGTGATATGCCCTTTTAGGGTTCCGAAAGAACTTGCCAGTAAGATGCTGGAATAACCGATACCCGTACCGATCTCAAGAATACGCACGGCCTTTTTGATATTCAACAACACCTGTAAGAATTGTCCCACTTCCGGCTCGACAAGCGGGATATATTCGGCTCGGCACTCTGCCTCAATCCTCTGCATCAAAGCCGTCCTTTCAGGCAGCATACCCTGGATAAACTCTACGACATGATCAGGTATTACCTCAGACAAACAAGACACCCCATCTATGATTAATTTAATCTAATACCCAATTCTAATACCCCAGTATCCTTTTATTTTCCGCATGTCCGGCAATAGTCGCCGCAAAAAGGTGCTCGCCGCTGTTATCTTTTTTCGCCACAAAGTAGAAGTAGTCTGTTTTAGCCGGTTCCAGTACTGCTAAAAGCGAGGCCTCTCCGGGGCTGCCAATCGGACCTGGCGGCAGACCTCTATTGCGATAAGTGTTATATGGGGAATCTATCTCAAGATCCTTGTAGAGAACACGTTCCTTTCTCTTGTCAAAAAGGTACTGAATAGTGGCATCGGAATCCAGCTTCATCTTTATTTTCAGCCGGTTATAAAACACCGAGGCGACATACGGCCGTTCCTTGTCCAGCATGGATTCGCCCTCAACTATTGAGGCCAAGGTCACGATTTCGTGCAGGCTTAATCCGGTGTTGTTCGCCGGTAACTTTTGATATACCTGTTCGAAGCGCTTCAACATCACATCCAGCACCATTTTCGTATCTGCGCCTTTTGGAATAATATAAGTATCCGGAAATAGATAGCCTTCTAGACGGCGTTCCGTCTTGGGCAATTCCTTCAGAAAAGAATAGTTGAAATCCCCTTCTTTTACCTCACGCCAGAACTCCTCTTCTGTCACAATCCCCTTTTTCACCAGCGTCTCGACAATCTGACGCAGGTGATAGCCTTCGGGGATCGTGAACGAAACGGTCGCCACTTTACCCACAACAAGGATATTCACGATCTGCGGGATATTTAACGAGGGCTTCAACAAATACTGCCCCGACTTGAAGCTGTTAATTTTTCCACTCAAGCGGGCATAAATCAGAAAAACCTGTTTATTCTTGATCAAACCCTGTTTGTCAAGTTCCGATGCAATTTCCGTCGGCGTCGAGCCATTTTTAATATCAACCGCAATCTGCTCATCAACACCTGGCCTGACAGCCGCTAATTGCCCATAAAAAACAGCGCCTGCAATAACGAACATCAATAAAACAAGCCCCATTATTTTCAGGTATTTTTGTGATAACCTAGCCTTCTTCTGCAACGGAGGAATCATCACCTTATCTCCTTAATCAGTCAATATTGTCGGGATAGTGACATTTGCGTGTTTATTATACTACAGATTGTCCATATTTGACAGCAGTGACGGCTCCGACGGCAGCAGCGCCTCACCTGTCAGGGCTTTAATTACTCGGTCAACGGGCGGGCAATAATCCCTGTAGAGCAAATCAGTACGGAGTAATTTCCCTTTTTCATCATAATAATAGCGCTCCACCTTGACAATATAGCCTGGTTCCCCCTGGTGCTCTAAAATAAAATTTCCCTTCGGCACAGACGGGTCCTCCCGGTAAATTGTTTTCGGCGCTATCTCACGCTCTATTTCACTTTTGAAAGCGATCCGCCCTTTTTGCTTGGCCCATCCGTATATTTTTACGGACAGGGTACTCTGTGTGATAGCGCACTTTATTATCAAGTGTCCTCCGCTGGTGTTGCGAAACTTCAAGTCCTTGCTGTCATAAGCAACAGTCGCATCAAGACCAGGCCGCACATAAGCAATCATCATGCTGTGGTTGTACCTCTCGACAACTTCTAATCCGGCCAGGAGCGCGGCGTTGTACAAGGTGCTCGAAACCTGGCAGACCCCGCCGCCAATCCCCGGTACAAGTTCATTTTGCATGATTATATCTGCTTCATCATAACCACGTTCTTTTACTCTCGGACCTACGACCTGGTTGAACGAAAAGACTTCTCCAGGCGCTAGCATGTAATTATCGAGAGACTTGGCGGCAAGAGTAATATTTTTTGTCCTGTTCAGACGCTGTGCATTGAAATTAGTAGAAAACCTGCTGACCAGACCGGTAATATGATATGCTTCCACATCGCTTTTCGTCTGCTTAGGCCTGATATTTACGATTGATAAGTGCAGACTGAGGGGTTCGCCCGGAGTCGCGCTAATCTTGTTTTCGAGATCTGCCATAACAGCAGTAATATCTACATCCGTGCCCCATACATCGTCAATTATGCTGATTCTACCCGCATCAGACACTGCTATCTTTGCATCCTTAGGCTCACTGTACCATGGCTCACTAAGCTTCTTCAGTGTTTTCTCCGCTTGTTCTTTATTAACATGCAGATACAGCGGCACCTCGTAGCCTTTACGCCTTACCTGCCATCTTGTCCAGAGTTTTGCCCACCAGCCTCCGGTATTACCAACTGCCACGGCTTCCTGCCAGATTCTTTCACTGTCTGGGAAAATCCCGATATCGCGATATGTTGAAACAATATCATGATCAGCGCCGGATACTTGCAGGCTAACTGCCTGTTGAGCCAGCGAAGCCCCGCTTGCCGCGATGATACCGGAGAATCCCGTATAATTAAGATTGCCAAGTTCATAACTGTTAAAAATAACTCCCGGTATTATTACTTCCTCTTTTCCGGAAACAGGCAAAACCTGCATGGAATTGAGTTTAAGCAGTGATAACAGAAGCGACAAGATTAGCAAACAGATTACAGTATCCCGGACGCGCTTCTTGGTCAAAATTATCCCCCATTCATTTTTTCGGAATTATACGTAAATCCTTTTCTTTAAATAATTCCCAATGAAGGCCAAGCACAAACCTGTCTTCGCTATTCTTTTTCGGCCGGCGTCAGGATTCTGAGCAATAAAAATCCCCTGTTTTCAATACAACAGGAGATTTGTTCGTAAACTATCCTATGCAATTGACAAAAGGACTATTCCTCGTCCTCATCTTCATCACTCTCAATCATTTCCTGCCACTTATCGGCAACTTTCTCCCACTCATCATCGTCTTCAATATCATAAAGGACATCTTCACCATTTTCATCTTTACCGATTTTCAGGATTATTGCCTCAGTCTCTTCCTCATCAACATTAAGAGGTTCTAAAATGGCGTATTCTTCGCCGTCAACCTCCAGTACGTCTATGAGCACGAATTCATGCTCTGTTCCATCTTCATCAATTAAAATGATATTCTCATTTTCATCAACCACTAATTACACCTCATTTCAATACTCGTTAAGGTAATTTTATCTGTTACCAGACAAGATGTCAACTTCTGGATATGCTCTAATTAAACCTACTCAGGCTTGCCCTGTCCAGATAACCTTGTAAAATCATGACGGCGGCAAGCTTATCTATAACATTCTTCCTTTTCTTCCGCGAAACATTGCCTTCAAGCAACGTACGCTCGGCTGCAACGGTTGTTAGACGTTCGTCCCAGTATATTACCTCAACCGGGATTTCCGCCGTCAATCCCTCGATAAAATCTTTTACTTTTTGCGTTTGCGGCCCATAAGTACCATTCATATTGCGCGGCAAGCCAACGACTATTTTGTTTGCGGACCACTCCCGGACAATCTGAGCCAACCGGCTGATGTCATCCTGAAGATTACTCCTGAACAATGTGTTAACCCCTTGCGCAGTCATGCCCAGTTCATCACTGACAGCAATACCGATTCTTCTTTCGCCAATATCGAGACCTAACAAGCGCACTAATAAATCTCTCCTTCTAGATTACTTTGATCGCAAATTGCGGACAGGCCGCGCCACAATACCCGCACAGCAGGCAGCCATCTGCTTTAAGACGCGCCTTGTTTTCTCTGACTTCCAGAAGGGCCGAAGGACACTTCTCGACACAAGCCCCACAACCGGTACACCAGTCTTCAAAAAATAGTTTGCGCGGGACACTTTCCAGCTTTTCGGACAGCCCAGCCGGAATACTTTTCCCCTCGAGAATCAAGATATTAAAATCAAGCTCCTCCTTCATTTTACAACCAACAGCCACACTGTGCAAATAGGGATTGTTGAATGCAAATTCCAGCGCCTCTTTCAAGTTAGCCAGCAGATTACCACCACCAATGGCTTTCATGCCATATAAACCTTTCCCGTGTTCATGCGCAAGTTGAAGCGCAGCAAGCATCTGTGGCAGTGTCCCGTCGATAATTCCGAGACCCCGATAGTTCACCAGCGGATGAATTACTTCAATATCATCCCGTAATGCCGCAACCCTCACAACCTCGACTGCGTGCGTCGAAACGCCTACCGCTTTGACAATACCTTTGCTTTTGGCTTCCCAAAGGTACTCCAGGGCTGCCCGATGCCCGGCGAGCGTGAGAGCTGACTCCTGTTCGTGCAGCATAAAGATATCAACATAATCACGGTTCAGTCCCTTCCTGGCCTCCTCAAGGCTGGCAGCCATACCTTCTTTTGTATAATCATAGGATTTGCTTGCAATTATGACCGGCTTATTCCAGCCCTCAAGGGCTTTTTTGATATAACCATATGTACCATACAGCTTTGCCGTATCAATGAAATTAATACCTTGTTCCAATGCATAACGAAGCAGAGCAGCTCCTTCCCGGAGATTCAAATTAGCCTGAAGCGGGCCAAGCGTCAGAGCTCCGAAGCACAAACGGGACACACTGATCCCGGTATTACCCAAAACCTGATATTGCACAACCGTCTTCCCCCTATAGAATCGTTAAATAATAAGCCCCACACTGTGTGTGAGGCTTCACTATTACCTGCCTAAATACTTTCGGACCAGTTCTTCGAGAAGTTCGTCGCGCTCCAGTTTCCTGATCATATACCGCGCATTATTATGGTTCGTGATGTACGCCGGATCTCCGGATAAAAGATACCCCACCAATTGATTAATAGGGTTGTAGCCTTTTTCCAGCAGAGCATCATAGACATGGCTTAAAACATCTTCAGCTTTGATGTTTTCATCGTTTTTTACCTTGAACATCATGGTCTGTTCATATTTTTCGTTTGACATAACCATCACTCCGGTATCTTTAAGTTATTCATTCATAGTAGTATTCTTGATGTTCAGTTATTTTCCCTTCATTTTGTGCTATTTATTTAAATGATTTTCTATGATTTTCGGTGCGGCCGCCAGCGCTTCATCAAGCATCGCAATATTTTTTCCTCCGGCTTGCGCCATATCCGGCCTTCCGCCGCCGCTACCTCCGGCTATTTTAGCCACTTCCCTGATAATATTCCCGGCATGCGCGCCTTTAACTATCAGATCCTTCGTCACAGTCACAATAAAGCTTACTTTTTCATCAATAACGCAGCCTAATACTACTATACCCGAATTTAGTTTTTCTCTAAACATATCGGTCATATTTCTTAATGCTTCCATATCTCTGGCTTGTACGCGCCCGACAAGTACCGGAATCCCTTTTACCGTAACGATATTTTTCAGCGATTCGTCAACCTGGTCTTTGGCTGTTTGGTTTTCGAATTTCTCAAGCATTTTTTCCTTTTGTCTTAGTTCATCGAGAAGACTTTCGACGCGGCGCGGTAATTCATGAACCGGTGTTTTTAGAATACTCGCCAGTTCCCCGGTCAGCTGTTCCTTTTCTTCCAACAGCCTTCTGACCCCTTCCCCGCTCACTGCTTCAATCCTTCTAAGCCCTGCGCCAATGGCCCCCTCTACAGTAATCTTAAACAATCCTATTTGGCTCGTGCTCTGAACATGGGTTCCTCCGCACAACTCCTTGCTGAAATCAGAGATGCTCACGACGCGCACGATATCACCATATTTTTCGCCAAACAAAGCCATCGCCCCTGATTCTCGGGCCGCTTCCAGGGTGGTTTCGATGGTCTCAACAGCAAGGCCGGCCATGATCTCTTCATTGACAAGGTCTTCAACCTTTTTTAATTCCTCTGCGGATAAAGCCGCCAAGTGACTAAAATCGAAACGCAGCCTGTCCGGCTCGACAACTGATCCGGCCTGGTGCACATGCTCGCCCAATACTTTCTGCAGCGCTTTCTGCAACAGGTGTGTAGCGGTATGATTTCGGGCTGTTGCCATACGCCGTCTCGCAGAAACTACCATGCTAATTCTCTCGTCCATGCTGATTTTGCCTTTGACGATACCCTGATGAACTATTTTCCCATCCGGCATTTTCATCGTAGCAGTTATCTTAATCAGACCATTATTGCCGACAGCCTCGCCGTTGTCGCCGGCCTGCCCGCCGCTTTCTGCGTAAAATGGGGTTTGATCGACAATCAGGTAGACTTCCTCACCTTCATGAGCCTCTGCGACGGTTTCTCCATCTTTGATCAGAGCCTGCAAAACAGCATCGGCCTTTAGGGTCTCATAGCCGCAAAAAATAGTAGCTGGCACGTCTTTGGCAAGATTCGCTACAGTAAGCGCCAAATCCCAAGCCCTGTTCTCCTGCCGGGCGGCACGCGCTCTTTTTCGCTGCTCTTCCATAGCCTTATTAAACCCTTCCAGATCGACCTTCAATCCTGCCTCTTCAGCAATATCCTGTGACAAATCAAGGGGGAAACCAAACGTATCATATAACCGGAAAATATCTTCTCCCGGCAAGGTATCCTTTCCTTTTTCCTGAACATTTCTAATTATTTCCTGAGCCAGACGAATCCCGTCATTTAAAGTCTCGTGGAACCGCTCTTCCTCGAGGCGAATAACTTTAGCTACATACTCATTGTTTTCATTTAATTGCGGATAAGCTTTCTGCATTAACCTGACCACGACAGGCACCAGCTTGTACATAAAAGGTTTATCGATTCCCAACACTTTCCCGAAACGTACGGCTCTCCGCAAAATACGGCGCAATACATAGCTCCTGCCTTCGTTGCCCGGCATTACCCCGTCGGATATTAAAAATGTGCACGAGCGGATGTGATCTGCAATAACCCGGAATGCAAAACCACGCTGGTCTTTGTAGTAACTCTTCGCACATAACTCCTCAATCGCCTTAATAATCGGACTGAGCAGATCGGTATCGTAATTGCTGTCAACATCCTGAATTACGGAGGTAACGCGCTCCAAACCCATACCTGTATCGATGCTTGGCCGCGGCAGCGGATTCATAACTCCGTTTGCATCTCTATTATATTGCATAAAAACAAGATTCCATATCTCCAGGTAGCGGTCGCAATCGCACAAACCTATCCCGCATTTGGGACCACAGGTATGTTTCTCACCACGGTCAATCAATATTTCGCTGCATGGTCCGCAGGGACCGGTATCGCCCATTGACCAGAAATTATCCTTTTCGCCCATCCTGATAATTCGCTCATGCGGAACAGGCGTCAGTTCACGCCACAATGCGTAAGCCTCATCATCATCCTGGTATATCGTGATATAGAGCTTGTCCGGCGGCAGTCCCAAAACATCAACGAGGAATTCCCATGCAAAAGAAATGGCGTCACGCTTGAAATAATCTCCAAACGAAAAGTTCCCGAGCATTTCAAAAAAAGTATGATGGCGTGCCGTCCGGCCGACTGTGTCAAGATCGTTATGTTTTCCTCCCGCCCGCACACACTTTTGTGAGGTCGTTGCCCGCGTGAAAGGCTTATTCTCCAGACCAAGAAACACGTCTTTAAATTGGTTCATCCCGGCGTTTGTGAACAGTAAGGTCGGATCATTATGAGGTACGAGCGACGAACTCGAAACGCGCGTATGACCCTTGCTTTCAAAGTAGGCTAAGAACTTTTCCCGGATATCGTTGCCACTGTACATGAATACTTCCCTCCTTGAACCTTTACCAAAAAACAAACTCCCACCACTGACAGTTCTATGTCAATTACGAGAGTTTTCCTCTTCATTTACCCTGTTTGCCGCTTCATTTCCAACAATATGCAGTGAGTTCATTATACGAAACAGGTCTTGGTTTGTCAACGAACATCAGATCAACCGCAGATAAAGATGCTTTAAAAGCACCTTCATAATACCGGCAGCAGGTGCAGCGAGCAACAGTCCGGTAAGACCCCAAAGCTCCCCACCGACCAGCAGGGCAAATATTATCGTCAGCGGATGCAGCCCGAGACAATTGCCCAGAACCTTCGGAGTAATAATGTTTCCCTCTACCTGCTGAATAAGCAGCATAATGCCAAGAACATAAAGCGCCAGCCATTTTGATTTGAGCAAGGCTAAAAAAAAAGCCGGAATGGTAGCAATAACCGCGCCGAAGTAAGGAATCAGGTTTGTAACCCCGACTATAATACCGATTAATACCGGGAAGTCCATCCCAATGAACATCATTCCCAGCGCTGCCATGACACTGACCAATAAGGATACTATTAAGTTTCCCCTGATAAAACCCTTGACAACGTGATTAATCTCCTCCCCGACCATATTTAGCTCCTGCCTGTACCGCACCGGAACCAACTCCATAAAATACCGCCCCAAAGAATTATATTCCATGAGAAAATAAAAACCTAGAATCGGAGCCAAAACCAGGTTAAAGGCCTGGGAAAACAGCCTGATTAAAGCTGTTATTAAGCCTTGGAAAATTGATACTACCATAACTTCTGCTCTTATGATAGTGTCATCAATAACCTGCCGGATACCATCCGGAATCATAATACTTTTGTAGCCATCCTCTATATCATGTATGCCCTTTTGTACCTCGGCAGCATAACTGGGGATCATTTCTATAATCTGATAGAGGTCCTTTAATAATACCGGCAGGGCATAAAGTACGAGAAAAACAAATAGCGCAGCTAAAATTACATAGATAACAATAATCGCCGCACTTCGCGGAATTTTTTGCTTTTCCAGGAAACTTACCGGGGGTTCAAGGATATAGGCTAACATAAAGCCCAGGATAAAAGGGGTAAGAACGACCCGGATATAATAAAAAAACGTTATGATAAGCGCTGTAATAATCACTGCCGCTATGAGTCTGCTTTTTTTCACGTCGCTGGTTTTCATGTTCTCGCCACATTTCTCCTATTTGCTAACAAGCAAGCACCTGTCTGAGAGCAATCACCTGCGTCAGAGAGATGCTTGTTTGTGGTTAACAGTTTTTAGTTGTCCTTTAATCATTTTACTACCTCTGGATAAATTCCTGAACATCACGCGCCACGTTTGTCACCATCTTGCCTGTTCTTCTCCCCAGCTTTCTGGTATGCCCCAACAGGTGCCTCGTCGCCATGTTCGGTCTCATTTTATTCTTTAACAAAGCGCTCATGATTAGCCCTGCTGCACTACCGACAAGTATTCCATTAAAAAACCCGCGCCGCAATCCCATCACCTCCCTTTCGTTATTCCTTATCATACTCAGCTGATTGCTAAAGGTTCATAGTCTATGAGGCTGCCATCTTCAGCAACAGAAAAAATCTTTGTCACATCGCCGCAAAGCTGGTATTCAACAAAACAATTCCAGCAGTAAAACTGGCCTTGTCCAACTCTACCAACGGTTTTCCCATTACATACCGGACATTTCATCATTTTAGTCCTCCTGTTTTATACTACCATTATCAAGCAAAATAACTGCGTCCTCACCATATGTTAAAACAAATCCGCTCGACACTATCCTTCTGCCCACGAGCAAATCCTTCAAATGTCCGTCCGTTATTTCATAACCGATAATACTCCCGTCCTTTTCTTCAATGACTATATCCTCTATCGCCCCAAGACTTTGCCCCGACAGCGTTATGACCGGTGCGCCCGTTAATTCGTTGGGGCTTTGGTTCAGTCCTTCGTCACTTTTCTCAGAGAAAAACCAGTCCTTGACTAACACGGCATCCCTGCCCAGACTACTGATGTTTTCCATCGGTATAAACAACAATTCATTCGCAAGCGTCGTCGCGTAAAGTCCCTCAATCCTGATGTTGTCCTGTCCGGGCTTAACATCTTTTACGTAACCAAGCACTTTCCCGCTTGCCTCATCAATCACCGGCTTATTCCGGAATTCACGTCCTTTTCTCATAATGCATAACCTCTCTGAGACAAACGCTCCACCGGGTTGCTTAACGTATATTATTACCGGATAAGAGAGAAAGAATTCGGGGAAAAAAATAAAGGGCCAAATCCTGGCCCTTCTGTACATTATCGTTCATTTGCAGTTCAAAAACATACTGCAGCTATAAGACCGCCGCCAATCACGAGATCGCCCTGATAATAGGTCACTACCTGTCCTGGTGTGATAGCCCGCTGCGGCTCATCGAAATCAACGCGCACACGTCCGGCTCGCTCAGGCGTGATTACCGCTAAAGCCGGCTTCGCCCCGTAGCGTATCTTGGCCACTACTTCCAGCGGTGCATTTAGTCCGGCAAAAGCAATAAAATTATTGTACTCAGCCACAAGCGCTTTTTTATAAATATCCTTGTCATAACCGAGAATTACGCTGTTGTTTTCTACGTCAAGCGCAACAACATACGCAGGATATCCCAGCGCTATCCCAAGTCCTTTGCGCTGTCCTACCGTATAATAGGGTATGCCCTGATGCCGCCCGAGCGCTTCCCCTTTAGTATTCAGAAAAAGGCCGGGTTTGATCCCTTGCCCGGAAAGATGCGCGGCGAGAAATTTCTTATAGTCGTTGTCAGGGATAAAGCAAATTTCTTGACTTTCCGGCTTGTCGGCAGAAACCAGCCCTAGTTCTGCGGCTTTTTGCCTGACCTGAGTTTTCGTATATTCACCAAGTGGAAAAACTATTCGTTCGAGCTGTGCCTGGGTCATGGTATAAAGGAAATAGCTCTGATCCTTCGCCTTGTCTTGCGCCCTGTATAGCAAATACCTGCCGCTTACTTCGTCATACTTTACTCTTGCGTAATGTCCGGTCGCCAGCATGTCGGCTCCCAGCTCCGATGCTTTTTCGAGCAGCGCGCCAAATTTCAGATGACGGTTGCAGACAGCACACGGATTTGGTGTCCGGCCTCTTAAATATTCCGACATGAAGTAATCGATCACCTTTTCTTTAAAGAAGCCCTGCAAGTTGACAACTTCATGCCGAATTCCCAGATTTGCGGCAGCTTTTGCGGCCTCGGCAACTGCAGAACCAGTGCAGATATCCATAGTCAGGCCAATAACCTCATAACCCTCTTCGAGCAAGAGAGCCGCAGCGACTGAGCTATCAACTCCGCCGCTCATCGCAATGGCAACCCGTTTGTCTTTTTTAATTACCCCGTTACGCAAAACCACATTTCTACCCCGCTTTACATTTCCATTAACTATCTTTCAATTGTTTCGCAACGCCTTTATCCTTGCCGATCTGCGAGGGTTTATAATACTGAACGCCCTTTAATTCCCTCGGAAGATAGTCCTGTTCGACATAGTGCTCCGCGTAATCATGCGGGTATTTGTAGCCTTTCCCATGTCCCATAAGCTTTGCCCCCGCATAGCTGGCATCCCTTAAATGCGGCGGCACTGCGCCGTATTTACCGTTGCGTACATCTGCCTCAGCCTCATTGATAGCAAGCACCGAGTTGCTCTTCGGTGCGCACGCTATATAGAGCGCGGCCTCAGCCAATATCAGTTTTCCCTCCGGCAATCCGACCTGTTCGAAGCCCTGGACTGCCGCTTGCACCACAACAAGCGCCAGCGGGTCGGCCAAGCCGACGTCTTCGGCGGCATGAATCAGGAGCCGTCGCGTAATCGCATGCGGGTCCTCACCGGCATGCAGCATCCGGGCAAGGTAATGCAGTACGGCATCGGGGTCAGAGCCGCGCATGCTCTTGATAAACGCCGACATGACATCATAATGCTGGTCGCCGTCTTTGTCATAAACTACGGCTCTCTCCTGAATCGATTCCTCAGCGGCTTTCAGGTCAATGACCCTGACGCCCTCGTCATTCGGCGCCGTAGACAAAACTGCAAGCTCCAGCCCGTTTAAGGCCAACCGCGCATCACCCCTGGCAGCTTCTGCAAGGTGTGCAAGAGCTTCTTTGCCGACCTCAACCCGGTAACTCCCCAATCCCTTCTCTTTATCAAGCAAGGCCCTTTCCAAGAGCCTGATTATATCTTTATTCTCAAGGGGTACAAGTCTGAAGAGCCTTGAGCGCGAAAGCAGCGCGGCATTGACTGAGAAAAAGGGGTTCAGTGTCGTCGCACCGATCAAGACAATTTTCCCCTCTTCAACAGCAGGCAGCAAGGCATCCTGCTGTGCTTTATTAAAACGGTGTATCTCATCGATAAAGAGTATCGTACCCTGCTGGTAGTAGCCCAGGCGCTCTTCGGCGTCCTTAACTACCTGGCGCAAATCAGCAACCCCGGAAGTAACAGCATTAATCCTCACAAAATTAGCCTTTGTCGTTTGCGCGATCACATAAGCCAGGCTCGTTTTCCCGGTTCCGGGTGGGCCATAAAATATCAGCGAGCCCAGTTGATCGGCCTCAATCGACCTTCTCAAAAGCTTGCCTTTGCCGATGATACTATCCTGCCCGAACACCTCTTCAAGCTTTTCCGGGCGCATCCGGGCAGCCAGCGGCATTCTCCCCTTGAGGGTTTCTTGTTGACTTTTTGTGAATAAATCCATCTATCATCACACCTTCTGTAACCAGTCTCCCGGTGCTTTAGGCCAGCTTGGCTATGACCTTTAAGGCATACTCAATATCATCCTCGTTAATGTCCTTGTGAGTCACAAAACGCAGCCTGTTCCCGCCATAAGCGTTTATTTTAATCCCGGCCTCGGCCAGTTGCACAACGAAGTTCGCCGCATCAATTCTTTCCGTATTCAAATAGGCGACGACCATATTTGTCTCGACCTCTTCCGATTTTACGTGCAGATAGCCTGTTTCGGCAAGACCACCGGCAAGCTTGGCAGCCAGCCTATGATCCTCTGCCAAACGGTCCACCATCTTCTCGAGCGCAACGATTCCTGCAGCAGCCATGATCCCAATCTGCCGGAAGCCCCCGCCGACCATTTTTCTATACTTCCGGGCTTTCCTGATGAAATCGGCCGACCCGACGAGCAACGAACCCATCGGTGCCGCCAGCCCTTTTGACAGGCAGAGTTGGACAGAATCCGCTCCTTTGGTCAGCTCCCTGACGTCGCATTCGCAGGCAACAGCGGCATTAAAAATCCTAGCCCCGTCCACATGTATTTTCAATCCCAGCTCACGGGCTGTTTCAACAAGGCCCGCCATCTCTTGCGGTCTCATGACAGAGCCCCCGCCGCGGTTATGCGTATTCTCGAGGCACAAAAGAGCAGGGTTCGGATAATGTATATTTGCCGGACGATAGTATTCTTTTATCAGCTGTGGGGTCAAGAGTCCCCTTTTTGCCGGTATCAGTCGCGGCAATACCCCGGCGAGAGCAGCCAGACCAGCTACCTCATAATAGTAGATATGGCTTTGTTCTTCGAGAAACACCTCGTCCCCCTTTTGGGTATGGGTC
This sequence comes from Peptococcaceae bacterium UBA6129, assembly GCA_002422465.1. Lineage (GTDB taxonomy): Bacteria > Bacillota > Peptococcia > DRI-13 > UBA6129 > UBA6129. Next base: position 30,763 of record DIVP01000108.1, on the reverse strand, counting down.
AAAAGGGCGACGAGATTGCCCATCGTTCCGCTCGCGACAAAAAGCCCGGCCTCAAAACCAGTTCTTGCGGCTCCCAATTCCTCAAGCCGACGAACCGTAGGGTCTTCTTCATATACGTCATCGCCAACCTCGGCGCGGTACATCGCTTCCCTCATTTCCTGCGTGGGCTTCGTTACGGTATCGCTTCTGAAATCAACTATCCTCATTGTTTTAACCCTCCACTTTCTCATGCAATGCATATGCATTGCAAATGGAAATGCATATACGATACATATAGATATATAAACAAATTCTATCTTACCGGACTTAATCCTGCAATCACCGGCAGCAGGAATATTGATCTCTATACAAAACAGAAAAAAGGGACAGCGTTGTTTACGTCGCTATCCCTTTGCTTTTACAAGACACACTATCGAGCCGACTACTTATAAAGCCTTATCCAATGTCTTAGCGATGTTGGCTTTAGGCATAAAGCCAACCAAACGGTCAATTTCTTTTCCGCCTTTGTATAGTATCATCGTCGGTATGCTCATTACCCCAAAATCCGCGGCAGTTTTTTGGTTTTCGTCGACATTGAGCTTGCCTATTTTTACCTTTCCGCCATAATCAACAGCTAGCTCTTCAATAACAGGCCCTATCATTTTACAGGGACCACACCAGGCAGCCCAAAAATCCACAAAGACAGGGACTCCTGCTTCAAGCACCTCGCTCTTAAAGTTAGCATCATCCAATTGAATTATGTTTTCTCCAGCCATATTTCTTCCCTCCTGTTTTCTAATCAGATCAAATATGCAAAAGCATTCTGTCATACTATACTATCGGATAAAATTGTTCATTATATGCAGCAATTCAGCCAAAGCCTCATCCTTATCATTACCCTCCCGCTGCATGGCCTGACTGAGACACACCTTCAGGCGGTTTTCAAAAATCATGACCCCTACTTTGGAGGTAGCAGCTCTGACAGCTGAAATCTGAATAAGAATATCCTTGCAGCTCGACTCCTGGTCAATCATCTTCTCAATCCCTTTCAATTGACCTTCGATGCGCCGCAGCCTGCTCCTGATACTCTTTACCATTATTTCTTTTTCATCATCTTCGAGTATTTGCATTTTAGTATACCCCCTATGGGTATTTCTCTTTTCATTATATTACCATTATCACGAATGGTCAAGATTATTTTTATAATATTCTTCGCTAAGATTCCCTAATTATTTTGTTCTTTCTCTACCGGTCAAATCATTCACCACCTGCGCGGCGAGAAATAGCCCGGCTACCGACGGCACGAATGAAATACTGCCAATAGTCCGGCGTTGATTGCTTGTCTCGGGAATAAATCCTTTACTTGGGCGTTCGAGTGAATAGACCACCCTCACTCCGCTCGTAATCCCTTTTTTTCTCAGCTGGGTTCTAACGACTCTTGCCAGTGAACACCCGGAGGTTTCGCTTATATCCGCTATCCTCAACTGTGTCGGATCCAGTCTGTTGCCTGCGCCGAGGGCTGATATGACCGGTATGTTCATGCTCAATCCTGTTTCTATTATAGCCAATTTTGCGCCGACATTATCGACTGCATCAACTATGTAAGAAGCCGCAGCATCAATAAACTTATTGACATTATCTTTTGTAACAAATTCCTCGTGGATAATTACCTCAGCCGCCGGATTAATATCCTTAATACGTTCTTTCATAAGCTCAACTTTGACGCGGCCTACCGTACTATGCAACGCTTCAATCTGCCGATTGATATTTGACTCACAGACCAGGTCAAAATCCACGAGGACAAGACAGCCAATACCGGCGCGCGCAAGCGCCTCAATGGCGTACGAGCCAACACCGCCTGCGCCGAAAACAACCACCTTGCTTTGGGCTAACTTATCCAAACCTTCCTGACCTATCAACAATCGTGTTCTCGCGAAAAGCTCCATTGTAATCACCCTCCGTGAAGCCTGTTCATCATAGGAATATATTAACATATTTATTCGATAAAAAGCTTTCAACAATAAAACATTACAAGGTAGCTTTTTTGTTACTCGTTACGGAAAGTAAAAATTAAGGAGAACTATACTTCCTACTCGTAATAAAAAAAGGCAGGCATTCTATATTCATAGAATGCCCGCACTTAATCGGAATTTTCAAACCCCACTATGCCGTGGGGCCGTTGTTTTGAACCTGCTCGCGCAGGTGGGTACCCTCCTGATTGCTTTTTAAGTCCTGTCAAGCAGGCTTGTAAGCCACAACCAGAGCCCAGGTTCCCGATGTTAAGGTGTTGGCTCAAAACTAAGCGGCATGCACACGTACACCGCAGGGTAGAGGATATCCTCTTTAAATTCATGGTAACATATACTTTTCAATAATTCAAGTCGGCGAGCGTCATGGATAAAATTACTATCCTTTATTTATCTTAATATGCAGCTCTCTCAACTGCTTGGCAGATACTGATGAAGGAGCTTGGCACATCAGGTCTATCGCGCTTTGTGTTTTAGGAAAGGCGATAACATCACGTATGCTGTTTTTGCGGGCCATGAGCATTACGAGTCTGTCCAGGCCAAATGCTATCCCGCCATGCGGCGGTACGCCATATTCAAAGGCGTCAAGTAAATAGCCAAATTTTTCCTGGGCTTCCTGCTTGGTAAAATTTAGTATTTTAAACATTAATTCCTGTATATTGCGCCGATGGATGCGAATACTGCCGCCACCGATCTCGATGCCGTTTAAAATCATGTCATAAGCACGGGCTCTGACCCGACCAGGGTCTGATTCCATGAACTGAAGATCTTCCTCGACCGGAGAGGTAAACGGGTGATGCATAGCTGACCAGCGCGCTTCTTCGGTATCATATTCTAAAAGCGGGAAATCAAGAACCCAGAGGAATTTGAACTCATCCGGATTGATGAGGTTCAACCGTCTGCCAAACTCCAAGCGCAGATGACCTAACGAAGCGGCGACGATGGATGGCTCATCAGCTACAAACAACAGCAAATCACCTGTTTCTCCGTGCATTTTGGCTACAATGGCAGCAATTTGTTCTGCGCTGAAAAATTTCGTTATCGGCGATTTCACGCCTTCTGCGGTAATCATAAAATAGGCCAATCCTTTGGCGCCATACACATTGGCTAGTTTTGTCAAATCGTCAATATCCTTGCGGGAATAATCCGCACAACCCTTGGCGTTGATGCCTTTAACCTGCCCACCCTTATTGAGCGCTTGTGTAAAAACATTAAAAAGGCTTCCCCTTACTTCTCCGGCAACATCAACCAGTTCGAGCGCAAAACGCAGGTCTGGCTTATCCACACCAAAACGACTCATCGCTTCATCATAGCTAAGACACAAAAATGGCCTTTTTATGTCGACGTCCATTACCGATTTAAATAGGTTGGCGATCATTTCTTCCATAATCGCAAGAACATCGTCACGGTCAACAAAGGACATTTCCACATCAAGCTGAGTAAATTCAGGCTGTCTGTCCGCCCGCAGATCCTCGTCACGGAAACAGCGGACTATCTGAAAATATCTGTCCATACCGGCCACCATCAAGAGTTGTTTAAAGAGCTGCGGCGACTGCGGCAAAGCATAAAATTCGCCCTCGTGCAAGCGGCTTGGTACAAGGTAATCACGCGCTCCCTCCGGAGTGCTGTTCATAAGCATCGGCGTTTCAACTTCAATAAAACCCTGCCTTGAAAAGAATTCCCGCATGAACTGCGCTGTCTTGTGCCTTAAGATAAGATTCTGCTGCATCACGGGTCTGCGCAAATCTAGATAACGGTACTTCAAGCGGACGTTCTCATCAACATCAATATCGTCGGCTATATAAAACGGCGGTGTTTTGGCCGTACTCAGAATTCTAAAATCCTCGATAAAAACCTCTATTGCACCGGTAGACATATGCGGGTTTTCTGTACCGTCTGGGCGCGGGCGCACCTTGCCAACAACTGCTAAAACATATTCGTTCCTTACTGTTTCGGCTTTTTTGAACAACTGCTCGCCCATATCCGGGCTAAGAACCGCCTGAATCAGGCCTTCCCTGTCGCGAAGATCGATAAAGATAACACCGCCATGATCCCGACGTCTGTTGACCCAGCCCATCAGGGTTACTCTCTCACCCTTATTTTCAGTGCGCAAATTCCCGCAATAGTGACTACGTTTCAGCCCTTGCAAAGTCTCATTCATGAGTGATCCTCCTCTACTAATTCTTGCGTCAGATAATCCTCCAGTTCATCCAGGGGAATGACGACTTGGCTGCTGTCCGCCATCTTGCGCAAAATAACCTGGTTATTCTCCAATTCATTCTCACCCAGAATAATTGTATAGCTTGCGTTATATCTGTCGGCCACTTTTAATTGTGCCTTCAGGCTTTTATCCAAATAATCCCGTTCAATAACCAAACCCTTTTGCCGCAAGCGCTGTGCAATCACAGCCCCTGCAAGTTGGGCTTTTTCCCCGAGCGCTGCTATAAAAATATGTACAGATGAGGCTGTTTGCAACTTGATCCCCTGTTGTTCCATGGTTAACAATATCCGTTCAAGCCCAAGCGCATAGCCGATACCAGGCATGTCCGGTCCTCCGCATTGTTCAACTAAACCGTCATACCTCCCGCCACCGCCAATTGAGGCTTGCGCTCCAATGCCACGGGCAACTATTTCAAACGCTGTCTGGTTGTAATAATCGAGGCCGCGGACAAGGCGCGGGTCCAGATGAAAAGAAACGCCAAAAGCCGTAAGATATTCCTGGACCTTCTGAAAATGGCTGCTGCAGTCCTCACACAAATCATCCACTATTTTAGGAACATCGCCGGTCAATTCCTGGCAGTCCGGGTTTTTACAATCAAGTATGCGCAGTGGGTTTTTCTCAAGACGCTCCTGGCAGATAGGGCAAAGCTTTTCGCGGCGCGCTTCGAGAAACCTCTGAAGGTTTTTGCGGTAAACCTGCCTGCAAACCCGACAGCCTACACTGTTTAATTCGACCGTAAGGTCTTTTAAGCCCAGCCGGTTATAGATCTCCATAGCCATCGCAATTACTTCGGCATCAACACCAGGATCACGCGAGCCAAAAACCTCGACCCCAAACTGGTGAAACTGCCGATATCGGCCGGCCTGTGGCCGGTCATAACGAAACATAGGCCCCAGATAATAGACCTTGGTCGGTTGTGGTCCGGTATATAGTTTGTTTTCAACAAAAGCGCGCACTGTCGAAGCCGTAGCTTCCGGCCGCAGCGTAACAGACCGCTTCCCGCGGTCGATAAAGGTATACATTTCCTTTTCCACAATATCTGTAGTTTCTCCGACACCGCGCAAAAAAAGCTCAGTATGTTCAAAAATTGGCGTACGAATCTCTTTAAATCCGTAAAGCCCGGCTACAAGTCTCAATATTCTTTCGAGAGCATGCCATTTCCCAATTTCCTCAGGCAGGATGTCATTAGTCCCTCTAGGTCTTGTAGTAAGCATCCTTTGAAACCCCCTTAACAATAAAAAAACGTTCCCCACTTGCTGGAACGAGCAAAACCCGCGTTGCCACACAAAATGAACTGACCCTGTTCCTCTTCACAGCGTATTTACGGTGTGCAGCCGGACAAACAGATTATCCTTAGAGACAATTGTATACAAAGGCTGCTAGCTTGTCAACTTTAGTTGCGATGATTTCTTCTATCCTTTGAAAATAGACATCTAAATCCTTAGGATTATAGATATTTTCGAGACTTCGCTCTTTTGGCCGCACAAACTTGCTGCCGGCTCCAACCCCAAAACCAAGAATAGTCTGCCGTTCTTCGATCATCTGGATGTTATATATACATGGGAAGCCAGGTAACATATAACCAACATTTTCGCTATGTGCGAGAATCTCTTTTTGACGGTAAAGATAGTACGGAATATATCCATGGCGCTGCAAGGTGCTGTGCGCCAAGGTCATCAAGTTCTCCCCTTCGTTCTGCCCCGGCAAAATTACCGCTGCCTGCCCGTAATAGGCAGCCCTCTTAATAGCCAGGGCATGCAGAGTAATGTTCTCCGGCCTTAAATCAATAACAGCCTCGAGAGTCTCTCTAAGTATTTCTGTGTCTTCACCGGGCAGCCCGACAATCAGATCCATGTTGACGACAGGAAAACCGATCTTTCCGGCCAGCTGGAACTTATCAATAACCTCCTGAGGTGTATGCTTTCTGCCGACAGTCACAAGGGTAGGCTCGTGCATGGTCTGCGGATTGATGCTTATCCGCGATACTCCATGGTTTTTCATAACTTGGAATTTTTCTTCATCAAGCGTATCAGGCCGTCCGCCCTCAACAGTGAACTCCCGGCCTTGTGCGAATAGAAAAGAGCTATCAACCCTAGCCAAAAGCTCATCAAGCTGTCCGGCAGATATAGACGTAGGTGTGCCGCCGCCAATGTAAACGGTTTGCACCAAAATCCCCATTTTTTTTAGCGCGAGACCAACGCTTTTCATCTCGCCGTATAATACATGCAAGTATTCCGTAACCCGATGCCCGTGACGCTCAAGAGAAAACGAGGGAAACGAGCAGTAATGACAGCGGGTCGGACAAAATGGAATGCCGATATACACGCTGACCATATTGGGCGCAGTATCTGCGGCGGGATTTCGCATACAATCTTGCCCACTTAAATAGGGTTTCTGTATTAGCGCTACATTTATAACGAGGCGTGCCTTTTCGGCGCTAATACCATAATCATTAGTGAGGTGATGTATGACCCGGTCCTCGGAAAACCCCTGCTCAAAAAGGCGGTGTACGATCTTTGTAGGTCTCACACCTGTCAGAATACCCCAGGTGCTTGGTCTTGCTATCTCATTTTCATTTTTACTCGCAACCGCAATAAGCCTGTACACAGCTAAGCGCAACAGGCGGCGTCTCTGATTGGTCGGCTCTTCTTGAAAACCCTGAGCCGATACGTTCTCCGCCTGAGAATACTCTTTGCGGCGGTATACCAGCCTGGCTCGTAACCCCTGTTGAAAAGACAGCCATTCGATATATAGCCGGATCACGCCTTCTTCAGACTCGTTTTCACCGGATATAATTTGATTATCCGACATGTCGGCGATTGCAGACTCTGGGAAATGAGCCCTCAACACATCGTTTAAAACCCTGAGATCATCAGGCTCCGTGGTAGAAATAAGAATTTTTTTTATAACCATATCGTAATCCTATAAAAAAGGATTTCCAACCCTTTCTTGGCCTATCGTTGTGCGCGGGCCATGTCCTGGGAAGACAATTACTTTATCATCCAAAGGTAGAAGCTTCGTGATAATGGAGTTAATCAAGGCTTTGTGCGAACCGCCGGGGAAATCGGAACGTCCTATCGACAAAGCAAATAACGTGTCTCCGCTGAAACATGCTTCCTGCCCTACGAGACATATTCCTCCGGGTGTATGGCCGGGCGTATGCAGCACTTTGAATTTCATGCTGCCCACGTCAAGAACATCGCCATCCTTCAAGAGTCGGTCGGCAGCCGGTTTATTAATGTCTTCTCCGAAATAGATTGAGAGGTTCTTAGCCGGGCTCGTAAGCATCGGCGCATCGTCCTCATGAATCAGCAGGGGCGCACCGGTAGCTTCTTTAACATATTCATTAGCCCCGATATGGTCGCTATGACCATGGGTATTGACGATATGTTTAATTTTTAAACCCAGTTTTCCTACCTCACGTATGATTTCTTTCCCCTGCGCACCGGGGTCGATAATGAACGCGTCCTTTGTCTCATCGTCATAAACAAGATAACAGTTAGCCTGACAAGACCCTACTTCCATCACGTGTACTTTCACCTACATACCCTCCTTCTTCTAGAACAGCTTGCTGCTGTCGAGCAGCAAGGTCACAGGCCCGTCATTTCCAATTGTAACCAGCATATGCTCCTGAAAAACGCCGGTCGATACAGCTATACCCTTATTTTTAATCTCTTCAATAAAATATTGGTACAACTTCACGGCCTCATCGGGTGTTGCTGCCTGAGAAAAACCTGGTCTTCTTCCGCTACGGCAATCGCCATAAAGGGTAAACTGCGATACCGCCAGGATTTCACCACCGACATCCTGAAGTGACAAGTTCATTTTCCCGGCTTCATCCTCAAATATTCGCAGGTTGACTATTTTTTCTGCGAGATAACGGGCGTCTTCTTCTTTATCTCCCTGCCCTACACCTAATAAAACGACAAGTCCGGCGTCTATCCGACTTATCTCTTTCCCGGCGATTGATATAGAGCCCAGTTTGGCTCTCTGCACAACGGCACGCATAGTTCTCCTCCTTTAGAAATTGCGACTCATCTTTTTGAATATTTCTATTCCTGATGCGGAACAACACGATATACATCAATCACGTCTTTAATTCTTTTAACCTTATCAAAGACACTCTTTAACTGACTGAGATTACTTATTTCTATTTTCAGATTTACCGTAGCCTGATTGTTTCTGGCAGCACCGGCACGAACCGAATGGATTTCTACCTTCATATCCGCGATAGTGTTCATAACATCGGTTGTTAAGCGTGACCTGTCCAAAGCCAGAACCTCGATCTCCACCTGGTAGCTGCTCTCTGAATTGTCACTCCAGGCGACCTCAACTATTCTCCCTTGTTCTTCCTGGATATGATAAGCGGCATTCGGGCAATCGGCACGATGCACCGAAACCCCGCGCCCCCTCGTAATATAGCCTACAATCGGATCGCCCGGCAACGGATTGCAGCAGCGCGAGAGCCGAATCATGACATCATCGATATCATGGACCATAACTCCCTGCTGCGGTTTGCCGTAATGTGCCGCCTTCTTCGTTTCCGGAATAAATCCCGGGAAAAGTGTATCCTCCGGCAGATTCTTTAGTTTTTGGATGTCCTCTTTGAGGCGGGTTATAACCTGAAGCGTACTGACGACCCCTTCGCCAACAGCCAATAAAAGTTCCTCGGAATTAAACATGCTGAAGCGTTTGGCCATCTCCGAAAGCCGGTCTGATTTAAAAAACTCGGTGAAATCCAGCCCTTGCTTCCTGAATTCCTTTTCTAACAACTCCCGACCGCGCAGGAGATTCTCCTCGCGTTTTTCTTTTTTGAACCACTGCCTGATCCTGTTTTTGGCCTGCGAGGTTTTGACCATTTTGAGCCAATCCCGGCCGGGTCCATGAGTCTGTTTAGAGGTCAATATCTCGACTATATCTCCATTTTTCAAGACATAATCAAGTGTAACTATCCTGCCGTTGACTTTCGCACCGATACAGCGGTTGCCTACGCCGGAGTGAATACGATAGGCTAAATCAATCGGTATTGACCCTGCCGGAAGCTGAATAACGTCTCCCTTCGGGGTAAATACAAAAACAACATCAGCGAAAACATCTATCTTCAGGGTCTCCATAAATTCTTTAGTATCCCGCACCTCGGTCTGCCATTCGAGGATTTGTCTGAGCCACGTCAGTCTTTGTTCAAAATCCTTGCTGCCGCCCTTTCCTCCCTCTTTATACTTCCAGTGTGCGGCAATGCCTAATTCGGCAGTTCTGTGCATCTCTAGGGTACGTATCTGGATTTCAAACGGCTCGCCTTCAAAGCCCATGACTGTAGTGTGCAGTGACTGGTACATGTTAGGTTTCGGCATCGCGATAAAGTCTTTAAAGCGTCCTGGGATCGGTTTCCAGAGGGTATGGATAATGCCGAGCGTACCGTAACAATCCTTTACGTTTTCCACGATTACTCTGACAGCAATCAGGTCATAAATCTCGCCTAATTCTTTTCCCTTATCCCTCATCTTTTTATAAATGCTGTAAAAATGCTTCGGTCTGCCTTTTATATCTGCCCTGATACTGACCTCGTCCAGTTGCTCTTTTAAGATCCCAATAACCTGCTCGATGAAATCTTCGCGTTCGCGTCTCTTCATTGAGATGCTTTCGGACAGCTTGGAATATTTTTCGGATTCTAAGTACTGGAAGGACAAATCTTCGAGCTCCCATTTCATTGTAAAAATTCCAAGCCTGTCGGCGAGCGGCGCAAATATTTCCATGGTTTCCTGAGCAATTTCCCTTTGTTTCTTGACGGGTTGGTGCTGCAGGGTACGCATATTATGCAGGCGGTCAGCCAATTTAATTAGGATAACCCGGATATCCTTGCCCATCGCAAGAAACATCTTGCGCAGGTTCTCGAGCTGTTGTTCTTCTTTTGAACGGAATTCAATCCGGCTTAGTTTCGTAACCCCGTCAACCAGATAAGCTATCTCCACCCCAAAATTTTTCTCAATGTCCTCCTGGGTGATATCCGTATCCTCAACTACGTCGTGCAAAAGCGCTGCAGCTATTGAATGCACATCAAGCTCAAGGCGGCTGAGTATATGTGCTACCGCTAACGGATGTGTTATATACGGCTCGCCGGAAATCCTGATCTGCTCGCCATGTGCCTTAACCGCAAAAGCATAAGCCTCTTCGACGAGCTTTATTTGGTCTTCCGGAAGATATTTATTAATCCGCTCAAAAAGTTCTTCATACAACAAACTTTACACCACCAGTGTTCTTGCTCAGATTTCCCCTATACTGTTTGCACAGTCGTTACTTTATTATACTATCCTTAGCTCATTTGCACAGTAGTTTCTTAATTTGTATTCTACTAAACTATCCTATCCTTTTTTTCTAACATACTCACCGGATATATAGGTTTATTGACTGCTTTGAGGATATTAGTCTGCTCTTCACTGAGTACATACGCAGCAAATTCCTGATACTCCTCCCATTCGCCGAGGCCCTCCAGATAACGGATAGAATCGGTTAATTCCAGTTTGCCGATTGGCGGCGGAGCAAAATGTATATAGCGGCTGCCACCCTCAATCTCCCTTAAAATGAGACCTAGCTCTTCGAAAATAGCTAAACCGGCAGAAACAGTCTGTTCATGAAAATTCTTTAAGCCCTTTTGTCCCATAGCCTCGCTAATCTGATGATTCGTCAGCTGGAACGGGTTCTTCAGAAGGGCTTGTTCCCGAAGGAAGACATAGAGCTTAGCCAACGCTTCACGCGAAGGAGCGGCACAATCCAGGATAAACTCATTTAGTTTTCTGTCTTTATCGCCAAAGAGGATATGAATGCTGGCTGCCTTGTTATCGCGCCCAGCTCTGCCGGCTAACTGATTGAATTCGGTTCGTGAAAAACACAGATGATAAAGGACTACATGCTTGATATCCGGGATATCGATGCCTTCTCCGAACGCACTTGTTGTTACCATAACTCTCAGGGCCCTCTCACGAAACATCTCTTCGAGGGAATGACGGTATTCACTGTTTAATCCGCCATGATAAAAACCTATTTCCTCTCTTGCCGGCGGATAGTAAGCTCTGAGTTCACTTGCTAACTGATAAGCCTGTTTCCTGCTATTAACATAGATTACTGCCCTTTCATTACCGGCAATTAGCCTGACCAGGTACGCCAGTTTATCTTTTTCTTCACGCGCATCGACAATACAAAGGTTGCTGCGTTCATAGTCTTCAATTATTACCCTTGAGCATTCCAGCGAATTAATAATCTTGTCGGCAAACTCTTCATCAGCCGTAGCCGTTACAGCAAGTGCGAGCGGCCTCCCAAGCCGACGCCAATTCCCCGGCAGCGCCCTGTAGCCTTTACGCTTAGCTTTGCCAAGGTGATGGGCTTCATCAATGACTAAAAGCCCCATTCTGCCGGCTATTGCGCTGAATTTCTCTACATGATATTCGAGAAACTCAGGCGTAGTGAGAATAATATCCACATTCCCCTGCAACATATTCCGGAAAAACTCCGTTTTCTGCTCCGGGCTCGCTGAGCCATTGATACATGCCGCTTGAAGACCGAGCTCAATCATTTTTTGCCTCATGCGCTGGTATTGGTCATTGACGAGCGAACGCAGCGGATAAACTATCAGGGTAATCTGTTTTTTAACTAAAGCCAGATAAGCCGCCATTGTCTGAAAAACAGCCGATTTACCCCTCCCGGTTGCAAAAATCACAAGCGTATTATGACCAGCCTTCAGACTCTCCAAGGCTTCGTTCTGTTTTTCATGATAACTATAATTTCCGAGAATAACTTTTCTTATTTTCTCTCCGAGTTCATGCTCTGATAAGAGGTTTAAACTTTTTTTTATCGTCTCAAGTTCGCTGGCGTCTTTTTCTTTGCTTACCTTGCGTATGCATAGGTTCACTCCGGCCATTTCCTGATCACGTCCGGTTATCTGAGTAACATAGGCCTCATATAGTGCCCCTTTGTCAAAGGCAAAAACTAGATTACGGGCCAGACGGGCGTTGAGAAACCCGATGCACTTGCTGTTATAATAGACGGCAAGCGCATTGGCATCATATTCATTTTCCGGTTCGCGTTTAATTCGGATAGTCTCCCCGTCCTTGATCCCCCTGATTGTTACCTGACGTTCCTCAAAAGAAACGCCGACTACTTTTGTGAAAAACTCTTCGCGGTTAATAATATCACGATAATAGTCATCTTCAAGCCATACCTCACCCTCGGCATATAGCTTGTCTAAAAAGGATGCGCCTGCATAAGGATCATCCGGTTCACCAGATGCCTTAATATCTTTGATATTAAGCTGGGGCTGTGCTTTGCCATTAAAATAGTTCATCTCCGGAGAAAAGACAATATCACACTTTGACCACTTGACCACCTGTTCCTGCAGTTCGCCCATATTGAAGGCAATTCCGTCGAGCCGATTACCCTCTGCCATTACCCGTATTTTTAAATGCTTACGGTCTCCCCCGACTTGTTTGCAGCTAGACAATTGCAACCCGCGCATAACCAGAAGCGGACTGGAATTCTCAGCGCCAAATGGAGCCAGCCTGTCAATCTCCACAATTACTTGCTCGGTGATTTCACCAGGGCTAACCTCGGCATCAATATTCAGTACCGGAATGAGACACTTTTCATCGAGCATATCAGCGGCATAGGCATTCAATGCCTTTCTCAGGTCTATTATCTTATCCTCTTGCACAGACAGACCTGCAGCCATTTCATGTCCGCCAAATTCCAGCAGGTATTCGCGAACATGCTCCAGAGCTTCATAAAGGTTAAATCCGGGTATGCTTCGCCCCGATCCTTTACCAACTCCGTTATCGACCGCTATTATCACTGTCGGGCGATAATACTTATCGACAAAACGCGAGGCCACTATCCCAATAACCCCGGGATGCCAACCTGGTGAGGCCAGAACGATTACTTTATCGTGTGCAAGGTCCAGTTCTTTTTCTGCCTTAGTTAGCGCTTCATCAAGCATCTTCGCTTCAAAGGCTTGTCTCGTCAGATTTTCTTGCTGAGTCATGGCAGCCATTTCAGCGGCCATTGCCGTGCTATCTGTCAATAACAGCTCAACCCCGATGCCCGCTTGACTCATTCGCCCACAGGCATTGAGACGCGGAGCAACCGTATAGGCGATTTGCTGCGCGGATATTTCCTTGCCTGTTAGCCCGCCTATTTCCAGCATTGCTGCTATCCCTGGCCGCGTACCGCTATTTATCAGAGTTAACCCTTCCCTGACGAGTATCCTGTTCTCCGCCAAAAGAGGCACAATATCGGCGACAGTACCCAGTGCGACTAAGTCCAGATACCCGTCACAGAGCCCTTCGTGTCCGGCCAGAGTTGCTATAGCCTGCCCTAATTTATAGGCAACCCCGACCCCGGACAGCTCCGACCAGGGATGTATCCCGGCAGCCTTTTTCGGATTAATTACTACTAACGCACGCGGCAGCACTGCAGGGAGCTGGTGATGATCGGATATGACGAGATCAAGCCCCAGCTCACCGGCGAAAACAGCTTCTTCACATGAGGCTATCCCACAGTCTACAGTCACAATAAGCCCGGCTCCGTCATCTTTGGCGCGCTGCAAAGCCTGTCTATTCAAGCCATAACCCTCTTTGAGACGATCGGGAATATAATAGCTCACCTTACCGCCGAGTTGATGCAGCAGTCCGGTCAGGAGAGCTGTGGCCGTGATCCCGTCAACATCATAATCCCCAAAGACTACGATCTTTTCTTGTTTTTTGACGGCCTCAAAAATTCTGTCCGCACCTTCTTTGATTCCGGGTATCTCAAGTGGATCATGCAAATCCGTCTTACTTGCAGACAAAAACAACTTGACTTCCTGCCCAGAGATCAGTTTTCGGTTGAAGAGAATACAAGCCATTGCCCGGGAAATTGCCATCTCCCGTACAAGCCCTTCGGCAACAGCATAATCCGGTTTTCTGAGCCGCCAGATTCTTTTATCACGCATCATTTTCTCCTGTCTATGCTAAAAAAGAGACTTCTGTCTCTTTTTTAGCAGCTATGTTAATAATGTCTTTTTTTCATATTATGCGGATTGCTAGTCCTCTTTTGCTTTTTCTGTTGCAGCGGCCTCTTTTGCAGCAGCTTCTTTTTCTGCTGCTTCTTTTTCTGCTGCTTCCTTTTCCTCCGCTTCATGTTGAACTTGCATATCCTTGAGCTGCTCTTCGAGCTTTTGTACCTGCTTTTCGAGGCTTTCCTTATGGCTATTCAGCTGTCGTATCTTAAACCACGACCCTACCTGTTTGAATAGCCCTAGGAAGTACAGCACCAAAGCGCCCGACACCGCTGAACCTAAAAGGATAAGCACTAATGGAATGGAAAATTGCCAGGTTAAAAATGAAACCACAACAAGCGCCGTATTCTGAATTGCAAATATTGCCACAAGCAACGAAAATATCAAAGCTATGATTAAGTAGAATTGCATCTTTAGACCACCTCACCCTTATCGAACTCTTTTAATAAACTATTCGCTTTCGCAGACTATTTTCCTGCTATGAATTTCCAAACAAATGTAAAGGGCTGTCGGTTCACTCCCCCGACAGCCCTTGAGCTAGCTTAATTAAGCTGTTTTGACCTTCTTATGTTCCTCAGGTTTAAACTCATACCACAGCGGACTGGCTACACAGATTGACGAATAAGCGCCGCTGATAACCCCGACTAAAAGAGCAAGCGAGAAGTTCTTCGTCGTCTCTCCTCCAAGCACAAGTAACGCTACAAGAATGAAAATTACCGCTAAGACGGTATTGATCGAACGCGTCAACGTCTGGCCGATACTGTTATTGATGATCAAGGCCAAGTCTTCCTTCCGCCTGTTCTTCATATTCTCACGTATCCTGTCAAAGATTACGATCGTGTCGTTGATAGAATAACCGATAATCGTCAGGATAGCTGCTATAAAAGCGCTGTCAACCTCTATCTGAAAGAACGAGAAAAATCCGACTGCGATAATAACATCGTGGAGTAACGCTAAAATAGCGGCAATACCGAATTTGAATTCAAAACGTATGGTAATATAGATAATCTGCAGGATGGCCGCAATAGCAAGCGCAAGCAGACCCGCTCTCCTCAGCTCGCTGCCGATAACAGGTCCTACTTTCTCGGTGCGTAAAAGGTCATATTCACCCAGTTTATCAGAGAAAGCCTTTAAAATCTCTTCGTGTCTCTCCTGCTCCAGCTCTATAGTCTTTATCGTAAAGCTGCCATCGGTTGCCTTCTGGATACTGCTGTTGCCTAAATCATATTCTGACAGCACAGCACGTACCTGCTCAATCTGAATATCGGCTGTTTTAAAATTAAGATGAACCAGCGAGCCACCCTGAAAATCGATTCCAAGATTCAGGCCTTGAGTAAAAAGGGAGATTAAACTGATCAAAATGAACACAGTTGATATGATATACCAGATTTTCCTTTTCCTAATAAAATCAAATTTTCTCATCACAGTTCCCCCCTATGCTCCATAATATTTGATATTCGTGACCAACTTGGAATCAGCCAATATTTTCAGAACGAATCTTGTAAAGGTAATAGCTGTAAACATACTGCAAAGGATACCTATGCTTAATGTGACCGCAAACCCTTTGATAGTCCCGGTCCCGAGATAAAAGAGGACGGCTGCCGCAATCAGTGTTGTTACGTTGGAATCAAAAATAGTCCAAAATGCGCGTGAGAAACCGGCATCAATGCCGGCCCGCAGACTCTTGCCGTTACGCAATTCCTCTTTTATACGTTCATAAATAATGATATTAGCGTCAACACACATGCCTATTGAAAGGAGAATCCCCGCAATACCCGGCAGGGTCAAAGTAGCATTGATCCCTGCTAGAACCCCTAGCACAATCAATGTATAAAGCACAAGCGAGATATTCGCAATTATACCCGGCACGCGATAATACAAGAGCATGAAAACCATAATCGCAACAAGGCCCCAGATTGCTGCCTGTGTACTTTTGTGTACTGAATCCGCCCCAAGGGTTGGGCCAACTGTCCGCTTTTCGATAATCTCGACAGGAACAGGCAGTGCGCCGGACTTTAACAGCAGCGCGATATTATGGGCCTCCGCAAGATCTTTGTAACCGGTAATCCGGCCTTCGCCTTGGGTAATAGGTTCCTCTACATATGGGATTTGCAGCACTTCATTATCGAGCAGAATCGGGATAGTCCTGCGATCATCTTTCTGCCCATTAATCAGAGGAAATTGGTTTACGAGCTGCGTAGTAATCTCGGCAAACTTTTTAGTGCCTTCCTCATTAAACTTAATTGAGACAAAAATCTCACCTGTCTGGGTATCCTTAGCTTCCTGAGCATCCGCCAGATCCTTACCTTCGAGTATCGTAGTACCGTCATAAGTTTTAAACTCAAGGTGCGCCGTTTTGCCGATAATATTGATAGCCTGCTCCGGATCCTTGATACCGGGTATCTCAATAAGAATACGGTTCGTACCTTCCCTTTGGATAATCGGCTCTGTTACGCCGAGTTTGTCAACCCTGTTCCTCATGATGGCAATAATCTGATCAATTTCATTTTCGGTCACAGGACCTTTAGCCTCGAGTCGAACCTGTACACCACCCTGCAAATCCAGCCCAAGCTTCATACTTTGCCTGAGAGGATCAACTGCTAGAAAAGCAGCAGTAATGATGAGGACAAATATCAGTATGAGTGAAATGACCTTCCCCCAGTTCATAGCGGACAACTCCTCCTTGTTTACTATATTAAAAATATTATCTCATCCTGATAATTATATGCTTGGGACAAAAGCTTGTCAAATAAGGAAAGTTGTTATTTTTTACCCAATGTCTTCTCCTTAAATCAAAGCAAGGTGGCATTATTAATAACGATTGAAAACTGACTGTTGAGAAAAACTGCCGCTCTACGGCACATCAGCATCCTTTGCATAAATATTTCAAAATACTCAATGACCGGAATTATTTCTGTGTCTATACTCAAGGACAGCGTGAAGCGACGCTGCGGCCCGTCTATTTTAAATTCCGAATCAACAACGGCATAATTGACACGGTCATGGATATCAAACCTTGCAAAATCTTTGTTCCGTACGCGACTGCGGTGAACGTCAGTTTTATCCGATAGAACCAGCGCCGCTGTAATGATATTGACTATCTCACCTTCCTGTTCATCATGGTTGCCAATCGCACCAATAGTCAGCGCTATCTCTTCACAAGGCATACCCAATCTATTAAGAACATGGAAAGCTATTAGCGCTCCGGTTAAACAATGATTATGACGGTTGACAACATTTCCAACATCATGCAAAAATGCGGCTATTGCCGCCAATTCGGCCAGCCTGGCCGGATAACCCAGTTCGGTCAATATTTGCGAAGCCTTATGTGATACTAATTCCACGTGGCGTAGGCTGTGATCGGTATATCCCATTACACCCAGATGGATATTAGCCATCCCCACATAACACAAGACCTCGGGATCGTTCTTCACTGTTTCAAAGGAAATCATGCCGATACCCCCTCTACTAGATAGGGTTAGCTTTAATTCCCTGTTTATACGCGAAAAAAGAAGCGCTTCTGCGCTTCTTAAGCATTATCTACTTTTCATCCTCGTTTTCTGCATCCTCATCTATTTGCGCATCATCTTCATTATCTTCTTCTTCAGTGACACTAAACCCGATTGCCGAACGCTGCATTTTAATTTCAATATTCGGGGCTATTTCCAAAATCATTGTATCCTTGGTCATCGAAGTAATTGTGCCATGAATCCCACCGATAGTAACAATCTTTTCACCTGCTTGGATACTGTCGAGTACTTCCTGACGTTTCTTCTTCTGCTTTTGCTGCGGTCTGATCATTAAAAAGTACATCAGCGCAAAAAAGCCAATTAACCAAATAAAGCTACTGCCACCCTGCATTATATATCCTCCTTTAAATATTAATACCGGCTTGTCCTTTTGACAGGCCACCACTACCGGGAAAATTTTTCAACAAAATTATTATATCTCATCTGCTAGGTAATTTCTATAAAATTCCTCCCGGAATTCCAGAAAAGTGTCTGCGGCAAGATGTTCTCTGATATCTTTCATTAAACGGATAAGAAAATAGAGGTTATGAATCGTCGTCAACCTCAGTCCCAGTATTTCTCCGGTATTAAACAGGTGCCGTATATAAGCCCGGCTAAAATTACGACATGTATAACAATCACAATCGTGATCTAAAGGTGTAAAATCCTCCTTATATTGGGCATTTCTAATCACGAGCTTGCCTTCTTTTATAAATACCGTCCCGTTTCTGGCAATCCTTGTCGGCAGGACGCAGTCAAACATATCTATCCCTCTTTTTACTCCTTCAAGCAAACAATCCGGAGATCCCACCCCCATAAGGTAACGCGGTTTCCCGACCGGCAAAAGAGGCACAGTTGTCTCAAGCATTTCATACATTAAGGGTTTGGGCTCTCCTACGCTGAGCCCGCCAATACCATAACCCGGAAAATCAAGAGATATCAACTCTTGCACACTTTGTTCACGCAGGTCCTTATATACGCCGCCTTGAACTATTGCAAACAGCGCCTGATCTTTTTTATCGTGCGCGGCCTTACAGCGGCGCGCCCAGCGTGTTGTCCGCTCCATCGCCTTTTTGGTATATTCATAATCAGCCGGGTAACTGACGCATTCATCAAAAACCATCGCAATATCCGGTCCTAAAGCCATTTCTATTTCCATAACCTTTTCGGGTGTGAAAAGATGCTTCGACCCATCTACATGCGAACGGAATTCCACGCCTTCCTCGGAAATTTTACGTAAATCACCGAGACTAAATACCTGAAATCCCCCACTATCGGTGAGTATTGGACCGGGCCAGGCCATAAAAGAGTGGAGCCCGCCTGCTTTTCGGATCAGTTCATGTCCGGGTCGTATGTAGAGATGGTAGGTATTACTTAAAATAATCCCAGCGTCTATCTCTTGTAATTCTTGCGGTGACATGGCTTTCACCGTAGCCTGGGTACCAACCGGCATAAATACAGGTGTATCCACAGAGCCATGTGGCGTATGGAGCCTGCCCAGGCGCGCACTTGATTTGGCGTCCTCTTTAATTAACTCATACGTAACGGCAGCCAAACAGCTTCCTCCCAACTAGTATCTGTATTTTATCCGCTAGCCGACTGAGTCAAGACTTCATCTGAATGAAGTTTCACTTATATAATCATCATAGCATCGCCAAAACTAAAAAAACGGTAGCGCTCTTTTATCGCTTCCTCATAGGCTGCGAGAACTTTCTCCCTACCGGCCAGCGCACTGATAAGCATTAAGAGCGTCGATTTCGGCAGGTGAAAGTTTGTAATTAAACCTGAGATAACCTGGAATTCATAGCCCGGATAAATAAAAATATCGGTAAATCCGGATTCGGGTTGGACCGAGCCATTAGTATAGGCGCTTTCAAGCGCCCTTGTAGAGGTTGTCCCGACAGCAACGATTCTTCTTCTCTCAGCTAGCGCCTTGTTTATCGATATGGCTGCCTCGGGAGAAATTTCATAGTACTCCTCATGCATCTTATGTCTTGTTAGTTCTGCCTCTTTAACAGGGCGGAAGGTTCCGAGCCCGACATGAAGAAGAATCTCTACCCACTCGATGCCCTTTTCCTTAATCTGTTCGAGCAGTTGCGGCGTAAAATGCAAGCCGGCTGTCGGTGCGGCGGCAGAACCACGATAACGCGCATAGACAGTCTGGTAACGCTCCGGCTCCCGCAAAGTTTTCTTAATATATGGCGGCAGCGGAACCTCGCCGAGGCGGTCAAGAATTTCCTCAAAAACCCCATCAAACTTAAACTCAATAATCCTGCCACCGGACGGCGCATTATCCACGGCAACAGCGGTAAGCTCCCCTGCTCCAAACTCGATTTGCGTCCCCGGTCTGACCCTTTTCCCCGGCCGCACTAGCGCTTCCCAACGCCGCAAGTCAAGGCGCCGCAAGAGAAAAACCTCAATGACAGCGCCTGTCTTATTTTTCCGGCCATACAACCTCGCCGGAATTACCCTGGTATTATTGGCAACAAGAACGTCTCCTCTTTGCAGATAGTCAAGAATGTTTGAAAACCGGCGGTGCGCAAAGTTCATGGATTCTTGCCGGACGACGAGGAGACGCGAGCGTTCGCGCGCAGGCAACGGTTCCTGAGCAATAAGCTCAGGCGGAAGGTTATACTCAAAATCTTTCAGATCCATGGTCTCTTCATCCTCATCACTTACATATTCATTGCAGTCTGATAGGAAATTATCTTCAGGCGGCCATCATTTTTATCCTGATTATAGAAATGCTCAATTATCGTGGTATAATTCATGCCGGAAACGGCCATACCCCATGCTCCCCATTGGCTCATGCCAAGCCCATGTCCATACCCTTTTCCTTCTATCTTCAGGCTGTTAAAAAACTTGGGCATAGTTGTAACGCCGTCTGCTCCCTGTATATAGTAATTCCCATTATTCCCGTTTAATTTGCTTACATAGCCGTCAACATTGACAGCTACGAGTTCTTTCGTTTGATTGAAGGTGTCCTCTGAGCCAAAAGCAGTCAACAATTTAATCGTCGAATCAAAACATACACTAAAAAGAGTGCTTCTTAATCCAAGTACAGACCGGATATGATCCTTGAAAAAGCTTTTTACTCCGGACGTTCCGACAAAATCCAACTGTGTTACGCGGCCAGACTGTGTCTCTTGAGGCAGGTAGACCTTAGTTACCGGGTCGACCGCCTGTCTGCTGGCGACAAGATCCTGAATCTCCCCGACCTTTATAGCTTCGCTTGGGTGTTCCGCATTCCATTTTCCCAAAGCAGCTGACAATTCTTGTCTGGTATATGATTTTTGCCACGCAAAAGACACCGCAGGCCAATCACCGTTCTGCGGTACCTGTGCCGCATAAGCATCCTGCGGAACTGCTACCGCGCGCAGATACGGCATATTGCTTGTCCAGACATTCTCACAGCTTTCAGTATACCCACCGGAGTTCGAGTGAAAAAAAGCCTGGATAATCTTATTATCGTAATAGATAGTCTGTCCTTTAGTCGCATCAACAGCCTGTTTTACCCTCGCTCCGCTGGTCAACTCCGAGTCGTAACCCCCATAAACCTGGTAAGCGGTCGTGTTGCTAACGTCATAATTGAGCTGAGGATTTTCCATATAGAATAAAGCATATGTACGCGAGACGACAGCCTGGACTTTATAAGCCTCATCCGGCGCACCTATGCCCATCTCTGCGCCTACGACGCCATACAGATATTTTTCGACATCAACAATATTGATTATCTGGATTTTCCCGTTAATATTTTGGATGAGAAGATCCCCGCGATACCTTTTATTCTTAAAACTAAAGACGTTCAATTCCTCACGGTTTTTCTGACGCATCACAAGATGTGTATTGACGAGCCCTTCAACCGCGGCTCCATTATAGGATAGCTGCAGGTTTGCAGCTCCCTTAGGAGCTACGACCCATGTTCCTGTACCTGGGTTAGTGCTGATAATCCTTTGGGTCGCATAGTCAATTAATTCATAATTCCCTTCCGAGACGGCAAAACTGGCCGATGAAAAATCCAGTCCCAAAGCCACACGAAGGGAATAACTCGGTGAAACGAACTGGACACCGCGTGCAGATACGGGCATCCCTATAGTTATTATAAACATTGCCAATAGAATGCATATTGTTTTTTGCCTGAGGTTGCTCTTCATTTCCTGTCCCCTTAATGTAAGATAAGCTCCAACTCTTTGTTCGACAAAACACAGTCTCATTCCTCCCCATATATCAATATTCGATAATCCTTTTTTAAGGAATACTGCATGTACCAAATATTCAACCGTTTCAAAATAATTAAAATATAGTATAATGTAATGGGGTGAGTTTATGATAGAAACAAATATGACCTTTATTACTTTAGCCCTTTCGGCTGTGTTCTTCGTCGCCGGGTTCATAGACAGTATTGCGGGAGGCGGAGGTCTTTTAACGATTCCAGCGCTATTAATGGCCGGGATCCCTCCACAAACCGCACTTGGCACGAGCAAATTTGCTGCCGTTTTGGGTACATCCGTCGCAACGATTAACTTTGCAAAAAACAATAAAATAGTATGGAAAGTTGTGGCTTTGGGAATAATTTTTTCCCTGCTCGGCGCTTCCGGAGGCTCGAAGACAATCCTGTTTTTCTCTAATGAAACTGTTGGGAAGATCATTGTCTTTCTTTTGCCTGTCGCTATGGCGATTACCCTTGCACCTAAAAAAGATATGGGCTTAGTAAAAGAAATCTCTGAAAAAGATTTATATCTTAAGGTTCCGTTAATCGCGTTAGCAATAGGCTTTTATGACGGTTTTTTCGGGCCGGGGGCCGGAAGCTTATTCATAATTGCATTTTACTTGATTCTTCATCTCAATCTCGTCCAGGCTTCGGGAACAGCAAAAGCATTTAATCTTGCCTCCGGTATTGGAGCGTTGACTGTCTTCCTGATAGAAGGGAAGGTTATTCTTCTCCTTGCTTTACCACTAGCAACGGCCAACATAGCCGGCAATTATCTCGGAAGCTTACTGGCCATAAAAAAAGGGGCTGCTGTAGTCAAAGTATTTTTAGTTGTCTCGTTGCTGATCCTTTTCTGCTCTCTGTTATCAAAATACATTTTATCGTAGATTACGAAAGGGCCTGAGCATCATATCCTTGATTGCCTTCACTGTGCCATTTTCTTTTGGTCCGGCAGCTTCAGTGTTGTTTGGCCCCTTCTCAGTGATTCTATCTGCATTTCTGCTTGCGTCTGTATTTGCGTTTCTGTCTATATTTCTGTCTACATCTATGTCTACATCTATGTTTGCGTTTCTGTCTGTCCTTTTGCTTATATTTTTGCCCGCGTCTTTCTCAGTATTTTTGTCAGTTTCCTTGCCTGTCTCTTTATCAAGGCTTTTGTCGGTGTCATTGCCAACGTTATTACTGTTTTCCCTGGCATTCTTGTCGGTGTTTGGTTTTTCTGATCCAGACCGTGGACTGAAGGTTTCGCGGTTTTTCTCCCGCTCTTTCATCTTCTTTTCGAAGCGGTTTTGAACCTCTTTTATCTTCTCTATATCTTTTTTGGCTCCGGATATCACCTGCCCCGGTATACCCCCGGAATCCTTTATTGCTTTGGTAATACTGCTGCCTTTGATATCCTCGAGAGTCAGATCAAGTCCCTGATCAACAGCCTCCATGAGGATAACATACTTCCCTGGAGATACATCTAGTTCTTTAGCGCGATCGCGTATCTCGGACGAAACTTTCAACTGGTTAGTCTCGGCAGCAAGCTTGTTCTCGGTCAATACTTTCTCTACCTGCTTTTCTAAATTATTAACCTTATCCGAAACCTTTTTTTCACCACTTACAGTGATAAGAACTGCATTCTCTTTTCCGTCTGCAAGGTATCCTTCCTTAACAGCTTCCGCCGTAACTAGCCCAACAGCCTCCTGAGACGATAGATTAATCAGATTAAGTTTCTCTAGCAGTCTGACCCCATCCTCATTCAGACCGGTGACCTCAATTACTTTAGCGTTTTTATTGATCGCGAGCTCAATACTCGGGTTAATATCCATATTAACGTAGGCCACAACCTGACGGGGTTGCGGGAAAATCAACCCTGCCCAGACGGAAGCCCCGAGAAGCAACATTAAAAAACATGCGGCAATTGCTAAGAATTGTTTCTGTGCAAATTTTTTCTTTCTTAGCACAGGCATGGTAAATTCCACCTCACTTCCTACCTGGGGAAGTGCTGTTGTTGACCAATCCAGATTCAAAAAGTCGCCCTGAGCCGTTAAAACAGTAACCGAACCCACCGGTGTCGCTTCAATGACCAGTCCCTTTTTTAACTCCTTCATAGCCCCGTCACCCCTTAAGCCCTTCTAAATACTCGTCTAAGAAATAAAACTTTCCAATGAGGATAATCGTTAACGCGATGATATATTTGCGCTGTCTCTCGAGCGTTTTACGGCTAATTCTTACCTCACTCTCGAGCTCCTTTAGCGGTAATGTCTTTGTTTTCTGAAGATGAGACCGAAATTTTTCACTATCGTTGATTATGCTGGCAATCTCATAGGCTGACTTCCGCGCATCCTGGTGTTTAGGAGATATCTCAACAAGGTCTTGCAGACTAATTCCATAATGTTTCAGCTCTGTTTGATACTCGATAATCTCGTCACGGCGTAATTCTGTAATCTCTTTTTCAAAATGAATATCGCGTGCTTTATCCCAGGTCAATTTATCCAGTTGAAAAGTTGTTTCCTGCCCATCCTCGTCTAGGTTAACTGCCGACCAGGGTATCTCGCGGTTTTCGCGGCCCTTCTTGCGGAAATAGTCAATGATGCGTCTTCTTATTACTGATTCGGCAAACGAAAAAAACGAGGTATTCTGTGTACAATCATATTTACTAAGCGCTTCATCAAAAGCGATCAGAGCTACACTGACCTCATCGTCTTCACCGAGACGAACAAATCTTTTGCACGATTGGGAGGTTACTTTCAGAATAAACGGAAGATATTGTTTGACCAACTCTTCCCGCAGACTGTCTTGACCTTGCTGGACTTGGGTAACTACTTGGCGTACTTCTACGTCCAACATGATCACCCCTCATATAATATATTCGTAGTAATAATTTTCTTTATGTCGGTTAACGCCGGAAAACCAGATTCAGTATTATCGTCAAAACGATACTAAGTATTAGCGAGGTTGCGAGCGGAAAATAAAATCTAAAATTGCCCTTACTAAAATAAAAGTCCCCCGGCAGGTGCCCAATCCCGGAAATCTTATTCAACAATAAAAAAATCACACCCAGGAAAAGGAGAAAAACCCCTAGCCCTATGAGTATTTTCCCTATTGAGGAAAAGTCCGTCATTATTTATTCCTCCTGGCCTTTCTTGTTTTGCTGATTCTTTGCACGGTACCTGTCACGTTCACTGTAGATACAGCCGCAGTATTGCTGTCGGTACATTTCCTCGCTCTTTGCAACCAGCATACCTTCAAAATAGCCCGGTCGGAAATCCTCATAATAAAAAGGTATCCCTATTTCCTGTCCGATAGCAACAGCAATATCGCGAAGCAGATCATGCTTTTGCCGCGGACTCACCAGAAGAGTCGTCGTAAACGCATCAAACTTCCCTCTTTTTGCGATCTGCGCTGTCTTCCTGAGGCGTATCCCATAACAAACCCGACAGCGGTCGCCTTCACGAAATGACACCTGACGCAGGAACTCATCAAGTTCGTATTCTGAGTCCACAATTACAGGCAAGTCCTCTTTTTGAGCATATTGCTCAAAGTTATCCAATCTTTTCTGAAACTCCGTGAACGGGTGGATATTCGGGTTATAGAAGTATCCCCGGATATCATGGCCATCTTTTCTTAACTTCTGCAGCGGGTAAATAGTACATGGCCCGCAGCAGGCGTGTAAGAGTATTTTCATCTATACCACCTACCTACCAGAGGGTCAAATCTTCCTCTTCGTTTTTGTCTGATTTTTCATACTTAATCTTCAGGTGTTGATAAGCTAAAGGAGTCGCAACACGCCCTCGCGGCGTCCGCTGCAAAAACCCAAGCTGCAGCAAATAAGGCTCATAAACATCCTCTATTGTTGTGGTTTCCTCACTGATTGAGGCTGCCAGTGTTTCGACGCCTACCGGCCCACCGCCAAATTTCTGTATGATCGTCCGGAGCATCAGCCGGTCAACAGCATCAAGCCCAATATTATCTATTTCTAAAAGGTTAAGTGCCTGATCGGCCATCGACCTGGTAATGATGCTTTCTCCCTGAACCTGGGCATAATCACGCACACGCTTCAAGATGCGGTTGGCCACACGCGGCGTTCCCCTGGCTCGCTTGCCTATCTCGGCGGCTCCCTCTTCATTTATCCCTATTTTCAAGATTCGCGCCGCTCTGTCAATTATAGTAATTAGCTCTGATTCCGTATAGAAGTCAAGGCGGCTGACTACTCCAAACCGGTCACGCAGCGGTGCGGTCAGGTTCCCGGCCCGTGTCGTTGCCCCGACTAGCGTAAAGGGTGGTAAATCAAGACGAATAGAGCGCGCGCTTGGCCCTTTGCCAATCATGATATCGAGACAGTAATCCTCCATCGCCGGATAAAGCACTTCCTCGACCGCGCGGTTTAAACGGTGAATCTCATCAATAAAAAGCACATCGCCCGGCTGCAGGTTAGTCAGGATTGCCGCCAGATCCCCCGGTCTTTCAATGGCCGGTCCGGACGTAGCCTTGATTTGGGCTGACATTTCCGCCGCTATGATATTTGCAAGCGTTGTCTTGCCAAGTCCCGGCGGTCCATAGAGCAGGACGTGGTCTAAGGCCTCCTGCCTCTGCCGGGCTGCTGTAATAAAGACAATCAGATTCTCCTTAACCTTTTTCTGCCCGATATATTCACTTAGACGATTCGGTCTTAACTTCGGTTCCTCAGTCTCTTCGCCTGTTTTACCGGGCGAGACAATTCTATCTTCTGGCATGTGAGCCCCTCCGTTACTTTAGTATTTTGCCATCGTTTTCAAGGCTGCACGGATTAATTCTTCGACCGTAATATTGCTGTCTGTCGATTCAATGAGCGGCACCGCTTTCTGGGCCTCGGTCAGACTGTAACCTAGCGCTAACAGCGCATTCACAGCCTGCCCCCTGACATTGGCAAAGCCGGCCCGGTCACTCGTGTCAAGCGGTACCTGCAATTCCTGCTTACCGATTTTATCCTTCAATTCCAAAATAATTCTCTCTGCTGTCTTTTTGCCGACGCCGGTGATATTTACGAGTGCGGCTGCATCCCCAACGAGGATAATCCTTTTGAGCTCTGCAACATGATACTTTGACAAAACAGCTATGGCTAATTTAGGGCCAATACCGGAAACTGATAATAAATCACCAAAAAGCTCTCTCTCCTCCAGGTTCAGAAAGCCAAACATACTGTACTCATCCTCGCGGACGTGCAGATGTGCAAAAAGTGTTACTTCCTCTTTAAGCCGCGGCAGCGCGTCAATTGTCAGCGCCGAGACATAAAGGCGATAGCCGATACCCCCTACTCTGAGCACCACGTAGTTTGTACCCTTGATGACCAATTCACCCTGTAAAAACTCAATCAACGTGTTCCCTCCTAACAAGCCCCGAATTAAAGGAATTACCGTGACATATCGCTATAGCCAAGGCATCTGCCGCATCATCCGGCTTCGGAATTTCCGGCATATTCAGGATAGCTTTGACCATGTATTGCACCTGTTTTTTATCAGCCCTACCATAACCGACAACCGCTTGTTTAACTTGTAACGGCGTGTATTCAAAACCGGCCACACCCTTTAAATGAGCTGCCAGGATAATAACACCACGTGCCTGTCCTACAGCCAGTGCCGTTTTCGTGTTCTTATTGAAAAAGAGTTCCTCTACAGCCATCATATCCGGTTTAAACTGCTCAATCAAGCGATTGATGCCGGTGAAAACTGTATAGAGCCGCGCTGCCGGCTCTTCGGTTTTCTCAGTCCTGATTACCCCATATTCTAGCAATTTGTATTTATTACCGGACAGTTCCAGAACCCCATAACCGGTTATGGCTGTGCCCGGATCAATACCTAATATAATCATTTTTTCACCCCTTATCCCTACCATTTATTCTCTGTCGGAGCGATATAATCCTTTAAAAACAACTTAGCGATTAAATGTTCGTGTTGTAAACATTAAACGATAAAATTAAAGGAATGGGCCCTCTGAAACACAGGACCCATTCTCTAAAGACCGTCAGAAGAATTTTATCTGTTTTGGAGGACAATTCATAACAGTGACTTGCTGAAATCCGGTTTTCTCTTTTCTAAAAAAGCATTAATCCCCTCTCTGGCAACCGGAGACTTAAATGTTTTACTAAAACAATCACGCTCCAAAAGAATAGCTTCCTCCAGGCTTACCTTCAATCCATTATTAACAACAAACTTGATAGTATTAATTGTCTCACTGGCATATTCTGCTATCTCCAACGCCAGTTTTTTCGCAGCTGTCAATATTTCTGCCTGACTGGGCGCAATCTGGTTTATCAGGCCAATAAGTAGTGCTTCTTCAGCGCTGATAGGCTTGCCGGTTAGCATCATCTCCAGAGCACGGGCATAGCCAATCAAACGCGGCAGCCTTTGAGTTCCACCGGCTCCCGGAATCAAGCCCAACGTGATTTCCGGCAAACCAATCTTTATAGTAGGACTGGCTACCCGCATATCGCAGCTGAGAGCCAACTCCAGGCCCCCACCTAGCGCAGCGCCATTCAAAGCAGCTATTACCGGTTTGGAAAATCCACTAATGGCTCGGCAAACCACATCACATTGCGCAGATAATTCGCGTGCCAATTTAATGTCACCGTTCATTAGGCTTGGAAAGCTCTTAATATCAGCACCGCCAATAAAAATTTTTGTCCCGCTGCCAGTTATTATTGCAACCCGTACATCCTTGTCAGCTTCTATTTCTTCCAGGCAGACAATCATTTCCTTCATCACGGGTACGCTAAAAGCATTGGCAGGCGGATTGTTGACAGTGATAATCCCAAGAGAAGCTTCTTTTTCCCAATTAACCAGTTTTTTTTCTGACATAGCAATCACCTTTTCCGGTTTAATAATATGACTTCTACCCAGCAGCAAGTTCCTCTATCTTGCCTGCATTCTAATCGCGCCATCCAGGCGAATGACCTCGCCGTTTATCATGGTATTTTCCACGACACTATCCACAAGCTGCGCAAATTCCACCGGCCTTCCTAGCCGGTTGGGGAAGGGAACCGTCCTGCCAAGAGCTTCTAAGACATTTTCCGGCAAGGCCATAAGCAACGGTGTTTCAAAAATACCCGGCGCTATAGCGTTTATTCGTATACCAATAGAAGCAAATTCCCGCGCTATCGGAAGAACCATCGAATTAATAGCGCCTTTGGAGGCCGAGTAAGCCACCTGTCCTATTTGACCTTCAAAGGCCGCAGCCGAAGAAGTGCATACAATTACCCCTCTTTCCCCTTCATCATCGGGATCATTTTTAGCCATCTGCTCAGAAACCAACCTTATTGCGTTAAAAGTCCCGACGAGATTAATCTGTATCACATTATTGAAAGTATCCAGAGGATGGACTCCTTTTTTACCTAAAACTTTGTCTTGCGAGTTGATGCCGGCACACGTAACAAGAATATCAATTCTGCCAAAGCACTCAATCGTTGTATTGACCGCAGCCTGCATTTCCTTTTCTTCAGTAACGCTAGCCTTAACAAAAAGCGCGTTGTCGCCTAGCTCCCGAGCAATTTTTCTTCCTTTTTCCTCTGCGAGGTCAAGAATTACTACTCGATTGCCCTTTCCTGCAAACCAGCGAATGGTTGCTTCCCCCAGCCCGGACGCACCGCCGGCAACTATTACTACTTTGTTTTTCGATTTCATAAATGGACCACTTTCCTTTCTCCTTTACTAAACTAATAATGAGGACGCCAAAGGGCGTCCTCACAAATAATGGGTCCCCCTCCTGCCTGATAGGTAAAGCGCCCATCTGCTTCATCTTATCAAAATATCTTCTACCCGAGTTCCTTTCCAAGCAGCGTTATCGCACTTACACAGCACCAAGGCATCCCCCCAAGATTATGTGCAAGTCCGATTTTCGGATCATCCAACTGTCGTTTCCCTGCTTTACCATGAAATTGCAGCCAGCTCTCGTACATCATTCGAAGCCCGCTTGCGCCAATAGGGTGACCAAACGACTTCAAGCCTCCGTCAATATTTACCGGTATAGCGCCATCTTTATCAAATTTACCCTCCAGGACTTCCTTCCAAGCCTGTCCCCGTTCACTTAACATCAGATCTTCATATAGCACCAACTCGGTAATTGTAAAGCAATCATGCAATTCAATTAAACTAATTTGTTTTTGAGGGTCTGTGATCCCTGCCTGTTTATAAACCAGCTCAGCGACTCGTGCTGTCTCCTGAATGGTTGTAAAGTCATAACTCTGGTGTCTCTCGCTGTAAGCAGGACCTGCCGCCAATTCCGCCGCTTTTACATACATCGGATCTTTTCTGTATTTATGAGCGTCATCAGTCCTGGTAATAATTGCACATGCACATCCGTCTGATACGCCCGAACAGTCCATAACCGTTAAATATGGCGCTGCAATCATCGGAGATTTTTTGATCTGCTCTATCGGGATCTCCTGCCTGAACATGGCCTTGGGATTCAATGAGCCATTGAAGTGATTCTTGTAAGCAATCCGGGGAAGCACTTCCCTCATCTTTTCATAGGAAACGCCATATTTATGCGCATAAGCCGGTGCCAGCAGGGCGAACATCGATGGCGCCCCGATTTCAGGCTCAGTACGATCAATATCGAGCGCCGGGATGCTCAGCCCGCTCATTCCGCCATCTTTCAGCTTTTCCATACCGATCGCCATAACAACGTCATAAGCCCCCGATGCCACAGCATAACAGGCATTACGGAAGACATCAGATCCGGTGCAGCAATAATTCTCCATCCGTGATACCGGCTTGTATTGTGATTTCATTATTTTCGAAAACCCGATTCCAG